>NZ_SAUN01000001.1:311323-622647 GCF_004011505.1 Nonomuraea polychroma
GTACGCCTCGTCGAAGTCGTTGACGTTGAAGACGAGCACGCCGGAGGCGTTCATGTACGTGCCGAAGTTCTCGGCATGCAGGTCGCCGTGGATCCAGACGCGGCTGGTGAGGGCGTCGAGGTAGGCGTCGTCGGCGTACGTGCCGGTCATGTCGGCGTAGAAGAGGCACGCGCTGCCTCGATAGAAGGCGAAGGGAGAGGCCGCCATTTTCCGAAATTTCCGCGTAAAAGCCGCGGGGTCTTGCTTGATCGACTCGCCGAACTCCGTCATGAGGACATCGAGCAGGAAGGAGGAGCGTGTGCCCATGTTCCGGACGTTAGATCCGAAACCTCCTGCCGCCTACCCTGATCTTTTGCTGACAGCGACCGGTCAGGACCGGGGCAGCGCCTTCAGCCCCGTCCCCGCCAGCACCCCGATCAGCACGATGAGCAGCACGCACTGCTCGAGCATCGTCAGCCACGGGATGGCGTTCGGCGCGTTCCCGTAGTTGTCGATCATCATGGGCAGGCGCACCAGCAGCAGGAGCGAGGCGGCGGCGGACAGCGCGAGCGCCCAGGCCGGTGAGCGCCCGCGGACCAGCACGAACAGCGATTCCGCGGCCAGCGCCAGGACCGACATCCCGATGAGATCCAGCCACAGGTAGAGCCAATCGTGCTCGTGCAGGCGCAGTGAAAGCATCACCTGCACCCCGCCCATGGTCACCAGTCCGGCGATGATCGGCGACAGTGCGAGTCCCCATGACCGGCGGCGCGGTGCGACGTCGCGGTGAAAGCCCAGCATCAACGCGGCGACCGGGAAGAGCACGAACACCGCACTGGCCACCTGTCCGCCAGGATTCGGTCCCGCCGCCAAGGGCCCCGCTCCGGTCGCGGCGTAGCCCAGTGCGGGCATGGCGCCGATCAGAGCGGTGACTTTCGCCAGGCGCGGGTGGCCTCGCGTGATCGCGACGAAGGCGATGGCCGAGCACAGGGTCGCCACGGACTCGGCAATGGACAGCAACCGCTCGATCGATCCCGGCGCGCCGGCGAAGTTCGGATCGGCCTCGAAGGTGAGCGCTCGGTAGAGGTCCGCGGCCACGAAGACCGCGTACACCGTCTGGTAGGCCAGCCCGAGCAGCGCGACGAGACGGACGGCCTCGCCCCAGGCGTAGGCACGAGGGGCGGCCAGGGTGCCGCCGATGCGCACTCGCAGGGCCAGCCCGAGCACGCTCGCGATCTCGCCCCAGCCGGGGCGCGGGTTCACCTCGTCGGGCACGTCGCCGGCGGCCTCCATGAAGGCCGCCACCATCTCTTCCTCGCGCTCGGCGCGGTAGGAGGCGGGAAGGAGGCGCAGGACGCCGCGGTAACGCCGTTCGAGCAGGCTCATGCGGCACCTCCGGCGAGCATGCCCCGGCCGGCGCCTCCGCTGAACAGGGCGCCACCAGTGGCCGGGGTTCCTCGGGCGGCTCTGGCGCGCAGGCGGGTGGTGGCGGTGCTGGCGTTGGCGGCCATTCTGACGGCCTCCTCCTGCAGCGCGCGGGCGCCGTCGTCGGTCAGCCGGTAGTAGCGGCGCAGCCGCCCCTGCTGCACTTCCTCGCGGTCGGGCGCGACCAGACCCTCGGCTGCGAGCCGGTCGAGCACCCCGTACAGCGTCCCGATCTTGAGCTGCACCCGGCCCTCGGAGAGCCGGTCCACCTCCTGGACGATCCCGTAGCCGTGACGTGGCTCGTCCACCAGCGCCGTCAGCGCCAGGAACATGGGTTCCGTGATATGCACACCTTCACTATATCCTGTTGCTCAGGATATCCTGTCAAGGGTGCTGGGAGGAGACCGAGACCACCTCGCCCGTCATGTACGAGGAGTAGTCGCTGGCCAGAAAGACGATCACGTTCGCCACCTCCCACGGCTCCGCCGACCGCCCGAACGCCTCCTTGGCCGCCAGCTCCGCCAGCAGATCCTCGCTCGTCACCTTCGCCAGGAACGGATGCACGGCCAGCGACGGCGCCACCGCGTTGACCCGCACGCCGTGCTCGGCCGCCTCCAGTGCCACGCACCTGGTCAGCGCCATCACCCCGGCCTTGGCGGCGGCGTAGTGCGCCTGCCCGCGCTGCGCCCGCCACCCGATCACCGAGGCGTTGTTCACGATGACGCCGGAGCCCTGGGCGATCATCTGGCGCAGCGCGGCCCGGGTGCAGCGCATGGTGCCGTTCAGGGTGACGTCGATGACCGCGTGCCACTGGTCGTCGGACATCTCGGCCAACGGCGCCGTACCGCCGAGTCCGGCGTTGTTGACCACCACGTCGAGCCGGCCGTGCGCCTCGACCACCGCGTCGAAGAGCGCCAGCACCTGCGCCTCCGACGTCACGTCGCACGGGACGGCGAGCGGCTTGACGCCGGTGAGCTCGGTCAGTGCCTCGGCGGCGGCGGCCAGGCGGCGCTCGTGCCTGTCCGAGACCACGATCGTGGCGCCTTCCTCGGCGCACCGGCGGGCGGTCGCGTAGCCGATGCCGGCGCCGGCGGCCGCCGTCACCAGCGTCACCTTGCCGTCGAGCAGGCCGTGCGCCTTCGGGTACGCCGGTGTCATCGCCTCTCCCATCACCGTGGCAGTCCCAGGGTGCGCTCGGCGATGATGTTCCGCTGGATCTCGCTGGAACCGGCATAGATCGTGTCGGCCCGGCTGAACAGGTAGAGCCGCTGCAGGTCGTTCAGCTCGCCCACCAGCCCGCTCTTGCCCTGGACGGCCTGCGCCAGCTCGCCGAGCCGGCGATGCCACTCCGACCAGTAGAGCTTGGCGATCGACACCTCCGGCCCCGGATCGGGGCGTACCATCCTGAGCGCGTTGAGCCGCATGATCTCCAGCTCCAGCCACGACTGCACGAGGCGGTCGCGCAGCACCGGATCATCGGCGGCACCGGTCGTTTTGGCCGTCTCGATCACCTTGGCCAGCTCGCGCCGGAAGCCGATCTGCTGCCCGAGCGTGGAGGCGCCACGCTCGTAGCCGAGCGTGGCCATCGCGACCCGCCAGCCGTCGCCGGGCGCCCCCAGCACGTTGCCCGCCGCCGTGCGAGCGCCGTCGAAGAACACCTCGTTGAACTCCGACGTCCCGGTCAGCTGCACGATCGGCCGCACGGTGACGCCAGGCTGACGCATGGGGACCAGCAGGTACGACAGCCCGCGGTGCCGCTGCGAGCCCGGCTCGGTACGGCACAACACGAAGCACCAGTCGGCCACGTGGGCCAGCGAGGTCCACACCTTCTGGCCGGTGACCACCCACTGGCCGTCTTCCAGGCGCGCCTTGGTCTGGACGCCGGCCAGGTCGGAGCCGGCCTCGGGCTCGGAGTATCCCTGGCACCACAGTTCCTCGCCCCGCTGGATCGGCGGCAGGAACCGGGCCTTCTGCTCGTCGGTGCCGAATTCGAGGATGGTGGGGCCGATCAGCCCTTCGCCGATGTGGCCGACCCGGGCGGGGGCGTCGGCTCGGGCGTACTCCTCGTGGAAGGCGACCTGGTCCTCCAGGGAGGCAGTGCGGCCGCCGTACCGCTCCGGCCAGCCGAGGCACGTCCAGCCGTTCTTGCCGAGGTGGCGCTCCCAGGCCAGCCGCAGCTCGTGACCCTCGTGCTCACGCCCGGGCCCGCCCAAGCCGCGCGCGGCGGCGAACTCGCCGCGCAGGGCCTCCTCCAGCCAGGCCCGCGCCTCCTCGCGGAAGCCCGGCGTCTCGCCCAGCTCAGGAAGCGTCAACGAACCCCCCGTAGCCGCCGCGGAAGAACACCAGCGGGCCGCCGTCGGCGTGCGTGTCGAGCTGCAGCACCCGCGCCACCACGATCACGTGGTCGCCTGCCGGGTGCTCGGCCTCGACCGCGCAGTCCATCCAGGCCAGCGCGCCTTCGAGCACGGGGTTGCCGCCGGGGGAGCCGGTCCACTCCAGCCCCGCGAACTTGTCCCCGCCCTTGGTCGCCATCTGGGCGCACACCGATTGCTGGTCTTCGGCCAGCACGTTCACGGTGACGACTTTCGCGCCGCGTACCCTGGGCCAGCTCGTGCTGGTGTGCGCCACGCAGAACGCCACCAGGGGCGGGTCCAGTGAGACCGAGGTGAAGGAGTTCGCGGCCAGTCCGCAGGGCCGGCCGTCTTGGGGGTCGAGCGCCGTGATCGCCACCACGCCCGTGGCGAACCTGCCGAGCACCTGCCGGAAGCGCCGGCTGTCCAGGTGGCCGTTCGCGCTCTGTGAGTTCGGGCCCGTCGGCATGGCGGCTCCGTTGCGAATCCTGCGCTGATGCGGCGTCGGAAGGCTGCGGCAACCATCCGGCGCGATGAGCCGGGCAGCGTGTGTGCTCATGGGTCCGCCTCCTAGTCCACCGGCTGCGCTCTCATCTTACCAAGCGCTTGCTTGGACGCTAGGGGCAATCGCGGAAACGTGTCAAGTCGTATGCCGCACGGGTCGCGCGCTGGGTGGCCCCATACGTGCGTTGACATGGGGGAAATGTCCGGCATAGCGTGAGAGATGTGCCCAAGCGCTTGCTTGATTTTCGGGACGTGACCGCGATCGCCGGCGTCGGATACACCCCCTTCACCAAGGACTCCGGGGCCAGCACTCTGACGCTGGCCTGCCGCGCCGTGCTGGCCGCCCTGGAGGACGCCGGGCTGACGGCGGACGACGTGGACGGCCTGGCCACGCACCGCGTCGGCGACTCGGCGCCGCCCGCCTTGGTCGGACCGGCGCTGGGGCTGACGGACCTGGCCTGGCATCTGGACCAGTTCGGCGGCGGCAGCGTCTCCCACGCCGTGGTCGGCCAGGCCGCGCTGGCGGTGGCGGCCGGGATGGCCGAGACGGTCGTCTGCTACCGGGCCATCAACGCCCGCTCCGAGTTCCGCATGGGCGGCACCGGGCGGGGTGTGCCGGCGAGCCCGGAGGTGCAGTACCAGGCGCCGTACGGATATGTCGCACCGCCGCAGCAGTACGCCATGTATGCCCGCGCCCACATGCTGAAATATGGCACCAAAGCCGAGCACTTCGGGCAGTTGGCCGTCACGCAGCGCGCCAATGCCGCCAAGAACCCGCGGGCGCTCATGCGTACCCCCATCACGATGGACGACTACCTGGCCAGCCGGTGGATCGCCGAGCCCTTCCGCCTCCTGGACTGCTGCCTGGAGACCGACGGGGCCTGCGCCGTGGTCGTCACCACCGCGGAACGTGCCCGCTCGTTGCGCCGCCCGCCGGTCCTGATCTCGGCCGCGGCCTGGGGTGGCGGCACGTCGCACCTGTCGGGCCCCGCCGCCGACCCCACGGTGACCGCGGCCGCCGCGCTCGCCCCGCGCCTGTACGCCCAGGCCGGGCTCGGGCCCGCGGAGATCGACGTGGCCGAGCTCTACGACTGCTTCACGTACTCGGTGATCGTGCAACTGGAGGACTACGGGTTCTGCGCCAAAGGAGAGGGCGGCCCGTACGTGGCCTCGGGCGCCACGGCGCTGGACGGCCCGCTGCCGGTCAACACCCACGGCGGTTTCCTGTCGGAGGGCTACGTCCACGGCGTCAACCACATTGCGGAGGCGGTGTCCCAGCTCAGGGGCGACGCGGGGGACCGCCAGGTGCCCGGCGCGGAGGTGGCGTTGTCCACGGCCCAGCCCGGCTACATCCTGCCCGCCACCTCCGCCCTGATCCTCAGGAGGTCCTGATGCCCTACCGGCCCGAGCCCGACCGGGACTCCCGGGAGTGGTGGCAGCGGATCGCGACGCGCGAGTTCGTCGTGCAGCGGTGCGACACGTGCGGCACGACCCGTTTCCCGGCCAGGGCGTTCTGTCCGGCGTGCCGGACTGAGGCGTGGCACTGGCAGGAGGTGGAGCCCGAGGGGCGGGTCGAGAGCTGGATCGTCAACCACCAGGCGTTCATGCCGGGCGCCCGGGAGCCGTACGTGGTCGTCATGGTGCGGCTGGCGGCGGTGCCCGGCTGTCTCGTGTACGGCAACTGGGACGGCGAGCGACCCCCGGAGGCGGGTGAGCGGGTGCGGGCGTCCTACAACCGGATCGACGACACGCTGACACTGGTGAACTGGGCTCCGGCCGCCGGGTGACGAGGACGCCGGGAACGTGGATCCCGGCATTGGTTTCGTACCCACGAACCCCATCAGTCCCACCATGGCGAAGCTGCCCCCAGTTCGGGCTCCGAGGGTTGATGATGAGGCAGTAGACGTCAACGCGGACGGCTTGATCTTGGCGGCGGACGTGAGCGGAACGGACTCGGCGACCGGCGTGGCCGCGCGGCCACGGCTGACGATCATGCCTGCGGTCCGGACGTTCGTGCCCGCAGAGGCGCGGCCGCGCGGGCCGCCGGGCGGGCGGAAGAAAGGAAGTGATCGATCGGCCGGTCCTCAGAGGAAAGCGCGCCCTGGCGGGCGTGGGGGACCCGCCAGGACGCGCTTCCTGCCCCGTGAGCGGCGGCGCCAGGACTCCGGCGAGGGATGGAGTCCTAGGCCGTGTGATCGCACACGGAGTCGATGGGGGAGTGTGAAAGCTCCTGCCGCCGGTAACGTGCGGCGATGCGTTGAGCTGCACCAACCGGGTCATCAATGGGGTGCGTGACGGGGGCGCCACCCTCCTCGTTCCAGACAAAGGATCCGTCGTCGCACCACGCGGTCAGCTCAGTCGACACCGATTGCACGGACTCGCCATGCCGATTGCTCTGGCAGGTGTGGGTGAACCGCTGGCGCGGCAACACGTAACGCAGTAAACGTGTTGCTTCACCAGGGTCTTGCCAGGGCAGGTACGGCGTACCCGTGCGGACCGGCAACACTGGCCTTCACCCCCTCACCGGCCTTTAGATGGATTTGTACCAACGAATGGATGATGGGCCGCTCAAGGGGGTTCGGTCAAGGGGTTGTGGCCTGCTAGAACCAGATCGTCTAAATTGTTGGAACAAAAGGGGTGAAAGTGGCAAGGTCGGTGCTGTATCAGCAGGTGGCTGCGGAATTGCGTCGCGCCATCTACTCGGGTGTCCTCGGCCCCGGGGCGCAGCTGCCGACCGAGGCGCAGCTCATGGAAGACCATGGGGTGAGCAGAAACACCGTACGGCTGGCCCTCGGAGAGCTCGTCAACGAAGGGCTCGTTACGCGCACGCCGCGGCGCGGAACCGTGGTCAGAGACCGGCGGCCGCTGCTCATCTATCCCCAACGTGAGCTGGAGCCACAACCTCGTGGGGAACTGCGGGAGGCGTTCGCCTACGCCGTGGCACAGGAAGGCCGCGCGCCAAGCCAGTACATCGAGGTGCTGACCGTGTCTCCGGTCGAGGAGATCGCCAGCAGGCTGGAGTTGGCGGACGGGGAATTGGCGGTGGTGAGACGTCGTCTGCGGTTCGTGGACGGCCAGCCGTACAACACCAACGATTCCTACTTCCCCCGTGATCTGGTTGCCGATTCCGAGATCGCCAGGCCCGGAGACATCGCGCGAGGGGCGAACCGGGTGCTGGAGGAACTGGGTCATGCGCAGGTGCGCGTCGTCGACGACATCTGGGCCCGCATGCCCAACCAAGAGGAGGCGGAGCGCCTCCAACTCGAGCTCGGCACACCAGTCATGGTGTATGTCCGAGTTGGTTTCGACGGGGCCGACATGCCCGTGCGTGTCGCGGTGTCGGTACTGCCCGCCGACAAACATTTGATCAGATACGAGCTCGATCGCCGCTAGAGGGCTCGGATGAAGGGGTGATTTCGCCGGCCGGGTGCAGCGAGAAATAGCCGCCTCGCTGGCCTGAGGGAGTCGTGCATACTCCCTCAAATCGCCATTTATCCGTATATACCGGGTTGAGGCCCCATTTCGCCCCTACGCGACATCGCGTCATTACGCTCTGCGCTCGCGTAGGAACCCATCGCAACGGGAGTTGTATTATGCACACAAACACCCTGCTTCATCCGCTCGCGCTCCGCAGGGCGGAACCTCACGACCTTCCCGGCGTCCTGACGCTGCTCGCGGACACCGCCGAGTGGCTCTATGCGCAAGGGGTGCGGCAGTGGCCCCGCAACGGGTTCGGCCCCGAGCGGATCGAGCCGCTCATTGAGGAGCGGGTGCTGTTCCTGCTCGACGACGAGCTTCGATACCTGGACCCCGACGAGTCGGCGCCGCCGGTGGCCACCATTGCCCTCGACGACCACGCCGATCCCGAATTCTGGACTCCCGGCGACGACCCGGGTGCCGCCCTCTACATCCACAAGCTGGCCGTGGCCCGGCCGTGGTCCGGCAGCGGGCTCGGGGACGCCCTCCTCGACTGGGCCGCCGCCTCGGCGTTCGCGGCGGGGCTGCCGTGGCTGCGGCTCGACTGCGCCAAGGCGAACCCGCGCCTGCAGTCGTACTACCGCAGCCGCGGTTTCCACCACGTCCGCACCGTGGACCTGCCCCACCGCTCCTCGGGGGCCCTCTTCCAGCGCCCTTCGGAGGACCTGTCCACGACCGCCTTCCGCGACCTGACGATCGCGGAGCTCATCTCCGCGTAGAACCCGGAACCGGGGCCCGGCCTCCTCGCCTGGAGGCCGGGCCCTGCCGGCACGACAGGCGACCCAAAGCAGACCCAAAGCGGCGAGCCACACCGTGGTTCCCATGAACAACGACTTCATCAGCCGTGAGATCCGGCTGGCCGCCCGTCCGGTGGGCGTGCCGGGCCCGGAGACCTTCGAGCTCGCCTCCACCCGTGTCCCCAGGCCTGGCGAGGGCCAGATCGTCGTCCGCAACACCTGGATGTCGGTGGACCCGTACATGCGGGAGTGGATGAGGGAGGAGGTGTCCTACGCCCAGCCGTACCGGATCGGCGCCCCGCTGCTCGGCTCGGCCGTCGGCGAGGTGGTCGCCTCACGGGCGGACTCCGTCCCGGTGGGCAGCATGGTGACGCACTTCCTGGGCTGGCGTGAGTACGCGCTGCTGGACGCCGCGGACGCGACCGTCATCGACACCACGGCCGCGCCCGCGGAGGCGTACCTGGGGCCGCTGGGCACGACCGGGCTGACCGCTTACGCCACGCTGACCCGGGTCGCCCCGGTCGAGCCCGGCGACGTGGTCTACGTGTCGGCGGCCGCCGGGGCCGTGGGCAGTGTGGCCGGGCAGATCGCCCGCAAGCTCGGGGCCGCCCAGGTGATCGGCTCGGCCGGCGGGCCGGTCAAGGCCAAGAAGCTCGTCGCCGACTTCGGCTTCGACGCCGGGCTCGACCACCGGGCCGCACCGATCGGCGCGCAACTGGCCGAGGCCGCCCCCGACGGCATCGACGTCTACGTCGACAACGTCGGCGGCGACCACCTGCGGGCCGCCATCGAGGCGCTGCGCGACCACGGCCGGATCGGCATGGTCGGCGCGATCTCCTCCTACAACTCCACCGAACCGGTGCCCGGCCCGGACAACCTGTTCAAGCTCGCCGCCAAGAACGCCACGCTCCGCGGGATGCTGGTCACCTCCTACCTCGGCCTCTTCCCCGAGTGGATCGAGCGCGGCGCGGCGTGGATCGCCGACGGCTCCCTCCACTACGAGCAGACTGTCTTCGACGGAATCGACCGCGCCCCGGACGCCTTCCTCGGCGTGTTGAGCGGCGCCAACACCGGCAAGATGCTGGTCCGGCTGAACTGAAGGGGGATGCGCATGTCCACGCGCATGAGCGTCAGTGAGCGCGAGGAGTTCCTGGCGGGCACGCACATCGGGGTGCTCAGCGTGGCCGACGGCCGGGCCCCGCTGCTGGTCCCGATCTGGTACGGCTACGCGCCCGGCGGCGACATCCGGATCAGCACGCCGTCCGGCACCCGCAAGCTCGAGCTGATCCGCGACGCGGGTCATGTCGGCTTCGCCGCCCAGCAGGAGGCGATGCCCTACAAATACGTCTCCATCGACGGCGTGGTCGCCGGATACGAGCCCACCGACCCCGGCGAATACCGCGAGTGGTCGATCAGGTACCTCGGTCCGGAGCAAGGAGAGCGGTTCTTCGCCTCCATCCAGGATGGGCTCGGCGATTGGGTGACGATCCGGATTCGCCCTGAACGGTGGCGTACGTTCGATTTCGGGAAGGAGTTCGCCTAGCTTTGACGGGTGCGTTTCGGGGTGCTGGGGCCGCTGACGGTCTGGACGGAAGACGGTGAGCCGGTCCGCATTCCGGAGACGAAGGTCCGCGCCCTCCTGGCCGATCTGCTGGTCCGGGAGGGCGGCCCGGTCTCCGCCGACCGGCTCGTCGACGACCTGTGGGGCGACGACCTGCCGCGCCATCCGGCCAACGCGCTCCAGCAAAAGGTCTCCCAGCTGCGGCGGGTCCTGAACGAGGCGGAGCCGGGCACGCGTGACCTCGTCGGCCACGGGCCCGCGGGCTACCGGCTCACGATCGAGGCCGACGCGGTCGACGCCGGGCAGTTCGCGGTCCTGGTCTCCCGCGCGGGCCGCACGCGAGATCCCCGTACGAGGTCCGCCCTGCTCGCCGACGCCCTCGCTCTGTGGCGAGGGCCGGCGCTGGCGGACTTCGCCGACGCCCCTTTCGCCGGGCCGGCGATCACGCGGCTGGAGGAGGCCCGCCTGGCCGCGCTGGAGGATCGGGCGGAGGCGCGCCTCGACCTCGGTGAGCACCACACGGTCGCCGGGGAGCTGGGCGACCTCGCCGCCCGGCACCCGCTGCGCGAGCGGGTGCAGGCCGCGTACCTCCGGGCGTTGTACGGCGCGGGCCGGCAAGCCGAGGCCCTGGAGGCGTACGAGGAGGTCCGCCGCCGCCTCGCCGACGAACTCGGCGCCGATCCCGGCCCGCAGCTGGCCGCCCTGCACGCGGCGATGTTGCGGCAGGATCCCGCGCTGATGCCCCGTACGGAACAACCGGCACGCCGTGCCGTGCCCGCGCCCGTCACGGAGATCATCGGCCGTGAGGAGGAGACCCGCCGGATCCGCGAATCCCTGGAGCGCTCACGGCTGGTCACCCTGACCGGACCCGGTGGTGTCGGCAAGACCCGGCTGGCACTGGAGGTCGCGGCCACCTGGGCGGAGGAGGACGGCGTCCACCTCGTCGAACTCGCCGAGCTGCGCCGGTTCGACGAGGAAACCGTACGAACCGCGCTGGGCGTCCGGGACGACGGCTCGTCCCGCCCGCTCGGTGAGGTGCTGTACGGCAGGCGGCTGCTGCTGGTCCTGGACAACTGTGAGCACGTGGTCGAGCAGGCCGCCGCGGTCGTGGGCCCGCTGCTGCGTCAGGTGCCCGGCCTGCGCGTGCTGGCCACGAGCCGGGAGCCGCTGCGGGTGTCAGGGGAGGCGGTGGTCGTGGTGCCGCCGCTGCTCCCCGCCGATGCCGCGCGCCTGTTCACCGAGCGGGCCGCGGCAGCCGGACAGGCCGCCGACGACGCCGACGCGGTGGCCACGATCTGCCGCAGGCTGGACGGCATCCCGCTCGCACTGGAGCTGGCCGCGTCCCGGGTGCCCGGGCTGGGCGTGCGCGAGCTTGCCGAGCGGCTGCACCTGCGGTTGCTCGGCGACGGCCCCAGGGACGCGCCGGCCCGCCAGCGCACGCTTGCCTCCGTGATCGAGTGGAGCTGGGACCTGCTGAGCGGGCCGGAGCGGACGGTGCTCGCCCGGCTCGCCGTGCACGTCGGCGGCTGCACGCTCGACGCGGCGGAGCGCACCTGCGCCGGAGGCGGTGTCGGCGTCTCGGAGGTCATGGACGTCCTCGCCCGGCTCGTCTCCCGGTCCATGGTCGTTCAGGGGGACGGGCGTTACCGGCTGCTGGAGCCGATCGCCGAGTACTGCCGTGAACGGCTCAGGGACGCCGGGGAACTGGAGGCGGCGCGGCGGCGGCACCGCGACTACCACGCCGCGCTCGCCGTACGAGCCGAGACCCACCTCCGCGGTCCCGGCCAGCAGGCGTGGATGGCCCGGCTGGAGGCGGAACAGGCCAACCTCCGTGCGGCGCTGGACGAGGCGATCGAGCACGGCGCGGCAGAATGTGCCTTGACCTTGGTCAACGCCCAGGCCTGGTATTGGTTCGTGACCGGACGGCTGGGTGAGGCACGCCGGTCGATCGCCAGGGCCCTGGCGGTGGAGCCGCCGGATGCGGCAGGAGCGGCGCGGGCGGAGGCGCTGGCCTGGCAGGCCGGCATCGGCCTGCGCACCGGTGAGGCCGGGAACGCCGACCGCGCGCTGGAGGACCTGGACGACCCCGCCACGCGGGCCCGGATGCGGTGGTTTCTTGGGTTCGCCCGGATCGGCGTGGGAGAGCAGGCGGTGGGGATCCGCCACCTGGCCGAGGCGCGGCGCGAGTTCGACGCCGTCGGGGATCGGTGGGGGATGGCCGCAGCCCTGGCCGGGCTGGCCCGATACGCCGCGATCGGCGGCGACCTCGCGACCGCCGGACGCGACGGCGAGCGGGCCGCCGCGCTCTTCGCCGAGGTGGGGGACCAGTGGGGAGTGCTGCAGGCCACCGAGCCCTTGGGCGTGCTGGCCGAGGCCACGGGCGAATACCCAGCGGCGACCCGCCACTTCACGACGGGACTCCGGATCGCCGAACGCCTCGGGTTGTGGTCGGAGGTGTCCCTGATGTCCTCGCGGCTGGGCAGGATCGCCCTCCTCACCGGCGACCACGAGCGCGCCGACGAACTCCACGAACGCGCTCGGCGGCGCGCGGTCGAGCAGTCCGACAAGTCCATGGAGGAGTTCGCCAGGATCGGCCTCGGGCTGTCCGCCCGCAGGAGGGGAAGCCTGGACGAGGCGGAGGACTACTTCCGCACCGGCCTGGAGTGGATGCGCCGGATCGGCGGAGGCGGGCCGGAGGCGCTGCTCCTGGCCGAGCTCGGCTTCCTCGCCGAGCAGCGGGGGGATGCCCGGGCCGCGTCCGATCTCCATTCACGGAGCCTGGACGTGGCCCGCGCGGAGGACGATGCCAGGGGCGAGGCTCACGCGCTGGAGGGGCTGGCGGGCGCGCGGGTGCTCGCCGGGGATCCCGTCGGCGCCGCCCGGCTCCTGGAGGCGGCGCGGGAGCTTCGCGAGCGGGCAGGCGTCCCGCTCCCACCGGCCGAGCGCTTCGACGTGGACCGCATCAGCGTGGCGGTGCGGAAAGCACTTGCCAGCACAAAGGGGCAGATCCCCATATAACCTCTCCTGCATGACCGGATCCCTGCTCGAGGTGATTGCGCTCAATGTGCGCGACGCCGTGGCCGCCGAACAGGGCGGAGCCGACCGGCTGGAGGTCGTCGCCGACATGGCGGCCGACGGGCTGACCCCCTCCCCGGAGACGGTGGCCGCGATCGCCGCGGAATGTCCCCTGCCCCAGATGGTGATGCTCCGCTGCGACGCCAACTTCGTCGCCGACCCCGACGTCTTAGTGCGGCTGAGCCGCGACGCCAAGGCGCTGGCACAGGCGGGGGCGGCCGGTTTCGTGTTCGGGTTCCTCGACGGCGCCGGAGCCGTCGACCTCGCGGCCACCGAGGCGCTCATCCACGCCGTCTCCCCCTTGCCGTGGACCTTCCACCGGGCCGTCGACCACGCGGCCGACATCCAGGCGTCGTGGCGCGCCGTGCGCCTGCTGCCCAACCTCGCGACCGTGCTCACGTCCGGATCCCCAGTCGGCGTGGGCGACGGCCTGCCGGTGTTGAAAACCCGCGCGGAGGCGGGTGACGGCTCGATCATCCTGGCCGGCGGCGGCCTGCGGCCGGCACACGTGCCCGTGCTGCTCGACTACGGCATCAGGGCCTTCCACGTGGGGTCCGCGGTCCGCGCGAGCTGGTCGGACCCGGTCGAGTGGCGCCTGGTACGCCAATGGCGGGCCCTGGTCGAACGCGACTGACTACGGCAGGGCGCGTCTGAGTAGGCCAGGGCGGCCTCCGACTACGGGAGGGCGCGTCTGAGTAGGCCAGGGCCGCCTCCGACTACGGGAGGGCGCGTCTGAGTAGGCCAGGGCCGCCTCCGACTACGGGAGGGCGGCGTCGGCGCGGCGGAGGGCGGCGGCGAGCGTGCGAATCGTGGCCGGCTCGTCCATGACGCCGCCCCCGGCCTCTCGCTGCTCCTCCCACGCGCTCACCCGCTCCCGGTAGGAGTCGTAGTGGGCCAGGTGGAAGGCGTAAACAGTGGCGAAGCGGCTCACCAGGTGCGACGGGTGCATGTCCCATCCTTGGTAGAAGCCGTGCCGCAACGAGTGGCGCACCAGCTCGGCGTGCCGCAGCCACAAGGCGTGCACGTCGACGGCGCGGTCGGAGGCAGGTGAGGCGGCGAGCGAGCCGTCCGAGAGCTCCACGCCGGTGCCGGCGAACGCCGTCTGCATGACGTGCCGGGCGTGGTCGCAGGCAGGATGGTCCAGCCGCTGCTCGTGCGGCGGCAGCCCGAGCGCGGCCGTGTAGTCGAACACCCCGAAGTGCGCCGCCGCCAGCCGCCCGCCGAGCGACTCGGCCAGCTCGGCACGCAGGAAGGGCAGCGTCTGCGGCGCCTCCACCTGCATCTCGAACCGCAGCCGGACGTCCAGGCCGGCCTCCAGCCGCTCCAGCACGCCCGCGAACTGCGGCAGATAGTCCTCCATGAGCACCTTCGGGAACGTCACCGTGAACCCGGCCGGCAGCTCGCCGACCCGCTCGACCACCCCGGTGACGAACCCGCCGAGCGTCCGCACCGACCGCCCGGGGTCCCCGTCCGCGAACGACTTCACCCGCGGCCCCCACCGCCGCGGCAGCGCCCCGGCGGCGTGCAGCGCGGCCACCGCCTCGGCGGCCTGCTCCACGTGGCCGTCCTCGACCTCGTCCGGTCGCACGCCGTAGCCGTCCTCGAAGTCGACGCGCAGGTCCTCGATCGGCTCGTGGGTGAGCTTGGCCAGCACCTTCTCGTGTACGGCCGCGGCCGGTCCGCGAGGCACGCCGAAGACCTCGACCAGCTCGCCGGGGCCGCCGAGATGGGCCTTTACCAGGGACAACGCGTGATCGCGCCACTCATCGACGGTGCGCGCGGAGAACCGGTCGGCCGGCACATAGACGGTGTGGACCGGCTGCCACCCGGGAGCGGCGCTCAGCTGCGGGTAACGGGCCTGCTGGGCGCGGTAGGCCTCGGCGAACCCGCCCGGGGGCTCAGGGACGACAGGCACGGAGCATGGCCTCCAGACCGACGATTTTGACACGTTCGCCGCGACCCAGCGTCTTGGCCAGCTCGGCCTCCGCCGCCTCGATCGCCAGCCACTCCTCGTACGTCACCGGATGCACCCCCCGCTCGGCCAGCAGCGCCTCGACGGGCCCGCCATGGACGCGTTCGCGCCCCGCCCGGTTCGACGTGCCCGGGTCCGGCACCAGATCCGACAGCAGCGTCCGGACCGTCTCGGCGGCGTCGGACTTGTTGGTGCCGATGACCCCGGTGGGGCCGCGTTTGAGCCAGCCTGCCACATATTCGCGCTCGCGCACGCGCCCGGCCACGTTCGGCACGGTCATGGTCTGCTCGGAGAACGGCACCCCGGGCAGCGGCACGCTCTGGTAACCGACCGAGCGCAGCACCATGCCGACGTTCAGGGTCTCGAACTCGCCCGTGCCCACGACGCGGCCCTCCTCCGACAGGCGGGTGCGTTCGAGCTTGAGCCCTTCGACCCGCTCGGTGCCGAGGATCTCCACGGGCCGCAGCCAGAACCGCACGTCGAGGCGGCGCGGGCGGCCGACGGGCTCGCGGGCGGCCCACGACTGCAGGACCTTGATGTTGCCCTGGACCTGGCGCGGGAAGTCGCCGCCGAGCACGACGGCCTCGTCCGGCCGTACGCAGACGTCCGCGTTGGCCAGATCGCCCAGCTCCCGCAGCTCCTTCAGGGTGAACTTGGCGTGCTCGGGACCCCGGCGGCCCACCATGTGGATGGCCTTCACCTGGCTCTCCGACAGGCGCTGGAGCACGTCGTGCGGCACGTCGGTGGCGCGTAGCTCGTCGGCGGTCTTGGCCAGGACGCGTACGACGTCCACGGCGACGTTTCCGACCCCGATGACGGCGATCTCGGAGCTGTCGAGCGTGAACCTGTCGGGATCGACGTCGGGGTGCCCGCAGTACCAGTTGACGAAGTCGGTCGCCGCCACGCTGCCCGGCAGGTCCTCACCGGGGATGCCGAGCTTCCTGTCGACCATGGCCCCGGTGCAGTAGACCACCGCGTCGTAGAGTCCGAGCAGGTCATCGACGGACAGGTGCGTGCCGAGCGTGACGCCGCCGAGGAAGCGGACCTCAGGCAGCTCCAGCACCCTCCGCAGGTAGTTGGCGATCGACTTGATCGAGGTGTGGTCGGGCGCGACGCCGTACCTGACCAGCCCGTACGGGGTCGGGAGGCGTTCGAGCACATCGACCTGCACGGGCTCCGCCGACTGCTTGACCAGTGCCTCGGCCGTGTAGATCCCGGCGGGACCCGACCCGATGACCGCCACACGCAACGCCACGCCGCCTCCTAAGACACGCGTCCTACCAGATGCAACCGGCCAGTGCCATCGATGTATCCCCGGTCGCCAGTGTGGACGAACCCGTCCCTGGCGAAAACCGCTTGATCGGTGTTGTTGCCAACGTAGCCGCTCATGACCGCGTCCGAGCGAAGAAGGACCTCCCCTTCCTCGTCATCAGGCAGGAGGCGGCCGTCCGCGTCCCTGATCGACACGTCCACCCCGCCGCGCGGCCTGCCGACGCTCACCTCGGCGTCCTCGGGCGGGTCGTCGGGCCGCGTGCCGAGCCCGAGCCCGGCCTCGGTGCAGATGTACCGGTTGCAGACCGGCACGCCGTACTTGGCCCGCAGCGCCCTGATCAGCTCGGGCGGGGCGGGCGCGCCGCTGGACAGGATGAGGGTCAGGTCGGGCAGGTCACCGCCGCCGGCGAGGATGCGCGCGAGCTGGTCCGGGGTGCCCTGCAACACGCTGATCCGGTGCTCGCGCAACACCCGCAGGGCGGCGTCCTCGCTCCATGCGGGCAGCACGTGGCAGGTCCGCCCGGTCTGCAGGAAGATCGGCAGCCGGGTGACGAAGCCGAGCCGCCCGAGCGGATGCGGCACCAGCCGGGCGTCACCAGTGGCCCAGCGGTCGCCGGCCCCGTGGGCGCGGATGGCCTCGAGCTGGCGGTTGCCGAACAACACGCCCTTGGGCGGCCCGGTCCGTCCCGAAGTGAAAGTGATCACCACCTGACGCCCGGGGTCGGGTGGGAACGGCGGCGGTGGCGGCTCGGCCCGGCACAGCCCGCCGAGCCGCGCCGGGTCGTAGGAGTCCCGTGGCTGCCCGCCGCCCTCGACGGGCAGCGTCACCACGTCGAGCCCGGCCAGCGGCGGCAACACCCGTGGGACGGTGATGACAAGGGCCGGCTCCAGCATGGTCAGCAGCTCCACGCGGTCCGTCCCGATGCCCGCGGTCACCGCGCCGATCTTCGCGGCGGCGACGTAGCAGATCACGAACTCGGGCCCGTCGGGCAGCGCGAGGACCACGACGTCGCCGACGCGGATCCCCCGATGGGCGAGCCCGGCGGCCACCTGGTCGGAAAGCCGGTCGAGGTCGGCGAAGGTCAGCGAAGTGGCGCCGGTGACGACGGCCGCGCGCGCCCCGAATGTACGTGCGGCCGCACCGGCCAGCAGGCGCAACATGGCAGCTCCTGGGGCAGTGGGCGCACTTCCAACCTACTCGCCCGGCGCCTGCCTCGCCCGATCGCGGAGGACCTGTTTGTCGATCTTGCCGTTGACGTTGACCGGCAGGGCGTCCACCACGACGACCCGCTTGGGGATCTTGTAGTTGGACATGTTGGCCCGCGCCCACCCGACCAGCGTGTCGGGGTCGACGGCCGCGCCGGGCCTCGGGACCACGTACGCCACCCCCGCCTCGCCCGTGGCGGAGTCGGGGACGCCGACGACCGCGGCCTGGGCCAGCGATCCCTCGCGCAGGAGCAGCGACTCGACCTCGGCAGGCGAGACGTTGAAGCCGTTGACGATGTAGAGCTCCTTCTTGCGGTCCACGATCGCGAGGTTGCCCTGCTCGTCCAGCACGCCGACGTCGCCGGTGTGCAGCCAGCCGCCGGCGTCGACGGCCTCGGCCGTGTGCTCGGGCGCGTTCCAGTAGCCGCGCATCACGCCGTACCCGCGCTGCAGGATCTCGCCGCGCTCGCCGGGCGCGACCTCCTTGCCGTCGTCATCGACGATCTTGACCTCGATGCCCGGCACCGGCCTGCCGGTGGTGTTGGCGACGACCTCGATGGGGTCGCCGGCCCTGGTCATGGAGACGACCGTGCCCTCCGTCAGCCCGTACGCGTTGATCATCCGCTCCAGGCCGACCCGCTCGGCCAGCCGCCTGATCAGCGTCGCCGGCACGGCGGCGGCGCCGCAGATGGCCACGCGTAACGACGACACGTCCCAGGAGCCGCGGTCCAGCTCGTCCAGGATCCGGTGGAACAACGTGGGCGGCCCGGCCAGGATGGTGACGCGTTCGGCCGAGATGAGCGACATGAGAGCGTCCGGGGTGAAGATCGGGATCGGCACCATCGTGGCCCGGCGCATGACGCAGGCGACAAGCCCGGCGTTCAGCCCGAAGCCGTGGCTGAACGGGGCGATGATCGGATACCGGTCGTGCTCGTTCAGCGTGACGATCTCGGACCAGTCCCAGTAGCCGCGCACGACCTGGGCGTGGTCCAGCATGACGCCCTTGGGCGTGCCGGTGGTGCCCGACGTGGACATGATCTCGCACAGGTCCTCCGGCCGTACGGCGAGTGCCCGCTCCTCGGCCTCCCGCGCGGAGACCCGCGCCCCGAGCGCACGCAGCTCCGACGCCGGGGGGACGATCGTGTGACGCAGGCCGGGCAGCTCCGGCAGCAGCCCGGCGAGCGGGACGGCCGTGGGGCCATCCCCGGTGATCAGCACCTTCGCGCCGGTCTTCTCGATCAGCTGGGCCGCCTCGATGCCCTTGTACCTGGACGAGAGCGGCACGATCACCCCGCCCGCGTCCCAGATGCCGAACGCGTGCGCCACCCAGTACGCGGAATTCACCCCCCACATCGCCACCCTGTCGCCCGGGGCGACGCCCAGGGCGATGAGGCCGCGGGCGACGTCGGCGGCCGCCACCCGCAGCCCGGCCATCGTCATCCGGACGCCGCCCTCGGCGACGATCGTGGCGGCGGCGTGGTCGTCGGCCTGCTCGCGCAGCATGCGGGGGAGCGTTCCCCAGTCCATCGGATCCCCCTACGAGATGAGAGCCCGGTCCCTGCCCAGATGGTGGCCGCGCAGGTCGGTCACCGTGCCGGGGCGCGGCGTTTCTGCGACGTCCTGGGCGATCTCCACGCTGATCGAGACGGGGGTCAGCGCCCCCACAGCCTGCTGGATCCGCGAGCGCCACATGGGGTTGCCGACCAGGCTCTGCCGGTTGAACGTCACGGTGAGCACGGCCGCGTCCAGCGTGCCCTGCCTGCTGATCTGAAGGTCCCAGCCCGCCACCCCGTCGATCTTCGACAGCGCCTTCTCGACCCGGGGCAGGGCCAGCCACACGCCTCTGACCAGCACGTGCTCGCCCACGGTGTGTACGGGCGCCGGGATGCCGTCACCGGCTCCGGCCACCTGCCCGGTCCTCAGCACGGCGTCGCCGAGCGTCGCGTGCCCGTGCGGGGTGACGACCAGCTCGGCCAGCTCCGCGCCCGCGTCGGGCTCGGCGTCCTTGGCGAGCGCCGCCAGCCCCAGCATGCCGTCGGCGAGCGGGGTGAGCGGGTCGTCCTCTGCCGCCCGCCAGGCCAGGGCCGTGCCGCCGAACGGGCTCGCGTACACCTCTGTGACCCGCGCCGCGAATTCGCCCGCCAGATGACCGAGCGTTCGTTTCGAGGCGATCTCGCCGGTCAGCACGATGTTCCTGAGCCCGAGGTCCAGCGGGTCCAGGAGGAACTCCAGGTGCAGGCGGGCCAGGAAGTCCATGGCGCCCGTCGGGGTGGCCACGAGCGTGGTGGCACGCAGCGTGGACAGCGCGTGGTGCAGGCGCATCCGGCCACGCGGCCCCAGACCCGCGGCGGCCTGTGCCACGTCGGCCGCGGCGGCGGTCCACAACGCGCCCGCGGGCTCGGCGAGCGCCACCGCGACCCGGTCCCGCTCGCCCACCCCGGCCGCCCGCAGCGCTGCCGCGGTCAGCCCCACGGCGGCCGTGCGGTCGTCCCGGCTCAGCGGGAAAACGCTCGACACGTCGGGGGAGACGAGCAGGAGCCCTCCGGCGGTGTGCGCGGCGGCCCCGAGATCGTCGCGGGTCAGCCAGCGACCCATCAGCGCACCACCTCGCTCATGAACAACGTCATCGACTCGCACACCCGCTCGTGCGCCAGCCCGCCGACCTGGGCCTGGATGATGAGATCCGTGGCGCCCGCCTCGGCGATCCTGGCCAGGGCCTTGCGCGAGCCCTCCACGTCGTCCACCACCACCATCAGGTGCTCCCGCAGCGTGGCCATGGCCTCATCCGGCGGCATCCCGGCCGCGAGCTGGCCGAGCACGCGGTGCGTGGCGTGGCGGGCGTCGTAGTAGTCGGGCGGGGTGACCAGGTTGACCTGGCGGCGGATGTACCACAGGACGGCGTCGGCGGCCGTGGCGTTGGCCTCGTCCCGCGTGAGGGCGACGAACCAGGGGATCATGAGGGCGACGCGGCGGCTCGACGGGTCGAAGCCGTGCTCGCTCAGGCACTCCCGATAGCGCGCGATGTCGGCGGCGACGTCGTCGATGCCCTTGAGCATCGTCATGCCGAGCAGGTTGTATCCGTGTTTGGCCGCCGCCAGGTAGCCCTCCAGCGAGGTGGACGCCACCCACACCGGGGGATGGGGCTCCTGGACCGGCCGCGGGTAGACCGCCACGTCGGGGATCTCGAAGAACTCGTTCGACCGGCTGATCGGCTCGCCGTCGGCCCGCCAGATGGCCAGCGTGGCCTCCAGCGAGTCCTCCCAGATCTGCCGGGACTTCTCGAACGGCCGCTGGAACGCCTGATACTCCAGCGGTGAGGCCCCGCGCCCGGTCCCGAACTCCACCCGGCCGCCGCTCAGCACGTCCAGCGTGGCGACGCGCTCGGCCGTGCGGATCGGGGACTGGAACGGCAGCAGCACCACCCCGAGCCCGAGGTGGATGCGCTCGGTCCGCTGCGATATGGCGGCCAGGACCAGGTCGGGTGCGGAGGAGTGGGAGAAGCCCCTGGTGAAGTGGTGCTCGACGAACCAGGCGGTGTCGAAGCCCAGCCGGTCGCCCAGCACGACCTGGTCGACCACGTTGTGGAACGCCTGTTGCTCGACTTCGCGGGTGCGGCCGCGGACCTCCAGTTCATACCCCAGGCTGATCCGTAGGGACGTCATCGCGCCTCCGGCACAATAGGAAACCAAGCGCTCGCTTGGTAGAGCGTATCAGCAGCGAACACTTGCGGGAAGGGCGCGCGCACGATCAGAGTGGATGCCTGTGAAGCGAAAGCACGCGCCGAGGCGGCCGAAGGACACCACGGTCCCCGATCATGGCGACGACGGCCTCTCGCTCACGAGTGCCCGCCGCTACGAAGCGTTCGGCCGGGTGATGGCCGCTCTGGCGACCGAGGCGGACTTCATCGAGTCGTGCCGCGACCTGACCTGGTGGCGGGGATCCGACCACAGCTGGCACATCGAGTGGCGCGACGGGCCGTATGCCTCCGAAGTGGCCTCCCTGCTGGCCGAGCAGGTGCGCGACCCCGACTATGACGGCTCGCTCGTCACCGAGGCGGGTCCGGGCGGCGGCGGCTCGGCCGTGCTCGACGTGATGGGCGTGCGGTTCGAGCTGCGGGCGATCGATCCGATGGGCCGGGCCACCGTTCGCTCCCGGGCCGGCTTCTGGCGCCTGGCCGAGGCCCTCGACACCACCCGCCGCACCAACACCCGCCACCCCTGGGAAGAGCTCCTGGGCGGCTGACCCCGCCCTTCCTCCTCGGCCGATCAACCCCACAGGCGTCTGCCCTTCGAACGGCGGGGTGCCCGTTCTCCCGCAAAGCACCTCCACCTGAAGCTCGCGCCGGCCTCGGAGGCCCGGGAACGGGATCAGGCGGGTGGCCCGAAGACGTGTGCCGCGAGCCGGGCACGGTGCGCCTGGGGTGGGCAGAAGAGCTGGGCGTCGGACGTGGCCCGCTTGAGGTAGCGGTGCGCCGGGTGCTCCCACGTGATCCCGATCCCGCCGTGGACCTGGATGTTCTCGCCTGCCGCCACCAGATACGCCTCCGTGCAGTACGACCCCGCGATCGCCGCGAACACCCCGTCCCGCGCCGCCGCGGCGGCCGCCGATCGGGCTGACTCCACCAGGAGCAACACGTCGGCCAGTTTGTGCTTGATCGCCTGAAAGGACCCGATCGGCCGCCCGAACTGGTGCCGCCGCTGGGCGTGCTCGACCGCCATGTCCAGACACCGCTGAGCCCCGCCCACCTGCTCGGCGGCGAGCGCCGCGACGCCGAGGTCCCGCACCCGGGTCCACGCCCGATCGTCGCCGAGCCGCCGTACCGGGACGCCGTCGAAGGTCAGCCGCGCCAGCGGCCTGCTCTCGTCCATCGTCGGGTACGTCTCCCGCCACGTGGGCACGGCTTCGACCAGCAGCCCGTCGACGTAGAGCAGCACCAGCTCGCCGTCCAGCGCGTACGGCACCGCTCCGGTGAGCAGGTCGCCCTCCAGCCGCAACTCGCCGTCACCCGGCAACACCACGGTCGCCGTCACCGCCCCGTCGCCCAGTGCCGCCAGCAGGTCGGACGCCCCGCAGGAAGCGGCCGCCGTCACCGCCATCACCGCCGACTGCACGAAGGGATGCGGCGACAGGACCCGGCCCAGTTCCTCCGCCACGGCCGCCATCTCGGCCGGCCCGCATCCCGCGCCGCCGTGCTCCTCGGGAACGAGCAACCCCGCGACGCCCACGTCCCGGGCGAACTCCTGCCAGGACGCGCCGGGACGGCCGCCGAGGTAGTCGCGGACAACGGCGCGGAGCTCATCGGGAAGCGACACGGCAGATATGCTAACCAAGCGATTGCTTGTCTTGGTAAAGGAATGACCGAAATTTGCCTTTTCTGTACGGTCACATAATCTGATGGCGGTCTGCCCTATAAGTCCTCGGGGGAGGGTTTGACCAGGGAATGGAGATGAACAACACCACCATCGACTACGCCGACTTCGCCGAGTACGACCGGCGGCTGAGCCGCATCGAACGTCACCTGGTCGCGGCCTTCCTTGGGGGATTGCTCGTCGGCCTCGTCGGCATGCTCATCTCGGGCCGCGGTCCCGCTTGGGTCGGCCAGGTCTACGAGCCCTACGCCTACCTGGCTCTGGCACTGGCCGTCGGGGTCACCGCGTCGGGGTTCGGGTGGGCGTTGCTGACCACGTTCCTGGCGGCCGTGTCCACGCTGGTCGCGGCCATGGGCGCGAGCGCGTTCCGCGGCGACCTGGCCTTCGACGTCATCGGCGGCAGCGCCGCCGGGCTCAACTGGATGCTCGCCCTGCTCGTCGGCCTGGGCCTGCTGGCGTACGTCACCCACAGGGACGACGCCTGGGGCGACCTGGCAGCGGGCGCGGTCGGCGCGGCGCTGATCGCGGACGTCGTGGACCGGGCGACCCCCGGCTTCATCGACAGCGAGCAGTCGTTCTGGCCCCTTCCCGCGCTGCTCATCGGGCTGCTGTCGGTCGTGGTGGTGCTCGTGCTGCGCAGGAACGCCCGTGCCCGGCTCCGTGCGCTCGCCCTCGCGGCGGTCTTCGCGGGCTTGTTCGCCACCGGCCTGGCCGCCTTCGTCGCCGGCTGGATACCCTTTGCGGTCTGACTAGCTGGTGATTCGGCCGGTGGTTCAGCCGGCGGCTCGGTTCGGGCGGCGGATTTAAGGCCGAGCGAGCGGCTCCCCCGACTCGATAGCCTGTAATCCTTCACATCCAGGTTCGAGCAAGGAGTAGCCGTGTTGCTGCGCATGTCGTCGTTGTTTCTTCGCACCCTGCGGGACGACCCGGCAGACGCGGAAGTGCCGAGCCACAAGCTCCTGGTCCGCGCCGGCTACGTCCGCCGCGTCGCCCCCGGCATCTACTCCTGGCTGCCCCTCGGCAAGCTCGTCCTGGAAAACGTCACCAGGATCGTCCGCGAGGAGATGAACCGGATGGGCGCCCAGGAGGTGCTCTTCCCCGCCCTGCTGCCCCGCGAATACTACGAGGCCACCGGACGCTGGACCGAATACGGCGACACGCTGTTCAGGCTCCAGGACCGCAAGGGCGCCGACTACCTCCTCGGGCCCACCCACGAGGAGCTCTTCACCGACATGGTCAAGGGCGAATACTCCTCCTACAAGGACTATCCGGTCACCCTTTACCAGATTCAGACCAAATACCGCGACGAGGCCAGGCCCAGGGCGGGCATCCTGCGGGGCCGCGAGTTCCTCATGAAGGACTCCTACTCGTTCGACCTCGACGACGACGGGCTCAAGCGCTCCTACGAGCAGCACCGCGAGGCCTACATCCGGACCTTCGACCGGCTCGGCATCCGCTACAAGATCGTGTTCGCGCAGTCGGGCGCCATGGGCGGGTCGGCGTCGGAGGAGTTCCTCGCGCCCACGCCGACCGGCGAGGACACGTTCGTCGCCTGCCACTCCTGCGGCTACGCGGCCAACGCGGAGGCCGTCACCACGCCCGCGCCGGCCGCCCGCTCCTACGAGGACGTGCCGCCCCTGCGGGTCATGGACACCCCCGACACCCCGACCATCGAGACGCTGGTCGCGCACGTCAACGAGCACCACGGGCTGTCCATCACCGCCGCGGAAACGTTGAAGAACGTCGTCGTCAAGGTCACGACGCCGGGCTCCGACAAGATCGAGACGCTGATCATCGGCGTGCCCGGCGACCGCGAGGTGGACTTCAAGCGCCTGGAGGCGGCGCTGGCCCCCGGCGAGCCCGCCATCTTCGAGGCCGCCGACTTCGCCAGGCACCCCGGGCTCGTGCGCGGCTACATCGGGCCGCAGGTCCTGCGCGAGCTCGGCATCCGCTATCTCGTCGACCCGCGTGTGGTCACCGGCACCTCCTGGGTGACCGGCGCCAACGAGCCGGGCAAGCACGCCGCCAACGTGGTCGCCGGCCGCGACTTCACCCCTGACGGCACGATCGAGGCCGCCGAGGTGCGCGCCGGCGACCCCTGCCCCCGTTGCGGCTCGGGGTTGTCCATCGACCGCGGCATCGAGATCGGCCACATCTTCCAGCTCGGCCGCAAATACGCCGACGCCGCCGGCCTCGACGCCCTGGGCCCCGACGGCAAGCCGATCCGCATCACCATGGGCTCGTACGGCATCGGCGTCTCGCGCGCCGTGGCGGTCATCGCCGAGCAGGCCTACGACGCGCTCGGCCTCGTGTGGCCTCGCGAGGTCGCGCCCGCCGACGTGCACATCGTCGGCACCGGCAAGGAAAACCAGGTGGAGGCGGCGCTGGAGCTGGCCGGCGAGCTGGCCTCGCGCGGCGTGCGCGTCCTGGTGGACGACCGGCCGCAGGTGTCGCCGGGCGTCAAGTTCAAGGACGCCGAACTGCTGGGGGTGCCGACCATCGTGGTGGTCGGGCGCGGGCTGTCGCAGGGCGTGGTCGAGCTGCGGGACCGCGTCTCGGGCGAGAAGTCTGAGATCCCGCTGACCGAGGCCGCCGACCGCGTCGCCGCCGCCATCGCCTGACACCTCTGCCCTGAGCGGGCCCGCTGCCCTTGCCGGGCACGGGCCCGCGCTGACAAGGCGTGCTGAGCCGCGCGCCAGTCGCGGCGGCCAGGCATGCGCCGTCCGGGGCTTCAGCCGGAGGTGGTCGCCGGCGACTCCCGGCGCGACAGGATCGAGGCGAAGAAGTCCTTGACCGGCTCGAGCACCCGCATCGGCTCGTGGCCCACGCCCGGCACGACGTCGAGCCGCACGCTGATCCCGTGGGCCTCGAAATTGTCACGCAGCGCCCTGAGCCGCTCGACGCGCGTGACCCCGTAGGCGTCGGCGCCGTCCATCCAGTTGGCGTCACCCTGGTTGTTGATCTCCCAGGTCTCCACGTCCGCGCTGCCCACGACCATGTGCACGGGCACGTCCCGCAGCTCACTCACCCGTGGCGCGCAGCCGAACTCCTCCTCGAATCCCTTCAGCCCGATCCACCACGGGCTGTCGTAGTCGATGGAGGTGATCCGTCCCGGCGCGCCGATGGACAACCCGGCGAGCCGGTCGGGATGCAGGTACGCGAACCGGTGCACGAACTGGCCGCCACCGGAGAACCCGTGCAGCAGGAACCGCCGGGTGTCCACGTTGAAGCGCTCGCCGACCTCGTCCGCCATGGCCAGCAGCACCTCGTCGAAGCGGATGTCGCCGTACCGGAGGAACTTGAAGTTGTGCAGGTCGTCGGGGTCGCCGATGCCGGCGGGGAAGAGCGGGGCGAGGACGAGGCAGCCGTGCCGCTCGGCCCATTCGGCGAAGTTGTCACGGTACTGCGGGCCGCGCCGGGCTGTTCCATGCTGCAGGACGACCAGGGGCAGCGCTGGGCCGTCCTGGTCGTGCGCCGAGGGTACGTACAGGCAGTAGGAGAACCTCTGATCGAATTTCGACGCGAAAAGGGTCGTGGCGCCCGCCGAATAGAAGCCCGTCGGATGCCTGACCACATGCAGTGCCTTCACCATGAGCCCACAGCCTGTGCAAACACCGGTTCGCTCACAAGGAGATTGACGCGAACGCGGTAATCTGCAGGGTGGCCGTCACGCTCTACCTCGACTCGACCGGCGCCGGATCCATCGCCGTGCAGCAGTCGCCGCTGGCGGAGCTGTGCGCCTGCCTGCACGCCCTCGACGAGCCAGGACACCACCCCGCCAGCGCGGGCTGGGTGGCCAGGGCACAGCGCGACGTGGACGGCGACCTGCTGGACACGGCCGCCGCCTGGGCGCCGCTCTGGGGCGGCTTCCGCGCCCGCTACCTCCTGCCCCTGTCGGCCGGTCCACGGCGTACGCTCTTCGCCGAGCTGCAGGACATCGCCGAGTTGCCCATCGGCGACTTCGTGGGGATGACCGTGCAGGCGCTCATCGGCAAGAACGAGACCGAGCCGGCGCCCGTCCTCGGCGACGACCTGCTGCAACGGCTGCGGCTGATCTCCACCAGCCGTATGGAGATCGCAGCCAGGCTGCGCGCCGACCCGGAGACGTTCCGCGCCGCGTTACTCGGCTTCCTGGCCGCGTTCGCGGCCGCGGCCTTCGACGCCGAGTGGCGCGTCCTGCGCCCCGCCCTCGACCGGGACGGCGCGCTGCGCGAACGCGACCTGCGCAACAAGGGCGCACTGGTCCTCGCCGACTATCCGACCACGCTCGCCACCTCTGCCACCGGCCCCTCGTCAGGGCCGCTGCGGATCGTGTTCGACAAGCTCTACAACGCCACCGCCCGCGTGCACGCCGGGCGTCCCTGCCTGCTCGTCCCCACGGTCCACGGGCGGCCGCACTTCGTGATCAAGCACTTTCCCGGCTACCCGGTCGTCATCCAGTACAGCCCGGACGCGGCCGACATGCCGACGCTGGAGACGGCCAGGCGCCGGCTCGCCGCGCTCCAGGACCCCACCAGGCTGCGCCTCTGCTACGCCATCGTGCGCACTCCGGTCGCCACCGCGGAGCTGGCCACGCAGCTCGGCATGAGCGCGCCCCAGGTCTCCCGGCACCTGCGCAGGCTCAGGGAGGCCGGGCTCGTCCACACTCACCGGCGCGGCTCGGTCGTCTACTACCAGTTGGACACCGCCGCCGTCGAACGCCTCGGGCCCGACCTACTCTCCGTCCTGTACCGCTGAGGGGGAGGGCGAGGGCGAGGCCGCCGCGGCGACCGGCATGCCGGGGAACGCGGACGGCTGGGCGGGCCGGAAGGAGTAGGCGCGGGTGACCGCCTCCTGCATGGCCAGCGCGGCATAGCGGCGCAGCGACTCGTCCTGCGCGGCCGCCAGCTCCAGGTAGGCGGCCGTGACACCGGTCTCCAGGTGCACGGCCAGCTTGGCCGCCTGGGTGGCGTTGGAGGGGAAGAACGGCAGCGCGTAGGACGCGTCGGGCTCGGCCGGCCGGCCGCCGCGCGTCGTGATGAACCCCCGCAACTGGTCGCGGCGCGCCCGGTGGGCGTCGAAGGCCGCGCTCATCCTCTCCCGCAGCGACCCGGACGTCCGCGCGCCCAGCAGCCCGTACGCGAACAGCACCGCGTGCTCGGCCGCCAGCGCCTTGCGCAACTTCTCGACGTCGCCGGCGGTCACAGGGACCTCGGCAGGGCGACGGCATGGGCGGCCTCGCAGGCGCCGATGCTGGCGATGAGCTGGGCCATCCCTGGCGAGACGCTCGCGAGCTGGCGCGCCCGCAGCGCAGCTGCCTTGCGCTCGAGGTCGCGCAATCGCGACAGCGACGTCTTCGGCATGGCGGTGGCGGACGGCGTCGCGGAGCCCGAGGCGGACAACCTCGTGGGGGCGGTGGCCTTGACGTGCTTGCGCAGCTCGTTGAGATGGGCCTGGTGACGGTCCCTGAAGGGGACCAGCTTCTGCGCCCCGCCCGCGATCAGCGATGAATAGAGCGCGATCGTCCGTTCCTTCTCCGCGATCAGCTCTTTCAGCAGGAGCGTCTCGGGGGAGTCCGGAGCCTGGGAGGGCGGCTGCGGCGGCGGGCCGGAAGCGCTGCAGGCGGTGAGAGCGGCCGCTCCGCCCGCCAGCAAGACTCGCCGGGAGAGGTGACGCGGGCGCACGGACAGGAACCTCCAGTATTGCGGAACCGACTAGCATCGTACGGGCTCCTGCCCGCGATCGCTGTCGGCGACGCTCGCCATTCGACCATGATGAGTGGCGCTCTTTCCGTGCCCTCATACGGATAGGGTGTCAACTGTCGTCGCTGGCTGCGCGGCCAGGCGGCGGAGAGCCCGAGGCGAGGTCCGCCCGGCTGAGACATGACAATAGGGGAGGTCGATATGGGCAGCGCATCACCCCGCGACCACCTGATGAAGCTCCTGGAGCCTGTGGTCAGCGCGGAGGGCCTCGATCTGGAGGACATCACGGTCACCCAGGCAGGCAAGCGACGCTTGCTGCGTGTGATCGTGGATCGGGACGGCGGCGTGAGCCTCGACGACGTGGCCGACGTGAGCCTGGCCGTCTCGACGGCGCTGGACGACGACGACGCGATGGGCCAGGCGGCTTACACGCTTGAGGTCTCCTCGCCGGGCGTCGACCGCCCTCTCACCGAGCCGCGTCACTGGCGGCGTGCGGCCAAACGCCTGGTGAAGGCCGAGATGAAAGACGGCACCGTGGTGGAGGGCCGGATCCTGGCGGCGGACGAGAGCGGCGTCGACATGGACGTCGCGGGCACCGCGCGCCGGCTTGATTACGTGGACCTGACCCGGGGACGGGTGCAGGTGGAGTTCCGCCGTCTCGACGACGTCGACGGCGACGAAGGCTAAGGGGGAGCCGCCGTGGACATCGACATGAGCGTCCTGCGCAGCCTGGAACGTGAAAAGGACATCTCCTTCGACCTGGTGGTCAAGGCGATCGAGGACGCGCTGCTGATCGCGTACTTCCGGACCGAGGGCGCGGCCTCCAAGGCGCGCGCCGAGCTCGACAGGAGCAGCGGTCACGTGACCATCTGGGCGGCCGAGCTCGACGAGGAGGGCGACGTCGTCAGGGAATACGACGACACGCCCAACAACTTCAGCAGGATCGCCGCCACCACCGCCAAGCAGGTCATCCTGCAGCAGCTGCGCGACGCCGAAGACGAGATCAACTTCGGCGAGTACGCCAGCCGCGAGGGCGAGCTGGTCTCCGGCGTCATCCAGCAGGGCAAGGATCCCCGCGTGGTGCTGGTCGACCTGGGCAAGATCGAGGCCGTGCTGCCGCACGCCGAGCAGGTGCCCGGCGAGGAATACGGGCACGGGGAGCGCATCCGCGCCTACGTGGTGCAGGTGAAGAAGGGCCACAAGGGCCCCTCGGTCACCTTGTCGCGCACGCATCCCGGGCTGGTGAAGAAACTGTTCGCCCTGGAGGTCCCGGAGATCGCCGACGGCACCGTGGAGATCGCCGCGGTGGCGCGCGAGGCCGGGCACCGTACGAAGATCGCGGTCAGGTCGCGCAAGCCCGGCGTCAACGCCAAGGGCGCGTGCATCGGCCCGATGGGCTCGCGCGTGCGCAACGTGATGACCGAGCTCCACGGCGAGAAGATCGACATCATCGACTGGTCGGAGGACCCGGCGGAGTTCGTCGGGAATGCGCTCTCTCCCGCGCGTGTTTCACATGTCGAGGTTCTCGACTTGGAGGGGCGCGTCGCGCGGGTGACCGTGCCCGACTACCAGCTCTCGCTGGCCATCGGGAAAGAGGGGCAGAACGCCCGGCTGGCCGCACGGCTCACGGGATGGCGGATCGACATCCGGCCCGATACACAAGCGGAAGATGCCGCCGGTTCCGTAGATGCGTCAACACGGTAAGCTGGAATATGGTGGCCAAGCGGCCCCACAGCGCACCTGTGTGGGCTGCAGGGTTCGCACGGCTAAGTCCGAGCTGCTCCGCCTGGTGAGGGTCGAGGATCATGTGGTCCCTGACCTGCGAGGACGGCTTCCTGGCCGCGGTGCATCGCTGCATCCGTCCTTGGGCTGTCTGGAGCTCGCCGAGCGGCGCCGGGCGTTTCCGCGCGCATTTCGCGTGCGGGGGCCGCTCGACGTTTCGCGCGTACGGGCACACCTAGAAGGAGAACCACGAAATGTCATGTAGGACGCCGAGTTGATGGGCGGAGTCAGATTGCTATGAGCGCCTGATGAGCACGCGGCGATGAAGACGTCAAGGTAGCGACGGTCCGGACGGCACAGCCAGCCTCCCGGGCCGAGTAAGGGAGTGCAGTGGCGAAGGTCCGGGTATACGAGCTCGCTAAGGAGTTCGGCGTAGAGAGCAAGGTCGTCATGGCCAAGCTCCAAGAGATGGGAGAGTTCGTCCGATCGGCGTCCTCGACCATCGAAGCGCCGGTGGTCCGCAGGCTCACCGAAGCTCTGGGCGCATCGAAGGGTGGGCCCTCCAAGGGCGGCGGGCAGCCGTCCAACAGACAGCAGCCGCCGAAGGCTGTTCCCCGGCCGGCAGACAGCCAGGCCGGCAACGGCGCCGCGCAGGCGCCGGTTCCATCTCCTCCGCGTCCGGGCCCCGCTAAGCCAGGTCCTGGTCCGCGTCCGGGTCCCGCGGGCGGCACTCAGCCGCGTCCGCCGGTTCCCATGCCGCACCAGCCGCAGCAGCAGCCCGAGGCCGCGCGTGGTGAGACTCCGCAGGCTCCGCAGGCGCGCTTCGAGAGCGGGAGCTCCGGTGCGCCCGCTCGGCCGACCCCTGGTCCGCGTCCGGGCCCGGCGGCTCGTCCGGGTCCCAAGCCCGGCCCCAGTCCTCGTCCGGGTCCCGGTGGCGGCGGCTCGGCGCAGGCTCCGCGTCCTGGCGCGCCTTCCGGCGGTGCTCCGCGTCCCGGCGCGCCCGCCGGTGGCGGCGGCGGTCCGCGTCCTGGTCAAGGACCGAAGCCCGGTCCGCGTGGCCCGCGTCCCGGCAACAACCCGTTCTCGTCGACGGCCAGCGGCATGGGTCAGGCCCGGCCGCCGCGGCCCGGTGGTCAGCGCGACGGCGGTGGCCCCGGCCAGCGTGAACGCCGCGACGGACCGCCGCGTGACGGCGCGATGCCGCGTCCGCCGCAGGGCCGTGGCGGCGGCGAGGGCAGGCCGGCTGCCGGTCCGCGTCCTGGTCCGCCCGCTGGCGGTCCGCGTCCTGGTCCCGGTGCGGGTGGTCCCCGTCCTGGTGGCCCGCGTCCCAACCCGATGATGATGCCCCAAGGCCGTCCCAGCGGTCCGGGCGGCGGTGGCCGTCCGGGCGGTGGCGGCGGTGCCGGCGGTGGCGGCGGTGGCCGTCCCGGTGGTGGTGGCGGCGGCGGTGGCCGTCCGGGTGGCGGCCGTCCCGGTGGCGGCGGCGGCTTCGCCGGCCGTCCGGGTGGCGGCGGCACCGGTCAGCGCACCGGCACCGGTGGTCCTGGTGGTCCCGGTGGTGGCGGCGGCTTCGGCGGTCGTCCGGGCGCCGGTGGCCGTGGCCGTGGCGGCGGCACCGCGGGAGCCTTCGGGCGTCCCGGCGGCCGGCCCGCGCGTGGTCGCAAGTCCAAGCGCCAGAGGCGCCAGGAGTTCGACAACATGTCGGCGCCGGCGATCGGCGGCGTGCAGGTCGCTCGCGGCAACGGCGCGACGATTCGCCTGCCGCGCGGCGCGTCGCTGTCCGACTTCGCCGACCGCATCGGCGCTAACCCCGCCGCGCTCGTGCAGATCATGCTGCACCTCGGCGAGATGGTGACCGCGACTCAGTCGGTCAACGAGGAGACGCTGCAGCTGCTCGGCGCCGAGCTGGACTACAACATCCAGGTCGTCAGCCCGGAGGAGGAGGACCGCGAGCTTCTCGAGGCCTTCGACATCGAGTTCGGCGAGGACGAGGGCGACGAGGCCGACCTGGCCGCGCGTCCGCCGGTCGTGACCGTCATGGGTCACGTCGACCACGGTAAGACCAAGCTGCTCGACGCCATCCGCAAGACCAATGTGGTGGCGCGCGAGGCGGGTGGCATCACCCAGCACATCGGCGCTTACCAGGTCTCCGCAGAGCACGAGGGCGAAGACCGGAAGATCACCTTCATCGACACCCCGGGTCACGAGGCGTTCACCGCCATGCGTGCCCGAGGCGCCAAGTCCACCGACATCGCGGTGCTGGTGGTCGCGGCCGACGACGGTGTGAAGCCGCAGACGATCGAGGCGCTCAACCACGCCCAGGCGGCAGAGGTGCCGGTCGTGGTCGCGGTCAACAAGATCGACAAGGAGGGCGCGGACCCGAACAAGGTGCGGGCCCAGCTCACCGAATACGGTCTGGTGGCCGAGGAATACGGCGGTTCCACGTTGTTCGTCGACATCTCGGCGAAGAACGCGACCGGCATCGAGGACCTGCTCGAGGCCATCCTGCTGACCGCCGACGCCGAGCTCGACCTGCGGGCCAACCCGACGATGGACGCCCAGGGCATCGCCATCGAGGCGCACCTCGACAAGGGCCGTGGCCCTGTGGCGACCGTCCTGGTCCAGCGCGGCACGCTGCGGGTCGGCGACTCGATCGTGTGTGGCGAGGCCTTCGGCCGCGTCCGGGCGATGCTCGACGACAACGGCGACGCGGTCGAAGAGGCCACGCCGTCGCGTCCGGTCCTGGTGATGGGTCTGACGGCCGTGCCGAGCGCCGGTGACAACTTCATCGTGGTCACCGACGACCGGATGGCCCGGCAGATCGCCCAGCAGCGCGCGGCGCGCAAGCGCAGCGCGGACATGGCGAAGTCGAGCCGCCGCCGCACCCTCGAGGAGCTGTTCAGCGACCTCGAGAAGGGCCGCGTCGACGAGCTCAAGCTCATCATCAAGGGTGACGTGTCCGGTTCGGTGGAGGCCCTGGAAGACGCCCTGCTCAAGATCGACGTCGGCGACGAGGTCAGGCTCCGTGTCCTGCACCGCGCGGTCGGCGCGATCACCGAGTACGACGTCAACCTGGCCGTCGCCGACGACAACGCGGTCATCATCGGCTTCAACGTCCGCCCCGAGCCTCGGGCGCGCGACCTGGCCGAGCGCGAGGGCGTCGACATCCGCTACTACTCGGTCATCTACCAGGCGATCGAGGAAATCGAAGCGGCGCTCAAGGGCATGCTCAAGCCCGAATACGAAGAGGTCCAGCTGGGCACCGCCGAGATCCGCGCGATCTTCAAGGTGCCGAAGATCGGCAACATCGCCGGTTCGGTGGTCCGCTCGGGCAGGATCGTGCGCAACAGCAAGGCGCGCCTCATCCGCGACGGTGTCGTCGTGGCCGACAACCTCACCGTCTCCTCGCTGCGGCGGGAGAAGGACGATGTCACCGAGGTCCGCGAGGGCTTCGAGTGCGGCATCGGCGTCGGCTACAACGACATCAAGGAAGGCGACACCATCGAAACCTTCGAGATGCGGGAGAAGCCGCGAGACTGACACGCGGCATGGCGCCCGGCGGGACATCCGCCGGGCGCCTCTCGCACGTCCTGGCCTGGTCTCCACCGCAGCAGGCCGGCCGTGCGTCCACCACACCAGGCCAAGCGGTGGTAGCCAACGATGTATGTGGGTGCTCTGACCCTGGACATCCTGCTCGGCGACGTACGGTCGCTGAAGCAGAAGCGCTCTGCCGTCCGGCCTCTGATCGCCGAGCTGCAGCGACGTTATCCCAGCATCGCGGTGGCCGAGACCGGTCATCTCGACCTGCATCGCAGGGCTGAGATCGGCGTCGCGGTGATCTCCGCCTCCGCGGGTAACTGCAAAGAGGTGATGGACGCCTGCGAGCGGATGGTGGCCTTCCGCCCCGAGATCGAGCTGCTGTCGGCCAGGCAGCGGCTCTACACCGACGAAGATTGAACGACAGCACGGCCAGGTCGTGCGTGAGGGGGAGCGAACATGGTGGATGCCGCACGAGCGCGCAAGCTCGCCGACCGCATCCAGCAGATCGTCGCCGAGATGCTGGAGCGCCGGATCAAGGATCCGCGCCTGGGCTTCATCACCGTGACTGACACGCGCGTCACCGCTGACCTGCGTGAGGCGACGGTCTTCTACACGGTGTTCGGCTCCGAGGCCGAGCGGGCCGACAGCGCGGCCGCCCTGGAAAGCGCCAAGGGCATCCTCCGCTCCGAAGTCGGCCGGCAGACCGGCGTACGCTTCGCTCCGACGCTGACGTTCAAGCACGACCCGCTGCCCGACAGCGCACGCCACCTCGACGACCTCATCAACGCCGCCCGGGCGCGGGACGCCGAGGTGGCGCGCCAGGCCCAGAGCGCGGCGTACGCGGGCGACGCGGATCCCTACAAGAAGCCCGATGAGGGCGAGGACGAGGAAGAGCCGGCGTGACGCCCGACGTGAGGGACCGGGCCGACCGGCCGGCGCGTGTCGAGTCTCACAACGGCGTCGGCGGCGGCGCGATACCGGAGAGCGACTGGAACCGGGCGCTGCACCTGATCAAACAGGCTGACGAGGTGGCCCTGGTCTGCCACGTGACGCCCGACGGCGACGCGCTCGGCTCGATGCTGGCCGTGGCCTTCGTGCTGCGGTCGATGGGCAAGCGGGTCGTGGCGTCGTTCGGCGACCAGCCGTTCGCGGTGCCGCGACTGCTGCGGTTCCTGCCGGGGCAGGAGATGTTGGTGCCGCCGGCGGAGTTCCCCGTCGCGCCGGAGCTGGTGATCTCGTTCGACTCCTCGACGTTCGAGCGGCTGGGGATGCTCGGCGACAACACCGCCAGGGCGCGCGAGGTCATCGTGGTCGACCACCATCCGTCCAACGCCGGGTTCGGCACGCTCGGGATCATCGACGCCAAGGCCGCGGCCACGGCGATGCTGGCCGAGCAGCTCATCTACCGGCTGGGCGGGCGGCTCGACCGGGACATCGCCACGTGCCTGTACGCGGGCCTCGTGACCGACACCGGCTCGTTCCGCCACTCCTCGACCACGCCTGCCGTGCACCAGATGGCGGCCAGGCTCGTGGCGACGGGGCTGCGTACCGACGAGATCGCCCGCGAGCTGTGGGACCGTTCGCCGTTCAGCTACCTCAAGGTGCTGGCCGCCGCCCTGGACCGGGTGAAGCTGGAGGGCGGGCTGGTGTGGACGTACGTGACGCGGGTCGACCGTGCCGCGTACGGGCTGCCGTACGCCGAGCTCGAAGGCATCATCGACATCGTGCGGCGCACCGACGAGGCCGAGGTGGCGGTCGTGCTCAAGGAGGACGACCAGGGCGCCTGGCAGGTGTCCACCAGGTCCAAGGGCACCGTCGACGTGGCCGCCGCGTGTGCGGCGCTGGGCGGCGGCGGGCACCACAACGCGGCCGGTTACACCTCGCACGCCACCGTGGAGGAGACCATGGCCGCCTTCAAGCGCGAGCTGGGGATGGCGTGACGGCCACCGAGCCAGGCGGAATGGCGTTCGGACGAGGGCAGGGGATGGCTTGATGGCCGAGAGCGGTCTGATCATCGTCGACAAGCCGGCCGATTGGACATCCCACGACGTGGTGGCCAAGATGCGGCGCATCGCGGGCACCCGCCGCGTGGGGCACGCCGGCACGCTGGACCCGATGGCGACGGGCGTGCTGGTGATCGGCGTGGAGAAGGCGACCAGGCTGCTCGGCCACCTGGCGCTGACCGAGAAGGTCTACGAGGCCACGATCAGGCTCGGCGCCAGCACGAACACCGACGACGCCGAGGGCGAGGTGACCGCCACGGCCTCGGCGGCCGGTGTGACCACGGCCGAGATCCACAAGGGCGTCGCCGCGCTGACCGGGGAGATCATGCAGGTCCCGCCGCAGGTCAGCGCCATCAAGGTGAACGGGCAGCGGGCTTACAAGACCGCGCGGGCAGGCGGCGAGGTCGAGCTGGCGGCCAGGCCCGTCACGGTTCGGGCGTTCGACGTGCTGGACATCAGGGTCCATGAGGACGTGGTGGACGTGGACGCGGTCGTGACCTGCTCCAGCGGGACCTACATCCGCGCGCTGGCCCGCGACCTGGGCGCGGCGCTCGGGGTCGGAGGGCATCTGACGCGGCTGCGGCGTACCCGGGTGGGGCCCTATGACCTGGCACTGGCCAGGACCATCGAGCAGCTCGCCGAGGAGTGCGTGATCCTGCCGATCGGGGAGGCCGTGGCGGCGGCGTTCGCGCGCAGGGACGTGACGGCTGAGGAAGCGCGCGTCGTCGCGCACGGTGGGCGGCTGCCTGCGATCGGCTTCGGGAAAGGGCCGATCGGCGTGTTCGGGCCGGAGGGTGAGTTGCTCGCGCTGGTCGAGGAGCAGGGCAGAACCGCCAAGCCCATCGCCGTCTTCGCCGGCTGATCGCCTTCGGCCGGTCGGCCCCGGTTTCCCGCACATCACCGTGACCGGCCCGCGCTCCTCTCCGTCGCCCCGCACTTCGGCGGCGGTCCCTGGTTCAGGCGGGCTTGTGGGCGACGATGATGTCGCGGACGATCGCCTGGTCCACCCAGTGCTCGAAGTCGGGGTAGTCCATCACCTGGAGGCCGGCCGCGGTGAGGATCTCCGCCAGGTCGGAGCTCTTGCCGCCATAGGTGTTCCAGGCGATGCCCATCGCGCCGCCAGGACGCAGCAGTCCGGCCCAGACGGGCACGGCCTGGCGCAGCAGCTCCAGAGGGCTGCGGGACAGGCCCGAGCCGCCCTTGCTGCCGTGCTGGACGCCGTAGGGGGCATCGGCCACCAGCACGTCGAACGAGCGCGGCTTGAAGAACTCGCGGCTCTTCAGCGTGTCGGCGTTGACCATGGTCAGGTGCTGCACGTCCCCTGCCTTGATCGCCTCCTTCGACAGCCCGAACGTGATGTTGAGCCGCCGCCCGACCAGGGCCCGCTCGCGGCGCACCGGCACGGTCTCGGCGGTGTGCTTGAGCCGCTTGTTGCGTAGCCAGGCCTTGATGAAGCCCGTGTACGCCTCGAAGTCCTTGCCGTCGACGTCGATCCCGTAAGCGTCGTAGCCGTACATGAGGGCCTGGTTGAGCGTCGTGCCCCGCCCGCACAGCGGGTCGAACACCGACAGCCGCTCGTCCAGCCCCTTGTCCCCGGCCAGGATGGTGACGTTGAGCAGCAGCTTGGTGAAGTGCTCGTTGGTCTTGCCCGCGTACTTCTGAATGGTGATCAGGTCACTGCTCAGCCGGTCGAGCGACTGCATGTGCAGCGGCCTGAGGAGCTCGCCCTCGATCCCAAAAATTGCGTAAACCGAGGAAAGGTTTGACAAAAGCGCGATGTCTGGCTGGGTGAGCGGCTCAGCCGTCTCGAACGTCACGTACGGCACGCCGCCGATCGTGGTCTCCTCGCTGCCCAGCACCTCACCTCGGAGGGCCTGCGCGCCGAAGACCGCCAGCTCGCTCCTCGTCAGCCGGACGGAGCTCTCGCCATAGACCCGGTTGAACGCAGGCAGGATCAGAAGCGCGTATCGAGGCATGATGCCCGATCCTATCGCCCTCGATTGGGGGAAACCGAGACGCGCGTGGCAGGCTTGTGGGGTATTGAGCCGCCACGAGCGAACGGGGCCTAGCGTGCAGGGTTCGGGAAGGTCTGTCGTCACCATCGGCGTGTACGACGGGGTGCACCGCGGGCACCAACGGGTGGTCGAGCGGGCCGTCGCCGTCGCCGGAGAGCGCGGGCTGCGCTCGGTCGCCGTCACCTTTGAGCCGCATCCCGACGAGGTCGTCCGGCCCGGGTCTCATCCGCAACGGCTCACGAGCCCCAGGCGCAGAGCCGAGTTGCTGACCGGGCTGGGGGTGGACGAGATCGACGTGGTGGAGTTCACGCTCGAGCTGTCGCGGACCAGTCCGGCCGACTTCGCCCAATCGGTGCTGGGCGAAAGAGCGCGGGCCGCAGTCGTGGTGGTGGGCGAGGATTTCGTGTTCGGGCAGGGTGCGAGCGGGGACGTCGAGACTTTGCAGACGCTGGGCGACAAATACGATTTCGAGGTGGACGTCGTGCCCATGCTCAACGGCGTCTCGTCCACCGCCATCCGCGAGCGCATCGTGGCCGGCGACGTGGAGGGCGCGGCGGCGGCGCTCGGGCGGCCGCACCGGGTGGAGGGGGTGGTCGTCCGCGGTTACCAGCGGGGGCGCCAGCTCGGCTTCCCGACCGCGAACGTCGAGACGCCGCAGCACACGGCGATCCCCGCAGACGGGGTCTACGCGGGCTGGCTGGAGTGCGTGCCCGTGGCCAACCTGCCCGCCCTGTACGCGGGGGAGCGGTGGCCGGCGGCGATTTCGGTCGGCACGAATCCGACGTTCGAAGGGGTGCCGCGGACGGTGGAGGCGTACGCGCTGGACCGGGACGACCTGGAGCTCTACGGGGTGCACGTGGGAGTGGACTTCGCGGCGCGCCTGCGCGGCAACACCCGGTTCGAGTCGATCGACGCTTTGATCGAGCAGATTCACGCCGACGTCGCCGCCACCCGGCGCCTCACAACCTAAACCTAAACCTAAACCTAAACCTTTTTTCTTTTTTTACGCGTTGCCGTGGTTTGCCAAACGCCGTCGCTGGCTTGCGTCTGTCCAGGGGAACGGCCTCTGACCGGTCAGTGGCGCGCCGCCGTTACGGCGCGCACGGGCACCGGCTTCCGTGGTTTCAATCGTGTGCCCGGCTTCCGTGGTTTCAGTGGTGTGCCCGGCTTCCGTGGTTTCAGTGGTGGGCCCGGAGGGAGTCCAGTAGGCGGGACAGCGCCGTCTGTGTGTCCGCGAGGTCGTCGGGGCCGGTGGACTGGGCCAGCCACAAGGCGGCCTCGTTCATCGCGCCCGAAAGCAGGCGGGTCAGCGGTGCGACCGGCTGCGCCGGGAGCGTTCCGTTCTCGATGAGGGTGGTCAGCGCCTCGGTCAGGTGTTTGGCGGAGGTCGCCTCGTCAATGGCGCGCCATTCGGTCCAGCCCAGCACCGCGGGGCCGTCGACCAGCATGATGCGCTGGACCTCCGGGTCGGCGCCGGCCGCCACGAAGGCCGCGCAGCCGTTCTTGAGCTGATCCCACGGATCGGCCGCGGCCTCCGCCGCCGCGACCACCCGGGCCGCCACCTCCTGCTGCACCTCTTCCAGCACGGCGCGGAAGAGCTCGGCCTTGCCCGCGAAATGGTGGTAGAGGGCTCCCTTGGTCACCCCGGACTCGCGCACGATCTCCGCCAGCCCGACGGCGCCGTAGCCCTTGGCCGCGAACAGCCGTCTGCTCGCGGCGAGCAGCGTTCGCCTGGTGTGTTCCTTCTGCTCGGCCCTGGTCAATCCAACACTCCTTTGACATACCGATGGTACGTGAAGTAGCGTACCCCGGCATACCGATGGTATGTGAACGAAGGAGATGGGCGTGGAGCTGAGCAGCTTCTATCCGGTGGTGTGCACGGCCGACGTCGCCGCGTCGAAGGACTTCTACGTGCGGCTGTTCGGGTTCGAGGTGACGTTCGAGGCCGAGTGGTACGTGAGCCTGCGCCGTGGGCCGTACGAGCTGGCCCTGCTCGATCACCGGCATCCGACGATCCCTCTGGCCTACCGGAGGCCGGTCGCGGGGCTCTTGCTCAATTTCGAGGTGGCCGACGTCGACGCCGAGTGGGAACGGCTCGTCGTCCGTGAAGGGCTGGAGCCCGAGCTGGCGTTGCGCGACGAGGAGTTCGGCCAGCGCCACTTCATCGTGTCGGATCCCAGCGGCGTGCTCGTCGACGTCATCACGCCGATCGCGCCGTCGGCCGAGTTCGCCGGGCAGTACGTGTCCGGCGGGCAGGAACACCCGAGCATCCGGCCCTAGGTGGTAGTCTTGCATGTCGGCTCTGTGACGGCGGCGCTGCGCGCTGCCCATGACGGCCTTCACGCGGCGACTGTAGGCACGCACGGTTGTTCGCTCATTGGTTACATTAGCGCGTGCCCGTAGATTGAAGGAGAGCCGTGTCCCTCGACACCGCTGCCAAGAAGTCCATCATCGGCGAATACGCGACGACCGAGGGTGACACCGGGTCGCCCGAGGTGCAGATCGCACTGCTGAGCAAGCGCATCAGCGAGCTCACCGAGCACCTGAAGACGCACAAGCACGACCACCACAGCCGTCGTGGCCTGCTTCTGCTCGTCGGTCGCCGGCGCCGCCTGCTGAAGTACCTGCAGAAGGTCGACATCCAGCGCTACCGTTCGCTCATCGAGCGGCTCGGCCTGCGCCGATAACATGAAAGGGAGCGGCGTCGCGCCGCTCCCTTTCCCATATGGGTAGTAGCACCCATAGGGACGAAAGGCGCGTGGCGGCGTGAAACCGTCACCCCGCCTGACGTACAACTGAAGATCCGAGACACACAGCCCCCGCGTCCGCTCAGCACCATGCGACCCGCGACGCCTGCGGGCCGGTCCTCGGTAGTGGCTTCCGGTAGACGTGACGTCTGACCGGGCGCTTCGATCGAAGACCGGCGCTGCACCTAACGAGGGTGCCGGTGAGAAAAGGGCGCGGGAGACCGACCACAAGGAGGTCCCCCGTGGAGGGTGTCCACACTGCTGAAGCCGTCATAGACAACGGCTCATTCGGCACGCGCACGATCCGGTTCGAGACCGGACGGCTCGCGCGTCAGGCGGCGGGGTCCGCCGTCGCATATCTCGACAACGACACGATGGTGCTCTCAGCGACCACCGCGTCGAAGACTCCGAAGGAACAGTTCGACTTCTTCCCGCTGACGGTGGACGTCGAGGAGCGAATGTACGCCGCGGGGCGCATCCCCGGCTCGTTCTTCCGTCGTGAGGGCCGTCCCTCCGAGGACGCCATCCTCACCTGTCGCCTGATCGACCGGCCGCTGCGCCCGTCGTTCGTCAAGGGCCTGCGCAACGAGGTGCAGGTCGTGGCCACCATCATGGCGCTCAACCCCGACCACCTCTACGACGTGGTCGCCATCAACGCCGCGTCCCTGTCGACGCAGCTGGCGGGCCTGCCGTTCTCGGGCCCGATCGGTGGCGTGCGGGTGGCGCTGATCGAGGGCCAGTGGGTGGCGTTCCCGACGCACCATGAGCTCGAGTCGGCCACGTTCGACATGGTCGTGGCGGGCCGGGTGCTCGACGACGGCGATGTCGCGATCATGATGGTCGAGGCCGAGTCCACCAAGGACACGCTGAAGCTGGTCGCCGAGGGCGCCGTCGCGCCCACCGAGGAGACCGTCGCACAGGGCCTGGATGCCGCCAAGCCCTTCATCAAGGTGCTGTGCGAGGCGCAGTCGCGCATCGCGCAGGTCGCGGCCAAGGAGACGGCCGAATACCCGGTCTTCCTGGACTACCAGGAGGACGCCTACGCCGCGGTCGAAGCGGCGATCAAGAACGAGCTTGCCGCCGCGCTGACCATCGCCGGCAAGCAGGAGCGCGAGAACGAGCTGGAGAAGGTCAAGGCGCTGGCCGCCGAGAAGGTCCTGCCCGACTTCGAGGGGCGCGAGAAGGAGATCTCCGCCGCGTTCCGCTCGGTGATGAAGAAGCTCATGCGTGAGCGGGTCATCAAGGAGGGCATCCGCATCGACGGCCGTGGCACCAAGGACATCCGCGCCTTGTCGGCCGAGGTCCACGTGGTGCCGCGGGTGCACGGCTCGGCGTTGTTCGAGCGCGGCGAGACCCAGATCATGGGCATCACGACGCTCAACATGCTGCGCATGGAGCAGGTCATCGACACGCTCAACCCGGACCGCACCAAGCGCTACATGCACAACTACAACTTCCCGCCTTACTCCACCGGTGAGACCGGCCGGGTGGGCTCGCCCAAGCGGCGCGAGATCGGTCACGGCGCGCTGGCCGAGCGGGCGCTGATCCCGGTGCTGCCCTCGCGCGAGGAGTTCCCGTACGCGATCCGCCAGGTCTCCGAGGCGCTCGGCTCGAACGGCTCGACCTCGATGGGCTCGGTGTGCGCGTCCACGATGGCGCTGCTCGACGCCGGTGTGCCGCTCAAGGAGATGGTCGCGGGCATCGCGATGGGCCTGATCGGCGAGGGTGACACGTACGTCACGCTGACCGACATCCTCGGCGCCGAGGACGCCATGGGCGACATGGACTTCAAGGTCGCCGGCACCAAGGACGTCATCACCGCCCTGCAGCTCGACACCAAGCTCGACGGCATCCCGGCCCACGTGCTCGCGGGCGCTCTGAAGCAGGCCAAGGGCGCCCGGCTGGCGATCCTCGACGTGATGCAGGAAGCGATCGACTCCCCGGCGGAGATGAACCCGACCGCGCCGCGCATCATCACCATCAAGGTCCCGGTCGACAAGATCGGCGAGGTCATCGGCCCGAAGGGCAAGATGATCAACCAGATCCAGGACGACACGGGCGCCGAGATCACCATCGAGGACGACGGCACGATCTACATCGGCGCCACCGACGGCCCGGCCGCCGAGGCCGCGCGGTCGGCGATCAACGCCATCGCCAACCCGCACATGCCGGAGGTCGGCGAGCGCTACCTGGGCACGGTCGTCAAGATCGCCGCCTTCGGCGCGTTCATCTCGCTCATGCCCGGCAAGGACGGCCTCCTGCACGTCTCCCAGATCCGCAAGCTGCACGGCGGCAAGCGCATCGAGAACGTCGAGGACGTCATGAGCGTCGGCGAGAAGATCCAGGTGGAGATCGCCGAGATCGACGGCCGCGGCAAGCTCTCGCTGGTGCCGGTCGAGGTCATCGAGAAGGAGGCCGCCGAGAAGGAGGCGAAGGCTCCCGAAGGCGACAGCGAGGCTCCGGAGACGGAGGAGGCCGCCGCACCGGGCGAGGAGAAGTCCGACCGGCCCCGCCGCACCCGTACGCGCGTCCGCACCCGCACTAGCAGCGGCGGCGGCGAGGGGGACGACCGGAACTCGTGACAACGACCACGCTGCACCCCGGCAAGGACGGAGCCGGGGTGGTAAGGCGCACCGTCCTTCCGGGTGGCCTGCGCGTGGTGACCGAGACCATGCCGACCGTGCGCAGCGTCGCGGTCGGCATGTGGGTCGGCATCGGCTCGCGTGACGAGGCCCCCGAGCACATGGGGGCCACCCATTTCCTTGAACACCTGCTGTTCAAGGGCACTCCGACACGCGACGCCATGGAGATCTCCGCCTCCATCGAGGGCATCGGCGGTGAGATCAACGCCTTCACCGCCAAGGAATACACCTGCTACTACGCCCGGGTGCTGGACGAGGACCTGCGGATAGCGGTCGACGTGCTCGCCGACGTGGTGACCAGCTCGCTGGTGACCGACGAGGACGTCGAGTCGGAGCGTGGCGTGATCCTCGAGGAGATCGCCATGCACGACGACGACCCCTCGGACGTGGTGCACGAGCAGTTCGCCGCCGAGCTCTACGGCGATTCGCCGATCGGCCGGCCCATCCTGGGCACGGTGGACTCGATCAACGCGCTCGGGCGCGACCGGATCGCGGAGTACTACCACCGCTACTACCGGCCTCGTCGCACGGTGGTGTCCGTCGCGGGCAACATCCGGCACGAAGAGGTCGTCGAGCTGGTCACCAGGGCGTACGAGCGGGCGGGCGCGCTGAGCGGCCCCGCCGAGTTCGCCACGCCGCGCACCAGCGGCCCCGGCGCCGACGCGCGCTCGGGAGTCAGGGTGCTCGACCGGCCGACCGAGCAGGCCAACCTGGTGCTCGGCACGACCGGCCTGGCCCGCACCGACGACCGCAGGTTCGCGCTGGGCGTGCTCAACTCCGCGCTGGGCGGCGGCATGTCGTCCAGGCTCTTCCAAGAGATCAGGGAGAAGCGCGGCCTGGCGTACTCCGCCTACAGCTACACCTCGGCCTACGCGGACACCGGCCAGTTCGGCATCTACGTCGGCTGCCTGCCGTCGAAGATCGACGACGTGCTGAAGATCTGCCGGGACGAGCTGACGCGGGTGGTGGACCAGGGGCTGACCGCCGACGAGATCATGCGTGGCAAGGGTCAGATGCGCGGCGGGCTCGTGCTCGGGCTGGAGGACACCGGCTCGCGCATGTCCCGCATCGGGAAGAACGAGCTGGTCTACGAGGAGCTCATGTCGGTGGACGAGGTGTTGTCCCGGATCGAGGGCGTCACCCCCGACGAGATCTCCGAGATCGCCAGGGACGTGCTCAACCGGCCGCTCACGCTCGCCGTGATCGGGCCGTACGGCGACAAGGACTTCACCGACGCCATCCGCTGACGACTGTCATCGCAGTGGCTCGCGGGCAGCGACCCGCATCGTTACGCCTCGGGCGGGCCGTGTCCAGCGGCCCGCCCTGTTACGTCTCGGACGGGGGCTGTCCAACGGTCCCGATCCGTCGCCCCTGAGCGGCGCGCATGCGCGTCCGTCCAATCCCTCCCCGACGGGGGTGTGCCCATGTTGCGTTTGCGCCTGACGCGGCGTGGCCGGCGAGTCACGCGTCCGGCCGGGTGCGGGAGCGACGGCCGGGCGGAGGGGTCGGCCGAACGGGCAGTGCCCGGTGGCTGGCGTGAGTGGGCGGCTCACTACAGGGCGGCACTCCAATGGGCGGGTTCGGCGTTGGGATAGGGTTGGGCGTGTGATCAAGGTAGGTGTGCTCGGCGCCCGCGGCCGCGTGGGCTCCGAGGTGTGCAAGGCGGTCGAGGCGGCCGGCGACATGGAGCTGGTGGCCGCGCTCGACAAGGACGACTCCATCGAAGGGCTCGAGGGCGCGGAGGTGGTGGTCGACTTCACCCACCCCGACGTGGTCATGGGCAACCTCGAATGGGCCATCGCGCACGGCGTGCATCCGGTGGTGGGCACGACCGGGTTCGACGAGGGCCGGCTGACGACCGTACGCGGGTGGCTGGCGGACTCCCCGGGCACCAACTGCCTGATCGCCCCCAACTTCGGCATCGCGGCCGTGCTCATGATGCACTTCGCCCAGCAGGCGGCGCGTCACTTCGAGTCCGTCGAGATCGTCGAGCTGCACCACCCCAACAAGGCCGACGCCCCGTCCGGCACCGCGGCCCGCACCGCGCAGCTGGTGGCCGAGGCACGGGCCAAGAGCGGCTCCGCCCCGATGCCCGACGCGACGAGCACCGCGCTGGAAGGCGCCCGCGGCGCCGACGTCAGCGGGGTGCGCGTGCACTCGGTACGCCTGTCCGGGCTCATCGCCCACCAGGAGGTGCTGCTGGGTGGCGACGGGGAGATCCTCACGATCAGGCACGACACGATGAGCAGGTCGGCGTTCGCGCCGGGTGTGCTGCTGGGCGTGCGCCGGGTGCGTGAGCTGCCCGGACTCACCGTGGGCCTGGAGCCGCTGCTCGACCTCTGAGCGCCGGCCGCGGTGCGGTCTCGGCGTGGCCGCACGACGTGCCCACCCATGGGTGGGCACGTCGTGAGGAGAGGGTCCCGGCTCCGCACAGCCGGGCCTACGATCATCAACATTAATACGAGCGGCGCGATCCGCCCGAAACATGAGATCGTGTCGGCATGGTGCGATGGGCGGAGGCCGGTGAGCTGGCCGGGCTGGTGGCGATCGAGTTGGCCGCGGATCGGCTGTTCGAGCAGGTGGGCATCACCTTCCCGCCCGGCACCACCATGATCGAGGAAGTGGACGATCCGGGCACCGTGCTGGTCGAGGGCGAGCCGCCGGTCGGGTTCGCGCTGATCGGATGGGTGGACGGCAACCTGCATCTCGAGCAGCTGGCCGTCCATCCGGACAACATGCGCCAGGGCATCGGCGGGCGGCTGATGGCCGCGGTGATCGACCATGCGGGGGCGGCCGGCGCACCGCACGTGACGTTGACGACGTACCGGGACGTGCCGTGGAACGCGCCCTGGTACGCGCGCCACGGCTTCACCGTGCTGCCCGAGGAGGAGTGGGGGCCGCAGCTGCGGGCGCTGGTGGTGCATGAGCGGGAGCTGGGCATCGAGGTCGCCCCGCGCGTGGTGATGAGCCGCGCCTGCTAGCCGGGCTCGGTAGCGCCCTGTCACTTGGACCGGGCTCGGTAGCGCCCTGCCACTTGGACCCGGCTCCGAGCCGCGCCCTGCCGCGTGGTGCCGGCCGGAGCGGTGCCTCGCCGCGTAGAGCTAGCCCCCGGCGGGGGCGTCGCGGTGGGAGGCTAGCCAGTCGACGGCGTAGGCAACGGCCGCGGGCAGGGAGAACAGCCGGGCCTCGGCCGCACCGACCCGGCCCCGCCGCACGACACCGGTCTCGTCGAAGTCCGCGCCCAGGGCGGCGAAGTCGCTCGCGTCCACGGCCACGTCCTCGAATTCGCACCACGTCCGCCCGTTCCCGTCGTCCACCACCGCACGGTAGCGGCGCCGCGGCGGGCTGGCGGTGTAGCGATATTCGGCCAGGTGAAAGGCCGTGCACTTGTCGTAGCCCACGCCCAGCAGCAGGACCAGGGCGCCCGCGTCGTACAGGCGGGCGAGCGGGGACCGCTCGCCGAGCAGGCAGTCGCGGTCGTGCCCCTCGATGATCTCGGCCGCCCGCGAGCCCATGGCGGCGAAGGACGTGTGCGGATGCGCGCTGCGCAGAGCCCCGGGCAGCGTACGCACGTGCTCGGCGATCTGTCCCATCTGATGGGAGGGGGTCGTGGCCGGATCGAAGGCCGGCATGCGGGAGCGGTAGGCGGCGGCCTCGTCCGGGGTCATCCCGGCCACGGCGGCACGGTAGAGGGGAGAGGTGTCGGAATTGCCCGACGTGCCGGCGGGAACCACGAGTGTGCCGTCGCCACCGAGCACTTTCCGTAGCGCCGCGACGACCGTGCCCGCCCCGCACTCAGAGCGGCCGAGGCTCTTGAGCGAGGAATGCAGCAACACGACCTGCCCGAATCCCACACCCAATGCGGCGAAGTCCCGTGCTAACCGGTCAACGTCCAACATATCGACACCTATCCCGCTTTGGGGCGATTTTAGTATATCGTGGCGACAAGGGCTATTGGTGGAGCATTTTGCGCAACGGTCTACAATGCCGTTGAAACGGCCATCGTAACGAGCTCTTTTAACAGGTGTTTCCTTTCGGATGGCGGGCCACAGAGCTGCTCGCTATGTCAGCGCACAGAATTCCTGGTTATACTCTGACGGGTCCTCGGCAGCAGCTCCAGCCGGAAATACTGCCGTCCGAAATACTCCAGGATCGGGCTGTCACTGTGGCCACCCCTTTCGATGACCGTATGGTCATGACCCCAGAGGAAACCACTGGGGAGGGGAGTCCGGAGGGATCAGGCGGAGGCTGGCGGCGGATCCGGCGCCTGCGAAGGAACGTCGAGCTGAATCTGCTCTGGACGGGATCGGCTGTTTCCACGTTCGGCACCCGCACCCTCAGCGTGGCCTATCCGCTCCTGGCCCTGGCCGAGGGCAACTCGCCGATCGCCGCGGGCTGGGCGGGATTCGCCTTTACCGTCCCGATCCTGATCCTCTACATACCGGGCGGGCTTCTGGTTGACCGAATATCCCCCCGGCGCGTCATGCTCGTCGCCGAGTTCGTGCGGGGACTAACGGTGGGCACCGTCCTCCTGACGATGATCTTCGGGCATCTGTCGCTGATCCACATCATGATCGCCGCCGCCGTCGAGGGCGCGATGTGGGCCCTCTACACACTGGCCGAGTCGTCGCTGCTGCCCTCGCTGGCGCATCCGGGCACGATGCGGCGCGTGCTGGCCAAGAGCGAAGGTGCGACCCATGTCGGCTCGCTTCTCGGCCGGCCGGTGGGCGGATATCTGTTCGGCCTCGGCAGTGCCTTCCCTTTTGCGCTCAACACCGCGCTCTTCGTCGTCTCCTGGGGGTTGTTCCTCAGCGTGCGACGCCCGTCCGAGCGCACGCCCGCGGGTCCCTCGCAGCTGCGGGATCTGTCCGGAGGCTTCCGCGAGCTCATGCGGCAGCCGTTTCTCCGCAGCTCCATCCTGTTGATCACGATCACCAATCTGATGATCAACACTCTCATGATGGTCTTCGTCGCGGGGTCCCACGGGCTGTCCTCGCTGTCGATCGGCGTGGTGCTCGCCGCGGGTGGCGTCGGGGGGGCGGTGGGAGCCGGTCTGGCCTTCTTCAGGAGTCCACCGCGTTCCGTGCTGCTGGTGCACATGTGCATCTGGGGCGTCGCGCTCTTCCTGGCGGCACTGGGCACCTGGGTGGGCGCGTGGCTGCCGTTCTTCGCCGCGGCGTTCTTCATCACCGGCATGGGGGGCGCGTGGAGCAACGTGGCGATCCGTGAGGTGGAGGTCAATCGCATCGATCCTCGCACGCTGGCTCGCGTCGTCGGCGTCTCGCGGTTGTCCGCCCACGCGGCGATCTGCCTCGCCGCCCCCCTGGGCGGTCTCCTCGTCACCTGGTACGGCGTGACAGGCGGCGCGTCCGCGTTGTTCGTCGTGATGATGTCGGCCATTGTGTTGATCTCGTGCTCTCCGAAGGCACGCGAAGCGCTGGTCCCGCGCCTGCCCGGCCCGTTAAGCCAGAACCGCCGGGTGCCCGTGCCGACGCATGCCCCCGTGCCGGCTCTGTGTGTGGAGCCTCCGCCTGAGGTGTCCCGCACTCAGGAGTTCCAGCATGAGCCATCAGTCAGAGAGTCATCGCGCGAGTCGTCCCTCAGCTCGTCGCGGCCATGCCCGGCGAACGTGTAGGCGCCGCGAATCAGCCGCCGACGACCAGTTGTCTCGCGTCGTTCGCCAGGTGGTCGGGCAGGGCCGGTGCGCGCGCCGAGATCGCCCGCTTGGCCAGGCCGACCGCCGACGTGGTCTGGCCCGCCAGGTGCTCGACTTTGGCCGCGTACAGCAGCAACGGGCCGTGCGCCACCTCCGGATCGCGATCTGAGGCCTCCTTCAGCGCCTCGATCATCTCCTCCTGGGCCTGCGGGATGCTGTCGGTTTGGGCGAGCGCGAGGGCGTGCGCGACCTTGGCGAACGGCCACCGCAGGGGTTTCGCCCTGTCGAGATCGCGTAGCGCGGCCTTCGCTTTGCCCATGCCGGCCAGCATCTGCCCACGGCTGAGCAGGGCGTCGGTGTTGTTGCCCTCCCTGTCCAGCACGCTGTCGAGCACCCCCACGGCCGCTTCCAGGTGGCCACCGTGCCACAGGGCCCATGCCAGCTCCGTCTGGATGGACAGATCCGCGGGCACGCGCACCATCGCGGCGTGCAGCTCGCGTACGGCCTCGGCGGGGAAGCCCTGGGCCAGCCGTAGCCGTCCGATGGCCGTCAGCAGAGGCCCCACGGCGCCCACCGCCCCGGCGGTCTCGAAGGCTTTGGCCGCCTCGCTGTAGTGCGCGATCGTGGCCTCCAGATCGCCGCGCTCATGGGCCACATTGCCGAGCATCGATTCGATCCGCGCGCGCAGCCGCAGGTCGTCCTCCTTCGACCGGGCCAGCGCCTCTTCGCCGAGCTTGGCCGCCCGGCGGAGATCGTCTTCCCGCAAGGCGTCCTCCGCCCCACGCAGGAAGTCCTCGGGCCCCAACCGGGGCAGGGACAGGTCGGCCGGACGGTCGCCCTGCTCGGCGGGCTGGACCAGCCGGTCGTACGCCAGCTCCAACGACCCCTCGCCCCGGCGCTGGTCGGCCCTCAGAAGATGGCGTTTCACCAACTGGGCGATCACGGCCGCGCCGAGCCCCGCGTTCCTCACCGCACTACGCCGGACCGGTTGCCGGCCGCCGGGCTGATCGCCGAAGGTCAGCCGCAACCATGCCCTCAACCTGCGGTCGTCGCCGTCAAGGCGCTCGGCGGCGATCCGCCTCATCTCCCCTTCGTAGTATTCGGACAGAGCTCTCTCGGTGTAGTGGTGCACGTCCCTCGTGGTGATCTCGGCTGTCTCCGGCGGCAGGGATTTCCACAGGGCCTCGCAGACGACCTGGAGCTGGACAGGCTCAACCCCCTCTGGTTCGTACGTGCCGTTCGTACGCGTTCTGACCGTGATGAGGTCGCGCACGACCTGTTCGGCGGCGCCCGTGGCGAACGTGCGCCCGGTGCCGCGGATGGGCTCCCGCACAGCCTCCAGAGCGCCGCCGAAGCTCAGCACCTCCAGCGGGAAGCGTTCCCAATCGAGCTCCGGACCATCCGGAGAGCTCTTCCGCTCGGGCTCGGCCAGTTCACATTCGTAGGGGAGGAGCTCCATCAGCCGGTCGATGCGGATCGACACCAGCAGGCGGAGACCCCGGTGCGCCCGCAGCGCCTCAGCGAGCTGGGCGAAGAACCAGTCCCGGTACAGCCGGTTCCGCCGGCCGCCGGCGAAGAGCTCCTCGGCCTGGTCAATGGCCACCAGCATGGGAAGGCGGTCGCCGAAGGCGTCGCGCTTGACCGGCCGGGCCTCGAGGAACGCGGGAATCGTCATGCCCGCGAGCCGGTTGGGCGGCGCCGACGGCGCCCATGACATCAGCAGGGCGAGAACGAAAGGATTGTGTGGCGGGAGCGCGGCTCGTGGGAAGGCCGTTCCGTAGGAGACCCGGCCGATCGGAAGCACGTCCGCCGCGTGCGTGCCGAGCAGCGGCATGACGCCGGCCTGGAGCAGCGAGGTCTTCCCGACACCGGAGGCGCCGTAGAGAACGGTCAACCGCTGTGACTGCCATAACCTGCGTAGTTCTCGAGATTCCTCGTCACGTCCGAAAAATCTGTGACGGTCGTCGAGCTGAAATGCCCGCAGGCCCTGGTACGGCGTCGGTGTCGTTTGCTGTCTCTTCGTGCTGGGAGTCACCATGCTGATCTCATTCGCAGCCGCATTCCATCGCACATTTACTCCACGACAGTCAGGATGCGCGACATCTTCGCATGCGCGAGATGGTCAGCACACCCGCCCGCGGATATTAAAGACATGTCCGCCGGCGGGCGCGGTGATCAGATGGAGTTTTGGAAGGCCGCCATCTGGTCGTTGACGTCGGTCAAGCAGGAAGCCACCGCTTCCCGGAGTGCGGCGCTGTCCAGCATGGCCATCTCGCGCAGCGAAACAGAACTCACATCGATCATGCTCGAGCCGTAGTGCCCGTCACGCATGTGCGCTCCATCCTTTTCGGTCACCCAAAATCTCGGACGATATGCAGGCGCTTTCTCGTGAACGTCGCTGATTATGATTCTGTGATAAACGGGACGACTAATCAAGCTCTAAGATAGGGGCCCATAGCTCTTCGGGCGTGAAGCGGAGGACCGACGTGGCTGACAATTCCGTGCCCTCACCAGGACCGAAGGTCTGGGAACGCGTTCCGAAGCGCAATCCGGACTTCACCGGCCGCAAAGATCTTCTAACGGCGCTCAGGAAGAGCATGCACACGGTGACCGCCGTTGTGGCTCAGCCTCAGGCGCTGCAGGGCCTCGGAGGCGTCGGCAAGACGCAGTTGGCGATCGAGTACGCCTGGCAATATCGTTCCCACTACGAGCTGGTGTGGTGGGTCTCTGCCGACCAGCCGCTCCTCGTTCCCTCGGTCCTGGCGTCAATGGCGCCGGCTCTCGGCCTGCCGCCGGCGACCAGCACCGGCGTGGAGCAGGCCACCCAGTCGGTCCTGCGTGCGCTCGAGAGCGGATCGCCCTTCCGCAGCTGGCTGGTGATCTTCGACAACGCCGAGGAACCGGAATACATCATGGACTTCCTTCCCCGGGGTCCCGGCCACGTCCTCATCACGTCGCGCAACTCCCGCTGGAGCGACCATGAGCCCACCATCGAAGTGGACGTGTTCAGGCGTGAGGAGAGCAGGGCGTTCCTCAGCAGGCGGCTGAGGAATGCGATCAGCGAGAGCGAGGCCGACCGCTTGGCCGAGAAGCTGGGGGACCTGCCTCTCGCGCTGGAACAGGCCGCCGCCCTGCTGGGCAGGACCCTGATGTCAGTGGAGGAATATCTCGGGTTGCTGGAGGAGCAGACGAGCCGGCTGCTCAGCCTGGAGAAGGCGCCGACCTATCCGCTGTCGATGACCGCCGCCTGGCAGCTGTCGGTCTCCCAGCTCCAGGACCGCATCCCCGCGGCGGTCGAGGTGCTGCGCTGCTGTGCGTTCTTCGGCCCGGAGCCGATCCCCCGCGACGTCTTCCGCCGCGGCAACCGCGCGGTGGGAGAGCGGCTGTCGCCCATCCTGTCGGACCCGATCGAGCTGACCAACGCGCTGAGCCATCTGGAACGCCTGGCCCTGGTCAAGGTCGAGCCGTCCACCCGCACCCTCCAGGTCCACCGGCTGAACCAGGCGCTGCTGCGGGATGAGACCCCCGAGAAGGACCGCTCGGAGCTCCGCCACGAAGTCCACCTGCTCATGTCGGGTACGGCCCCGAGCGATCCCGACGATACGGCGAACTGGGCTCGGTTCGAGGAGCTCGCCGCCCACCTGGAGCCGTCGGGAGTCATCGACTGCACCGTGCCGGCCGTGCGCAAGTTCGCCCTCGACCTCGTGCGTTACCTGTACGTACGCGGCAGCTACAACCAGGCCGAGACGCTGCTCAACGAGTACATCGAGAAATGGACGGAGGTGAGCGGCGCCCGTCACAAAGACGTGCTCGTCGCCCGCATCCACCTGGGCCTGATCCACCAGGCGCTGGCCAGGTACGCCGAGGCCGAGAAGATCGTGTCCGAAGCCCTCGACATGATGGTCGCCACTCTCGGTGCCGAGCACTCGGAAACGTTGTGGGCGAAGGGCGCCTACGGTGCGGCCCTGCGTGGGCGCGGTGAGTTCGCCAGGGCACAGGAGATCGACGCCGAGAGGGCCGACGTCTACCAGCACCAGCACGGCGACGACCACAACCTGACCCTGCAGGCCCGTAACAACCTGGCCGTGGACTATGCGCTGACCAGCAGATACGACGAGGCCCAGAAGCTCCTCCGGCAGATCTACCTCTACCGGAGCGGCGTGGAAGGCGTCGGCCGCCGCGTCCTGCTCTCGACGTGGAACAACCTCAACAGCGTCGTGCGCTTGGGCGGCCAGTCCCAAGTGGCGGCGGACATGGCCGAGGAGGCCTACGGCTATGGCGTCGCGCAGCTCGGCGACGATCACCCCATCACCCTTCAGGCGGCCAAGGACTACGCGATCGCGTTACGCAGAAGCGGCCGGATCGCCGATGCGCTGCAGCGCATGAGGGACACTCACGCCCGCCTTCAGCGGTTGTTCGGAGACGAGCACGCCGACACCATGGCGGCCGCGCTCGGCCTGTCCAACGTGCTGCGTGCGAACGCCGAGTACGAAGAGGCGCTCGAGCTGGCGCGGCAGACGGCCGGCCGGTACCCCAAGGTGTTCGGAGCCGACCACCCGTTCACGCATGCGGCCGGGATCGACGTGGCGCTGCTCCTGCGGCTCACGGGTGAGGTCGCGGCGGCGCGGGAGCTCAACGAGAAGACCTTGGCCGCTCTCAGCGATCGGCTCGGCCCCGACCACGATTACACCGTCACGTGTGCGATCAACCTGCAGAACGACCTGGCGGCGCTCGGCAGGCACGACGAGGCCCGCGTGCTGGGCGAGGAGAACTACCGGCGGATCCAGACGTTCTTCACCCCCGACCACTACCTCAGCCTCGTCTGCGCGGCCAACCTGTGCCTGGACCTGCTGGCGACAGGAGCTGAGAACGAGGCCAAGCGGCTGCTGGCGGAGACGGCGCAGCGCTTTGAGACGGTCATGGGGCGCGAGCACCCTGACGCGCTGGCGCTGCTGGCCGGCGAGCGGCTCAGCGCCGACTTCGATCCGCCGGTCATTTAGCCGTTCCTGACGGCCCAGGCTTCCCTGTGGCGTTCCGACTGCAGGCGGGCCTGGGCGGCGGCGGCCGCCGTGACCGGCTCGGACCGCCACCGGCCGAGTGTGTCACGCAGCGTGCTGACGAAGTGTGTCCCGGCTTCCGTCAGCGCGCCGCTGTCCAGGAGCGTCCCGGCGACCTGGTACGCGGCCTCGCGCCAGCGGGCGAACTCCACCTGCGCACGCATCCCGTGGTCGGCGTCGTCCGTGTGCCGCCGCCAGAAGCCGGCGACGCCCGCGTGCGCGTACGCGCCGTGCAGCAGGCCGGACACCGGCCGCGGGTCCGGACGCCACGGCGCGTAGAAGCGGCGGCCGTCGTCCGGCCCGGTCAGCTCCACCACGTCGCTCAGCGCGTACAGCTTGGCGTGCTGCAACTCGTGCGCCAGGGTCGCCGCCATGCCGATCCCGTCGATCGGGTCGGACAACGCGATCGTGCCGAACGTGTCCCGCGCGGACGCGCTGTGCTGTTCGAGCGAGCGCGTGACGACGGGCGTGAGCACCGAGACCGCCATGGCGATCTCCCCGCCCACCGTCCAGTGACGGGCCCGCAGGACCTCCCAGGCCTCGCGCAGGCAGGAGACCCAGCGCCGCCGCCGCTCCTCCGTCAGACGCTCGTCGACGTCGTCCCCGGGCCAGCGGTACGGGTCGAGGTCGTCGATGGTCATGAGCACGTCGGGCCCGAACGGCACACGACGGAGGACCTGCCAGCCGGGCCGGTCACGGGTCAGGTCCAAACGGCGTACGTGGCCGCCGACCCGCAGCTCGGCCCCGTCCTCCGACGGCTCGACGGAGGCCACGGCCACGTCCGGCACGTCGCCGGGCAGAGCCAGCAGGCCCAGCGAGGGCAGCATCAGCGTGCCGCCGCGCACCGGCACGGCCAGGCGGCAGGCGGTGCGGGTGCGCACCGCGGCGGCCAGCGCGACCGCCGCCAGCCGCCCGGGGTCGGCCTGGCCGCGGCAGGCTCGCAGCGCCCATGCCCCCACCGCCGGGTAGCGCAGGCAACGGCCGAGCTCCTCCGGGGCGTCGGCTTCCATCTTCGACAGCGCTTCGTAAGCGCGGGACACCAGGTCGTCGCGGGCCTGGTCCACGAGCAGGCGCACCAGCAGACGGTGCTTGCTCGCCTGAGCCGCGCACAGCTCAGCCACGGCCTGAGCGCCCCCGGCGCCCGCGGCCAGCCCGGAGAAGGCGGCGCCGGAGACCTGGTGCGGGGTGAGGCTCATCCGGCTCCCCGCAGCCGCGCCATGTCCCGTGCGCATCGCGTCGCGATGTACGTGATCAGCCGGTACATGTCGGCGCAGTAGACGGACGGCTCGGCGAACCCGGTGGCCGCGCTGTAGCGGTGAGCGTACAGGCCGCCTCCGCAGGTGGACACGATGTCGCAGCGGCGGCAGACCGGGGAGAGGGCCAGCTCGCCGATCTGGCGGGCGACGATCGACGGGTGCAGCAGCGCGTTGTCCAGGGGGTCGCGGAGCACGTGCAGCCGGGTCTCGGGAGCGCCGTGGTAGGTGCTCTTGAGTATGTCGGACTGCTCGATGCTCCCGTCGGTCTCGATCACCACCATGCGGACGGGTGACAGCCCCACACTCTCCGCACGTGAAGGGCTGCCCATCAGCAGCCGCATGATCTCCCTGAACAGCCGGATCTCGGTCTGCAGGACGGGGCTGTCGTACCAGAAGTCGAAGATCGGGATCAGCCAGTCGGCGTACGGCGTCTCGGGCGAGCCGGGTTCGCGGAACGGCGGTGGAGTGGCCCAGTTGCCGTGCGGCAGCAGGAAGTCGATCGCCGGCGGGTCGTACTCCAGCAGCGCCTGGTAGGTCCGCACCGGATCGTTGCGTACGTCGATCGTGCACAGGAGGCCGCTGAAGAGGTGATGGTACGGGCCCGCGGACAGCCTCCGCAGCGACTCGCTGACCACGGCGTGGCTGCCGCGCCCGTTGGGGAGGCGGCGGTGCCGGTCCTGCCCTTCGGCGTCGCCGTCCATGCTCACGCCGACGCGGATCTCCAAGGATTCGAACAACCGCAGGTACGCCTCGTCCAGCCGGACGCCGTTGGTCTGGACGTTGACGTTGACCCTCGTGCCCGTGTCCACCGCGCCGCGCACGCCGCACACCACGCGGGAGATGAGCTCGGGGCCGGCCAGCAGCGGCTCGCCGCCGTGCAAGATGACGTCGATCTCCGCCAGGTCGTGGCGGGAGGCGTGCTCGGCGATGCGCTCGACGGCGCGGTCGGCGATGGCCTCGGACATCCTGCGCGGCCGCGCGCGCCAGCTCTGGTCCGCCATCTCGTACACATAGCAGTACCGGCAGGCGAGGTCGCAGCGGCTGTGGATCTTCAGGATGAACTGCTGGAAGGCGAGTGGCTTCCAGCCCTCCGCCAGTAACGTGTCGACGTCGAGGCGATCCGGGAACTCCGTGGTGCGCAGCGGTCCCGAATCAGGGCTTCCTAACAACGGCTACCCCTTAAGCGTCGTGCGCCCCATCGCGGTACCTGAGTTGATCGCGTGGGAGGAGCGCTACACCCCGTCCCTATTTCTCATGAATTCGCCAACGAGTCAAGATTTGTGACGATAAGAGCGAATTTCCTCTTGGTAATATAGCAATTCCTCGAAATATAGGTAAAGTTCATCGATTTCGGGAACGAGGGGCAGCCAGTGATAGCCGCCCAGCCCGTCCTGTTCCAGGGGGGACAGCAGGCGGGCGGCCGCTCTGAGCTCGTTCGGCGGGATCTCTCCGGGCGCGAGCTGCCCCACTCCGCCCCGATACGCCCGGGCGAGCGGATGGCTCTGCCCGCGCACGCCGAGCGCGGCCAGCACCAGCTCGGCGGGATGCTGGGACGTCGCGCCGGCGGCCAGGTCCGGCCAGTCGGGGTTGGCCAGCGCCACGAGGACGCGCAGCTCGGGCGGCAGGTCCCTGAGCGCGCGCGGCGGCTGCTCCAGATGCGTGTGGTGCTGCTTGCGCGCCAGGAGCGAGAGCACCTCAGGGGTCCGCTCGCGCAGGCCCCGCCGCACCTCCTCCACGCAGGCGGCGGGGGAGCGCTCGGTCATCGCCAGACGGCGGCCGATCGCCTGCCGCACCAGCGCCAGCGGCTCCACCAGGATGGCGTCCACCAGCGCCGGGTATCCCCTGTCCGGGTCCTCCTTACAGGCGTAGGCGTAGCGGATCACCGGGTCGGCGGCGCCGGGGCGGGCGTGCCGGCGCAGCTCACGGCTCAGCTGGTCGAGGTCGGCCCGGGAGTCCAGCGGCGCGCCCCGCCGGAATATCCACGATTTGGCCAGTCTCGCGGCGGGGACGGTCCCGGCGCCCCCCACGGCGACGGCCACCGCGACCAGGGCCAGGGCAGGTTGGGTGGTCCCGCCGAGCGCGAGGCCCGTCGCCAGCAGCAGCACGGCCGCGACGAGGGCGACGATCGCCAGCGTGAGCTGTGTCCGCCACTCGTGGATGACGTGCTGGCGGGCCTTGCGGAAGCCGTCCCAGTCCGCGGCGGCCCGCGCCGCCCGCGCTTCGGCGATGCGGTCGGCCAGGTCCCGTCGCCTGGCCGGCCACCCCGAGGCCGCAGGTTGCGGCGGCCGGCCGACCTCTGCGAGTTTGCGGCCGAGCGCCACGGACTCGCCTCGCCGCTGCGACCCCAGCTCCTCCAGGTACGCCCTGAGCTCCCGCAATGTCTCGCTCAGCAGCGCCGGATCCGACGCGGGCCGGTCCTTGACCGCCAGCACGGACGCGGCCCGGGCCACGAGCTCGTCCAGCTCGCGGGAGAACGCCGGGGAGCCGTCGGCGACCAGCACCGTGTGCACCACGCGGCGCAGGGCGGTCAGGACCGGAGGGCTGACGTACCCGGTGACCAGGAGGGCCGTGTAGACGGCCGTGATGTCCCCGCCCGGCGCCACCATGTCGGCGGCGTTGGACACCTCGTCGTCGAAGAAGACCGCCTCGGTCAACTTGATGACGACCAGCGGCCTGAGCGAACCGGGCAACCGGAACGTCGCCGACCTGTCCTCGCCGGGGATGCGCTCGGCGTCGAGCCCCGCTGCCAGCAGCTTCGACTCGACCAGCATGGACAGCTCGGCCAGCGCGGGGGCGCGACGGTAGCGGAGCGCGGCGGTCCCGACGACCTCCGGGTCGATGTCCGCGCCCCGAGCGGCCTCGTAGCTCGCCCAGGCCAGCTGGAGCAGCAGCCGGACATTGCCGCCGCTGTGGCGCAGCAGCTCCCGCAGGCCCGCCTCGGTGATCGGCCTGATGTCCTCACGGGCTGTCGGGCGCACGGCGTCGAGGTAGACCCGCAGCACGAGCCGGGCGTCGTCGGGCACGAGCGGCATCATGTGGATGGCGCCAGGGCCGATGCGCTGGTGCAGGTCCGGCGGCATGGCCTGCCAGCCGGCCGCGCTCGCCACGAGGAGCAGCAGCCCGCCGGCCCGCGGGACCACCTCGACCAGGCTCTGCAGCAGCCCCAGGTTCGGCGGCACCGGGACCCCGTCCTCCAGCAGGAACTTCTCGCACTGGTCGAAGACCATCACGAAGGGCCGGCCGCTGCGGGTCACCAGCGTGGCCAGCAATTGCAGGCCGTAGCGGCAGGTCTGGGGATCGTCGATCTGCCGGCTCACGCCGAGCGCCCGGGCGGCGTCCAGGCCGATCGGCCGCCCGCACAACCAGTCATAGGCGGCGTCGGAGAACTCGGGCCGGATCAGGAACGACAGTGCCCGCTGGAAGCGCTCCCCGTCGCCCGTCACCGCGGCGATCTCCCTGGCCTGCGCCTCCAGCACCCGGCCCGCCTCGATCAGGTGGGCGTCGAACAGGTCGAACACCCGTGTCGGCTCGGTGTCGAGTGCGGACATGAGCGAGCGCCGATCGCCGGCCATGCCCGCGTTCGCTGCCTGGTCGCCGGCGAGTGTGCCGAGGTAGCGCACGATCAGATCGGTGAGCAGGCCCTGGGACAGCTGGGGCACCAGACGGCGGTAGGCGGCGACCAGATCGTCGTCCTGGAAGCGTACGTACAGCTGGACCGCCTCGGGCTCCCGTACGTGGACCGTGGCCATCAGGTGGCGGGCCGCGTGCGTCTTGCCCGCGCCGTGGGCGCCGTACAGGCAGCCGAGACCGCCGTGTCGGGTCGCCTCGTCCGGGAAATCCTGGGCGTACGCCTCGGCCAGGCGCTCGGCGTCACGCACGCCGGGCAGCGGCGCGGTCGGCGTACGCTCCGCCCACGCGCGCAACGTCTCCGGCAGGATCGTCTCCTCGGCGCTGGCCGTGCCACGGGCCGGGAACGGGTTGCGGGTGAGATGTTCAGCCACGGAAGCCTCCCGGTCCCGGTCCGTACCATGTCTCGTCCCTGCGCATGTTGAGCAGCAGCCAGTCCTCATCCATCCGCAGGCCGTCGGTCGGCCACGGCTCGTCGCCGTCGTACTGGCGCAGCCGGGTGTCGAGCAGCCTGTGCAGGTGGCGCAGGGCCAGGCCGATGGTGCAGGGATGCTCGTGGAAGGCCTTGCAGACGCCCTCGGAGTCGAAGGGGGAGGGCCGGCGACCGGTCCACCGGTGGTCGGCCAGCGCCGCGATCTGAGCGGCGGACAGCGGACTCAGGTCGGTGATGTGCCCGCGCCTGGCGAACTCCTGCCGGTCCGCCCTCGTGAGCTGTACGGCGGTCGCGTGCCGGTAGTTGTCGACGGTGAACACCACGACCGTGCTCGCGTTCTCGAACACCCTGGTGGCCTGGATGATCAGCTCCTTGGTCGCCACGCCCTCGTACCGGATGCCGAAGCCCATGTCGTGCGCCGCGAAGATGGACGCGGCGTAGTCGGCGATCTCCTGCAGCTCGTAGTCGTCCATGGCCTGCGAACGCGGCCTCTTGCTCAGGTCCGTGAACATCTCGGCCAGCGGGAGCGGCACGTCGATCTGGTTGGCACGCATCTTGGCGCGTAACGAGAGCAGCGTGGAGCGCAGCGTGCGATAGGCGTCGTGCGTCATCTCGCCGCGCTCCGCGCAGTGCGTGACCAGGCTGAAACAGGGCAGGCGGGCGGCCCTGGCGTGCTGGTAGCGGTACATGATGTGGTTCGCCAGGGAGGTCCGGCCGCTGTTGCCCATGCCGGTGATGAGGAAGAAGGCCGGCTTGTTCGCGTCCGCCGCGCCTTTCACGGTCGCCTCGATCGTGGCGAGCCGGATGAAGCCCTCGAGCTCCAGCAGGCGGTCGTCCTCGGAGGTGAGGGGGTCCAGGGGGCGGCCGGCGTAGGGGTTGCCCGAGCGTAGCCCGTACAGCTCGTAGCGGGCGTCGGTGACGTGCATCGCTCACCCCCCGATCATGGTCAGGTAGACGGGCAGCTCGTCCTCGAACGCCTCGAAGCGGGAATCGGCGAAGAGCGGCGCCAGGAAGTCGTGGGAGTAGTGGTGCCTGTCCAACGCTCTTCGTATGAGCGAGGCATGCGATTTGAAGCGCTTGTCCACTTCCGGTGACGTGCCATTGAGTTTGCCCTGGTAGACCAGCTCGAGCGCCACGAGGAGGGAAGGGGTGCGGACCACGTCCGTGAACAGCTCCGGGCTCTGCACGCGGAGCACCACCAGGCGGATGACCAGCCCCTTGTCCAGGCCGGCCAGGCCGGGGGTGCCCGCGATGATCGCCTCGGTCACGCGCAACAGGTTGAGCACGCGTTTGATCTTGCGTGGATTGGCGGAGACGATCTTCTCCAGCGTTTTCACGTGCGCACCGGCCAGCTCTCCGGGGCCGGATTCCAGGATGAAGCGGCCCACCTCGGCGGGGCCGAGCGGATAGAGGTGCAGCGGGAGCTGGATCATCTTGTCCAGGTACTCATCGCCCAGGCGGTCCGTGGCGGTGAAGCCGAACGGCTGGTATTTGATCGACACGCCCCGGTCCACCACGTCCTTGGCCAGCGCGATCAGCACGAAGACGTGTTCGATGTCCAGGAACAGCTTGATCGACTCCAATACGTCGATGATCTGGTCGGGCTCGCACCGGTCGAGGTCATCGATGAAGAAGATGATTTTTCGGCCTTTTTCGGCCAAGCGGTCGGCTTCCTTCTGCAGCAGCGTGCGCAGGCGGCCGGTCTGGCTGTCGACCTGGCCGCGCATCTCGGCGTACTGCTGGGCGAGCTTGCCGATCTTCTCCACGCTCGCCGAGCCCAGGTTGATCTTCTTGAGCATCTCGTCGGCGGCCAGATTGAGCATGATCGCGCCAAGCCGCTTGGCGGTGTCGGCGAAGCGTTGCTTGGGGTCCTCGTTGAGCTCGGTGTGCAGGGCGTTCAGGAGGGGGAGCAGCATCTGCGGCTCGCGGCGGTGCACCCAGGGGTTGAAATGCACGCGGACGAACTCGTCGCCGTGCCGGTCCAAAAGCCGATCGTCCACCATTTTCAGCAGGGTGGACTTTCCGGATCCCCAGGCGCCGTAAACGCCGATGGTAAACGGCGTCTGCGTACGGGGATTGGTAATGACCGAAACGAGCGGATCGACGTACCGGCGAAACTGGAGAAGGTCACCGTGCCAATTGACCGGCGCGTCAGAGAGCATTGCGATATCGGGCATCGTCCCCCCTTGGGAAGAGGATGCATCGTCAAGGCCCCTGAATGCCTGTGGTTATCGAACTGTGATAACACGTGCCGGACCGGCTAGGTCCGGCCCACCTTGCGCGGGGGCGGGTCCTCGAAACGGGAGCGCTGCGGGGGCTCGCCGGTCACCTTCTCCACGATCGTGGCCGCGACCTGGTGCAGCTTGACGTTCCTGTCCTGGGAGACGTGCCGGAGCACCTCGAACGCCTGGTGGGACGTGCACCGGCGCTGTGCCATGAGGATGCCGAGCGCCTGGTCGATGATCGCGCGCGTGGTCAGCGCGTCCTTGAGCTGCGCGGCGACCTCCCGCATGCGCGCGGCGTCGGCGGCCGTACGGAACAGCACGCCGATGTGGCCGGCGGTCACGCGGACGGCGACCCGCGTCTCCTCGCTGAAGCCGCCGCTCCGGCCCGAGTAGAGCGTGAGCACGCCCAGCATCCTGCCTTCGGACTTCAGGGGCTCCGAGTGCAGGCTGAGCAGGCCCGACTCGGCCGCGAACCGGCGCCAACGGGAGTCCGCCCCGAGGTTGGTGGCCGTCACCGGCTCTCCGGTGTCCAGCGCGTCGAGTCCAGGCCCCTGCCCGGTGGCCGACTGCAGCTCGTCGAGCAGCTCGGCCCGGGCGTGTGAGCAGGCGACGGTACGCAGGCCCTGCTCGGCGGGCAGTGCGATGCTGACCATTGGGGAGTCGGGCATCGCGTGAGAGGCGATGGTGACGCACTCAGCGAGTGCCCTTTCGAACTCCTCGATGTCGGTGGGCGCACTAGGCCGGTTCAACTAGATCCCTCGCGCTAGGTGCTGCGGCGGGCCACTTCTCCGGACCACTTGACTAAAAACACTGCCCCAGTAAGGGATTCTTAGGCTAGCGTGTCATGCCGCCGTCCCGCGATGCTCGGCAGCATATTGGCGTTCGTCAGAAGATGGACGCTCGTCAGAAAGACGGACGCTCGTCAGAAGGCGATCGCGAGACCCACGGACAACAGCAAGCCGTACGCCATCTGCAGCTTGCCCGTCTGCTGCAGCACCGCGATCAGCGCAGGACCCACGGCCTTGCTCAGCACGGTCCTGATCGGGCTGATCGCTAGTGGCGCGGCCAGCAGCACGAGCGCCGCCCACGGCGTGATCGGCACCATCGCCAGTGCCACCACGAACGGCACCACCTGGCACACCACATACAGCGTCCGGGTGCGCTCCGCCCCCAGCACGACCGCCAGCGTACGCTTTCCGGCCTGCTTGTCGGTCCCCACGTCACGCAGGTTGTTCACCACGAGCATGGAGCACGACAGCAGCCCCACCGGGATCGAGGCCAGGAACGCGGCCCAGCTCAGCGCCTCCGTCTGCACGTACGCCGTCCCGACTACGGGGACGATACCGAAGAACACGAACACGGCCAGCTCGCCGAGCCCGCGGTAGCCGTACGGGCGCTTGCCGCCGGTGTAGAACCAGGCGGCCGCGATCGCCGCCGCGCCCACCAGCAGCACCCACCATGCCTGCGTGACCAGCACCAGGACCAGGCCCAGCACCGCCGCGAGCGCGAAACTGCCCAGTGCGGCGATCAGCACTTCCCGCGGCGTGGCCGCCCGCGAGCCCACCAGCCGCATCGGGCCGACTCGCTGGTCGTCGGTGCCGCGGATGCCGTCGCTGTAGTCATTGGCGTAGTTGACGCCGATCTGCAGCGAAAGCGCCACTAACAGCGCCAGGATCGCCCGCCACCACACGAAGCCGCCCTCGCCGATCGCCACGCCGGTGCCGACCATGACGGGCACGATGGCGTTGGGGAGGGTGCGCGGGCGTGCGCCCGCGATCCACTGTGCGGGAGTGGCCATCAGCTGATATCCGTCGTGAGCCGGACCATCCTGATCGGGCGGCCCATGTCCAGGACGCGTTCGGCCATGTCCTCGCCCCAACCGGCCGACTCCAGGAAGCCGAGCACCGCGTGGTTGTCGGCGAACACCCAGGTGACGATCTGCCGGAAGCCGTCGTCACGCAGGTAGTCGACCGTGGCGTTGAGCAGGCGGCTCCCGTGGCCCCTGCGGACGAAGTCGGGGTCGACCAGCAGCGTCAGCATCTCGGCCACCACGCTGGGGTCGAGGTCCGGATCCTCGGCCGGAGCGTGCGAGGCCAGGCCCACCACGCGCTCGCCGCCGCGAGGGGTGACCAGGGCGGCGCTGCCGCCCGCGCCGAGCGCCGGAAAGCCCTCGGTGTCGAGGATGGTCTCCACCGCCACCAGCACCCGATGCATGGGGGTGGGCGGGGCGACGATCGCCTCGTCCCACTGCCGCAGCCACATCTTCTCCGCTGCCGGGCCGGTCATCTGCTCCAGCGGCCCTTCAGGGAGGAAGTCCCGATAGCCGTAGCGCCAGGCGCGGATCTGACAATTCGCAACCTGGAGCACATCCTCGCGCCGGGCCGCCCGGACGCCTACGTCTGCCATCTCGGCCCGCTCCTTCGCCTGCCGTTCGTGCCACAAGGCACGAGTTACACCGTATCGGTGTTTGACACTGAGAGACGACGCGAACCCCGCTTCCTCGCCCGGTAAGCCCGTGTCTTGGTGCGGTTGCCGCATACGCGCATAGAACACCACGAGCGGGAACGGTTCTTCGAAGAGTCGATGAACGCCCACTGACAGGTTCCTTCGGCGCACACCTTGAGCCGGTCCCACCCCGGCCCGACCATCGCGGCCGCGATCCTGGCCAGGCCGCCAGGCACACCGCCGCGCGCAGGCACCAGCTCCGGGACGCCATCGGTCCGGATGCGCACCTGCAGCGGGAGGGCGGGGAGGTCGGCCTGCTCGCGTCTGAGAGCCGCCCTGAGGCCTTCGCGGAGGGCGTGGGCGCTGTGGAGGTCGTCGTCGGTGGCGCGGTCGCGGGGGGCTATGAGGTCGCGCTCGCGCAACCAGAGGGCCAGGTCGGCGGGGGAGGAGAGCTCGTCGGTGTCGGATTCGACGTCGTAGGTGTTCACGAAGTCTCGGATGAGCTCCGCGAAGAACGACATGCCCGCCACTCTACTGGCATTGTGATCACAACCCGGCCGCTAACCCCTGACAGCCCGGCTACCGTCGCTCGCGCCCGGCGCCCGTCCGTCGCTCGCGTCCGGCGCCCGTCCGTCGCTCGCGTCCGCCGACCGTCGGCCCCCCGTCCGCGGCCCACGTCCGCCGACATCCCACCGCCCGCCCCCGTCTGCCATCCACCACCCACCGCCACCGTGCGCCGCCTGCCGGCTTGCCACTGACCGCCTCCCGGCTTGCCACCAACCGCCCACTCTCACCGCCGATCGCCACCGCGCTGCCCGTGACGGCCCCGACCGCGACCGCCACCGCGCCGATCGCCACCGCGCCGATCGCCACCGCGCCGCACGCGACCGCCCATCGCGCGCCCACCGTCTACCACCATCGCGCGCTGGCTGTTCGCGGGCCGCCGCCCGCTCGCTGGCCTGCCGCAGCCACTGTGTCGCCGCACCCGCCTGCCCCGCCCGCCGCCTGTGGCGCGCGCGATCGCCGTCCGTAACCACCGACCGCCGTTCGCGCTTCGTAGGCCCCCGCCGTCTGGCCGCCCTTGCTCGTTGCGGGCCACCAGCGGCCGCTGTCACGCCAGTGGCTCGTCGCCGGGCGGTCGTCGGGTCGGTGGTCAGGCTCGGACGGATCGAGCTGTGTCGTCGTCAGTCAGCGGCGTCATCGGCGTGGGCGGGTGCCGGACCTGCGCCAGGGCCTCCGCGAGGCGGCGTACCCCCTCGTGCAACTCCGCCAGATGGGTGGCCGCGATGTGCGTCACCCTGATCCGGGGTCCGGGCGGTTCCGACGGGTAATACATCCGGCCCGGGCTCACCAGCACGCCGTTCCGCCGGGCGGCCTCGGCCAGGGCGTGCTCGTCGGCGTCCGCCGGCAGGCGTACCCACAGATGCATCCCGCCGATCGGCAGCAGATGGAGCTCCGCCTCGGGCATGCGTGCGGCGAGTGCGGTTGCGAGCGCGTCGCGCCGCGTTCTGAGCTCGGCGTGCACGGCCGCCAGGTGCCGCCGCCAGGCCGGCGACCCGACGAACTCCAGCGCCGTCTCCTGCAGCGGCCGTGCCACGAAGAACGACTCCACGAGCTGGCTGGCCCGCAGCCGGTGCGCGGCCGGGCCACGGGCGATCACCGCGGCCACCCGCATGCTCGGCGAAAGGATCTTCGTCAGCGAGCCCACATTGACGACCGTCCCGTGCTGATCCATGGAGGCGAGCGATGGCGGCGCGTGCTCGGTCAGATAACGGGCGAAGTCATCCTCGATCACGAACGCCCCCGCCGCCCGGGCCACCTGCAGCACCTGCTCCCTGCGCTCGACGGGCAGGGTGGCCCCGGTCGGGTTGTGCAACGTGGGCTGGCAGAAGAACACGCGGGCCCCGGTGACGGCGAACGCCTCGGCAAGCAGCTCCGGACGTACACCGTCTCTGTCCATGGGTACGGCCGTCGCGCGCAGCCCGGCTGCCTTGGCCGCCGCCAGAGCGCCGGGGTACGTGGGGGTCTCGACCAGCACCGGCGTGCCGGGGGCCGCCAGCGCCCTGAACGCGTGCGTGAGCGCCGCCTGGCCGCCGCTGACGATCAAGGCGTCGGCCGCGGTCACGTCGCCGCCCGCCTGGGCCGCGAACCACCGCCTCAGCTCGGGGAGCCCCGTCAGAGGCGGCTTGTCCCAGGCGTCCGGCCGTCGTACGGCCCGCGCCGCCGCGGCACCCAGTTGCTTGTCCGGCCGTAGCCCCGGAGGCAAGTAGCCGCCGGTCAGCGGCACCACCCCCTCGGGGGCCGACGCCAGCAACGCCGCCACGGGACCGTCGTCGACCACCCGGTCCCCGAGCGCGACCGTCTGCCAGGACAGGTCGGCACTGTCCTGCCCTGTCGTGACCTGGTGCTGCTGCGCTACGAAGGCGCCGCTGCCCGGTTTCGTGACGACCCTGCCCTCGGCCGCCAACTGGCCGATGGCGCGCGACACGGTGACGGGGCTGACGTTGTGCCTGCGCATGATCTCCCGGCTGGACGGCAGCCGCGAGCCGGGGCCGAGGCGAGCGGCCTCTTCGCGCAGTATCGCGGCGATCTGGGCGATACTGCTATCGTTGTTCATGAAAGATAAGAATAGCGCTACTGCATCCGACGGAGTAGCGGTCCCGCCCCATAGTCCGGTCACCACCCCCGCTCCGGTCCCTGATCCGGCCCCGCCACCCACTCCGCCCCCTGCTCCGGGTTCGGCCGCTGCCTCGGATTTGGCCTCCGCTCCGACCGCGGCCCTCGTTCAAGCCGCTTCGCCGCGCGACGGACGCCAACGACCGGACGTCCATGCACGCCATCGCACGACCCGGCCACTCCAGGACGCGCAGCCCCGCAACCCCCGCGACGACACGCAGCGCCACGACATCGTGCACCAGCGCGGCGGACCGCACTCCGCCAGCGGACCGCACCAGCACGAGCGTCCCCACCACCACCCCCGTCGCCAGGGCACGGCCCTGGCCTTCCTGGGCGTCTTGGCTTTCTCCGGCTCCTTCCCGGCGACCGTCTACGCCATGGAGGGATTCGATCCCTGGCTGGTCGCGATCGGCCGGGCCGCCATCGCCGGCGTGCTGGCCCTGGTCTGCCTGAAAGCCACCGGCAACCCCCTCCTCCCCCCGAGACCCCTCTGGCGCCCCTACGGCCTGATCTCCGTCGGCGTGGTGTTCGGCTTCCCGGTCTTCAGCGGCCTGGCCCTGGCTCTGGGAGCGAGCACATCCCACGCCGCCGTGGTCATAGCACTCCTCCCCGCAGTCACGGCCGTCTGCGCCGTGGTGAGAGCGGGCGAACGCCCTCGGCCCCTGTTCTGGGCGGCCTGCGGAGCCGGCGCCATCGCCATCACCACGTTCACCTTCACCCAGCACCAGGGCAGCGCATCCTGGCCCGACCTGCTGCTCCTCGCCGCCCTGATCTCAGCCGCGATCGGCTACACGGAAGGCGGCCGGCTGTCCCGCGACCACGCGGGCTGGCAGGTGATCTCCTACGCCCTTGTCCTCTCCCTTCCTCTGACGGCCCCGATAACGGCCCTCCTGGCCCTGACCACCCCCATCACCTTCACGCCCCAGGCCATCGCCGGCTTCGTCTACGTATCCGCCATCTCCATGTTCCTGGGCTTCTTCCCCTGGTACGCGGGCCTGGCCAAGGGCGGCATAGCCAGAGCCGGCCAAACCCAGCTCACCCAACCCCTCCTGACTCTGCTCTGGGCGTGGTTCCTCATGGGGGAGAGATTCGGCCTGGTCACCGTGGCCGCAGCACTGGCCGTACTCGTCTGTGTGGCCATCACTCAGCGCGCCCGTACTTGAAAGCCGTGACGCCTCACCGCAGGATTGGGGGAGGAGGTGTCACAACAATGGCGGACCTCACAATCCCAGAGGGTGGCTTCTGGCCTGCGCCGGAGATCCCGCAACCCAACATCTATCCCATGGAATGGCGTGTCGAGACGGAGAAACTCGCCGCCATCTACGAGAAGTCCAAGCGCATGGTGTGGAATCCGGCCGATCTTCCGTGGGACGGCCTGAAGGCGGAGGACTTCACCCGGGAGCAGCGCCTCGGGATCATGTACTGGTTCGCGGTCCTCGCCAACTTCGACGCCTCCGGACCGGCCGTCTTCGCCCGCGCCACCATCCAGGCCTTCGAGAAACACGAAGAGGACCCGGTCAGGAAGTGCTTCTTCTCCATCACCCGCGACGAGATGAACCACGAGGAGTGCTGCCAGCGCACCATAGCCAAACTCTGGCCGGGTGGCCCGCTCAACTGGACCCCGTCGGACGACCTCGAATCGGCCGCCCACAACAACATCGGCTGGCTCTATCACAACGGCGGCCGCTACTGGAACGGCTACACCGCCGCCGTGGGCAAATACTCGCTCCCCGTCCTCTTCACCAGTTTCATGATGGGCGAGATGGCGGCTTCCACGCTGTTCAGAGGCATGGCGTCGGGGACTCAGCACCCAGTCTTCAGCGAGATGTTCCAGCGCATCGGCCGCGACGAGTCCCGCCACCTCCAGATCTGCATGACCATCCTGGAAAACGAATGGCCGGGCCTCACGGACGACACCCGCAGCCTCATCACCCGCCAGCTCAGAGCCGGCTTCGTCTTCCTCAGCATGATCCTCTGGGAGCCTCCGGAAGGCTTCTGGGAGCTCCCGCCCTACTTCCTCTCCAACCACCGCGTCCTCATGAACCACGCCAGGGACGCCGGACTGGGTGTGTTGTCGTATGAGGAACAGGCGGAGAACTGGCGCGTCGCCATGGCCAGGATCCGCGCCATCGTCGAACGCTGGGGCATAGCCTTCCCCGCCATTCCCGAACTGGACCTGGAAGGCGTACCCGTTGAGTTCATCGACCCCGAGGAGATCATCCCGGTCTTCTGATACCGGCCGCCATCGGCCCCGCATGGGACGGACATAGAGGTCCTCGAATTCGGCACGCCCGGCGCGCTTCGTACCCGCCTGACCGACCTGGTCCTGGCGGGGGGAGAAGACCGCCACCGCCGGGCTCCTCGCCCTCGAGCTCGAGGCGTAGGGACGGAGACGACACTGGTGACGGGCGGCGGAAGTAGAGATCACGCGAGTCGAGTTGACGGCGTACGCAGCGCTCACGTGGGAGGGATCGGCTATTCCTTGGGCCAGGCCCCTGGATCCGACACGTAGGTGCCACGGTAAGGCACTGTGAAGACCCATCCCTGCTCCCGCAGGTGCGCGACGGCCTTCCGTGCCGTGACCTTGGCCACCCCGTGCCGCCGCATCAGCGTCTTCTCGCTGGGTATTGCCCGATTCGGTCGGAGCTCACCGCGTTTGATCCGAGCAACGATGTCGTTTGCGATGACCACGTATACGGCTCGCGTCTCCTTTACGCGGGGCACGCCGAGAAGACCGACGAACGTGCCCTCGCCTTGAACGGTATGGACGAGCTGACGCTGGCGGAGCTCGCGTGCCACTCTTCGCGCGGTGGTCCTTGCTATGCCGTACTCGGCCTCCAAAGCCGCCTCGCTCGGGACGGCCTCTCCTGCGGGCAGCATCCCACTGGCGATCTGTTCCTCGATGATCTCGGCGACCTGCATGTAGAGCGGGACAGGCCCGTAACGGTCGAGCATGCTCATACCATAGACGTCTCGATACAAGCAGGCGAGGAGACATCACGCCTGGGGCCACGACTCCTTGGGAGAGACGTAGCTGCCGCGCTGAGCAACGGTGTAGATCCACCCTTGCTCGCGCAAGAGCGCCATGGCGCGCCGCACCGTCTCCCGGGCAACGCCGTACTGCTGCACTAGTGCGGACTCTCCTGGTATAGGCCGTCTCGGTAGGTACTCTCCTGCCTTGATCTGCTCGGCGAGGTCTGTCGCGATTTGCTGGTAGAGCGGTACTTTTCGCTGCTTGCGAGGGGCTTCGTCGGGTGTGCCGACGAAGGCGCCTTCTCCCTGAACGGTGTAGACGAGCCCTTCCTCGCGCAGCACGTGAATCGCGCGTCTGGCGGTGGTCCTGGCGACCCCGAACTCCTGCTGGATGTCCGCCTCGCTAGGCACGGGGTGCCCGGACGACAGCCCGGAGACTCGGCGCCGAAGGATTTCGGCGATCTGAAGGTAGATGTGAGTGTCACCGTCGTAGTCGAGCACATAGGCAACATAGGCCAAGAGGTACAACACGCCTCATATCGTTCGGCCTATATAGGCAGAGCGCTCCTTACTTGTAGACAGGAGGAGACAACCAGACGTATTCTCTTTGCATGGCCGAACTTCTTCCGCCTCCAAGTAACGACTCCTGTCTCGGCATTCACGTGCCGGAGCCGCGCCCCAACCGCACGGTGCTGAGGTGGGCCCCCGTTCAACCGACTGCCGGCCGCGTGCGTGTTCGGGCGTACACGTGCGACTGTCAGCCCACGTTCTACGAACTGTGCCAGGCCGGGGGTCAGCTCTTCATCCGTAGGACGCAACGGCTGGGCGCAAGGGTGCTTGTGGACGAAAGCGAGCCGTTCCGGTACGCCAAAGCGTTGATCATGTGGACGAAGCTGATGGAGGGCTTGGCCTGGTGACGTACGTCCCGGCTCTCCTGCCGCCGCCGAGCCGGGACGTATGGCTTGGTGATCAAGGCGAGCTGTGCGATTCTGAGCGCCATCGTTTATGTCGACCGCGCAGGCGTCCCTAGGCGCTAGCAGCCGCACGAGTACCCACCCTGGCAGACGGTCTACGGCTATTCCGTCGCCTGGCAACGCGACGGAATCCTTCGCCCGGCTCAGCGGCCTGCTCCGGTGCTTAGTCCGCACCGCCGAGGGCCGCGATCCCGAACTCGACGGCCGCGTCATCGTCGCCCGGCGTGTCAAGACCTCCGCCAACGTATCGGCCTGCAATCAGAGCTACGACGAGGGCAAGAAGATCGCCGGCCGCAACCGCAGCATCGTCACCGACCCCCTCAGCCTGTTGATCGCCGTGCTACTCACCGCCACCACCCTGCCGGACGGTGCCGCCGGACTCCTCTGTCGGTCCGGTCGCCGCAGAGAACCCAACCATCGCCAAGACCGGGCCGGCAGTGCCTGCCGCACCAAGGCCATCCAAGACCGCGTCGCCCTCGACGTCGACGCTGAGGTCGTCCGCCGCGATCCCGCTACCTGCGGATTCACCGCCTTCTGCGGCGTTGGGCGGTCGAGCGAACTACGGGCTGCCTGATGCTCGACCTCCGCCTGGTTCGCGACTACGACGCCCTGCCCGCCCGCTCGGACGCGTGATCCACATTGCGATGATGGATCTCATGACCCGACGCCTCGCCAGCGAATCCGCCCCAACCTGGCGAGACACCTGAAAGTCTGATCAGACAGGCTACAATGATCATGTTCCTGGCAGGTGTCGTCCAAGAGTGCCGCGCCTCTCGCGTTATTGCTATGACCGAATGTGTCCGCCCCGCTTGGGCTCTCCGAGCGTTCAGCGCGGAAAAACCTGACTGATGGCCTGAGCTATTTGCTGCTAATCCGTAGAGTTGCGTCCGAATTATGGGCATAGACAGATGCAGTATGATCGATAACGGAATGAGGGTGTGGCAGGGGTGCCCGCATTGGGGCAACTGCACAGATTTGCCGTATGCGGGCACCCCTGCCAAAGCGCGTGAAGCCGCTGTTCTTCACGCGCTGTGTGCCTTCGCGCAACCCCAGGCGACGCGCCCCGGCCAATGGGAACCGCCGACGCGACCGAAATACGCCCCGCCTGGGGTTGGCGCGGAACCGTGGACATGGTCCCGTGCCCGCCAGGGGCGCAGGACCAGGCCACGACGAGTAATGGCCGGCTGACGTCCGAATCGGCCTACCCGCGCCATTAGGCTCTCATGGCCTGCGCTTGGAAAACTGCTGTTCGGCGCTATACACGGGATCATTCCCTTTGACGTTCGGTGGGTGGGTGGAATGGGTTTCGATGGGGATACGTCTCCAGGCGGCGTCTGTGATGATCAGGTGGTCGAGGAGTCGCAGGCCGACTGTTTCCGCTGCCTCGATGAGACGTGACGTCGCCTCCACATCGGCGGCGCTCGGGTCGAGGGAGCCGCTCGGGTGGTTGTGGGCGAGGCCGAAGATCGCGCCGCCTGTGGTGAGCACCTCTGTGATCATCTCGCGAATCGGCATCGCCGTGTGGTCGGCGCCGCCCTCGGTCACGATCGAGCGTTTCAGCACGCGGCCGCCGGTGTCGCACACCACCATGACGAGGCGCTCCTGGGTATGGCCATGCAGGAGTGGAGCGCATTGGTTGGCCAGGTCCGACGTGCTGGTGATGCGCTCCCGCTCGGGCCAGGCCCTCGCGCGCTGCGCGAGATGGAAGGCCGCGGCGACCCTCGCGGCCTTGGCCGGGCCGACGCCCGGCACGGTGAGCAGCCGATGCGGGTCGGAGCGGCCGAGCCCGGCCAGGTCTCCGCAGTGGTCGATCACGTGGGTGGCCAGGTCGAGGGCGCTCGAGCCGCGGAATCCCGAGCCGAGCAGCACGGCCAGCAGCTCACGGTCGGCCAGGGCATTCGCGCCCCTGGACATGAGCCGTTCGCGTGGCCGGTCGTGTTTTGACAGGTCTTTGAGTCGCATCGGCAACCTCCGCGACCGTTGTATCAACGCGGACCGACAATCTCTGACCTGCGCGTTCGTCGTCAGTTTCTGGGTGGTTGCCTGCTGGAATGGTGGGCGGTCAGGCGGCGCCGCGCCTGCGGGCCGCGCCTGCGGGCAGTGGCGTCGAGGGTGGTCGTTCTCGTCGGATCGCGTTCCTGGTCGAGGGTGGTCGTCCTTGTCGGGTCGCGTTCCGGTCAGGAGTGGCCGTCCTCGTCCCCGGGCGGGGCGTTGCGGTTGGGCGGCGACCTCCCCCGGGGCGTCCCTGGATAGGGGCGGCTGCGGTCAGGGGGCGACTTGTCGGCCTCGCTCGGCTGGGACGCTCTCACGGTGAGCGTGGTGATGGGGAACCTCACAGGCGCTGCTTTGCCGGCGCTTTGCTGCCCGGGCGATCGACCGTACGAGCCCGGCTGGTCAGTGGCCGGTATCGGCTCTCGGACGCGGAGGAGGCGTACCGGGATTTCGCGAATGGGCACAGCCGCGGCAAGGCCGTCGTTTCGATGGCGGGGGAGCGCACAGCTCGTGCGGTGCACGGCTCCAGCGTCAGCGGATCAGGAGGTTGGTGAGGCTCCGGCATGGGGTCGAGACCGGGCATGCCTGCGGGAAGAGTGTGATCGTTGTGCTGTCGTCGGCGCAACGTGCGGAGATGCCGCCGGGCGTCTCTTCCTGGAGTTGACCAGCGCGGGAGGTGGTTTCCGGCAGGGGCGGGGCGGAGGCTCCGGGCGGGAGGCGGGCCTGCCCGGAGCCTTCCGTTTTAGATGGGCATGCTGTACGTCACCCGGAAACGGTCGCCCGGGATGACGATGTCGCTCGTCTCCACGGGACGGTCGCCCGCCCAGTGTGTGCGTTCGACATGCAGCACATGAACGCCTGCCGCCAAGTCCAGCGCGTCGCTCTCGGTGGGGCGGGGAACGCGGGTGTGCACGCTCTCGACGACCTCGGTGATCTTTATGCCGTGCGCGTACATCCTGGCGACCAGGCTCCGCCGTTCCTCGTCCGAGTGGGCGGCGAATTCGAGCGGCTCGTAGGAGGTGGCGAGTTGGAGGGGTCTGCCGTCGGCGCGGTAGACGTAACGCGTTTTCGTGAGCGGGGTCGTCTCTTTGAGACGGAGCCGTCTGGCGATGTCGGGTCCTGCTTCGGCCGGCTCACTGTGCCAGTCCCAGGTCACGCGCCTGCCCTGTGACTGCAGGTCGGCCGCGAACGGGGCGGGGTGGTCGAGGTAACGCCATCGGTGCAGCGTGGTCAGGTCGGGGCGTTCTCTGACGTAATGGCCTGAGCCGACGCGACCGATGATGAGGCCTTCACCCGCCAGCACGCGTAGTGCGTGACGGGCGGCAGTCTCGCCGACCTGATACTTGCGGGTCAGCTGCGCGCGTGAGGGAATGGGCGCGCCGGGGGGAAGGCTGCCGTCGGTTATCTGTCGCCGGATGTCTTCGACGACACGCAGGTAGACCGGATCTGAGGTGGCCACTAGTGCATCCCTGGGGGTTCGTGTGAGGCGTTGCCCCATGTTGCCGTATTCGGCAGGTAACCGACCGTCATCGATGACAGTTGGAGTCCCAACTTTGCGATGACGAAAATTATCGGAGAAACCCTGTAACGCGGATGTAAGGGGTGCCGATTCTCCGGTAGAGGTCGTCGATGTGTGTACCCCCGAGCACATATCGGCGACCTCTTCCAATGCCCGCCTCCTGAGCTGGCGGTCCGCGGCTCTCGTTGATCGGCTCAAGGCTTGCGGTGGTCTGTCCACGATGGCGGGCAGTTCTTGAGGTGTGTGGGCAAGTGGTCAGCTCGGATCGCCGCGGAGTGGTCGTGGTGCCGGGCGGCGGTTTCTCCTAGATTGTGGCGTCTTATCCCAGTTTGAGGCCCTTCTGAGGAGACCTAGTGATCAGCATCGGCAAGCTCCTTCCGTCCGATCGGAACGCGTGGGAAAGCCTGTTCCGCGCGTACATCGACTTCTATGAGCGGAGCGAGCCCGATGAGATGTATGAGCGGGCATGGGCGGAGTTCCAGGCGGACACGCGACTGCATGCCTTCGGGGCGAGGATGGACGGCAGGCTCGTCGGGATCACGCATTTCCTGACCCATGGCAACACGTCGGCGCCCGACATTGACGTCTGCTACCTGCAGGATCTGTTCACCGTGCCGGACGTGCGCGGGAGGGGCGTGGCACGTGCGTTGATCGAAGCCGTGACCGGGTGGGCGCGGGAGGGCGGCTGCTCGCGCGTGTACTGGAACACGCATGAGTCGAACAGCACGGCCCGCCGCCTGTACGACAAGGTGGCCGAGAACCGGGGCTTCATCAGATATCAGATCGAACTGCCTCTGTAGGGTCGTTCGCGCACGGAAGGGTGCGTGGCGGCGTGGTGTGCCGATGGCCGTCGCATGCGGGCGGTTTGAGGGGTAGTCGTCGGCGGAGCGCCCTTCGAACAGCCGGCTAAGGGCGGCAAAAGGCGGCTCCAGGCAGGCAAAGCGGGGTGGCGGCGTCCAATGGATTTCCGAATCCAGGTAGCGTTCGCACTATGGCATCGCCAACTGGAACCACGGACGCACCCTTCGGCCGCATGCTGACCGCCATGGTCACGCCGTTCACCGCTGATGGTGAGGTCGATTACGTCGCTGTGCGCCGGCTGGCCACCTACCTGGTGGATGAGCAGCACAACGACGGCTTGATCGTGAACGGGACGACCGGTGAGTCGCCCACCACCTCCGACGAGGAGAAGCAGCGCATCGTCAGCGCCGTCCTCGAGGTGGTCGGCGATCGCGCGACCGTGGTGGCCGGCGCTGGCACAAATGACACTCGCCACAGCGTCGAGCTCGCGAAGCAGGCGGCGCGTGCCGGGGCTCACGGATTGCTCGTGGTGACGCCGTACTACAACAAGCCTCCGCAGGAGGGGTTGTACCGGCACTTCTCCGCCGTTGCTGACGCGACCGATCTTCCCGTGATGCTGTATGACATTCCGGGGCGCAGTGGCGTACCGATCAAGACGGAGACCCTGATCAGGCTCGCGCAACACGAGCGTATTGTGGCAGTGAAGGACGCCAAGGGCGATCTGTTCGCCGGCGGCCAGGTGATGTCGGCCACGGATCTCGCCTTCTACTCCGGCGACGACCTGCTCAATCTCGCCTGGCTCTCGCTCGGCGCGGCCGGGTTCGTCAGCGTCGTCGGGCACGTGGTGGGGGCTGAGCTGGCACGCATGATTCGCCTGCACAAGAACGGCGACGTCGCTCAGGCCCTCGCGATCCACAGCCAGGTGTCCCCGGTGGTAGACGGGATCATGCTGCGCGCCGGAGGCGCGATCATGGCGAAGGCGGCGCTGAGCATGGTCGGCGTGCCGGTCGGTCCGGTACGGCTGCCGCTCGTGGACGCCACAGAGAAGCAAATCGCCGAGCTGCGTGCTTGCCTGGTAGCCGGCGGGGTGAAGTTGACAGACGCATAGGAACGGGGAGGAACCGGGAGTTTTGAGCACACGATTTGACCATGGGGGCCAAGCATGAGCCACCCGCATCCTGAGCTTGGCCCTCCGCCGCCGCTGCCTGATGGCGGCCTGCGCATCGTCGCGCTCGGCGGATTGGGGGAGATCGGCAGAAACATGGCCGTCTTCGAATACGACGGCCGCTTGCTGATCGTCGACTGCGGGGTGTTGTTCCCCGACCCCGAACAGCCGGGCGTCGATCTCATCCTGCCCGACTTCGAGTACATCAGGGACCGGCTCGACGACGTCGAGGCCGTGGTGCTGACGCACGCCCACGAGGACCACATCGGGGCGGTGCCGTATCTGCTGCGCTTGCGGCGCGACATCCCGCTCGTGGGATCCAGGCTCACGCTGGCCCTGATCGAGGCCAAGCTGACCGAGCACCGGATCCAGCCGACCAAACGCGAGGTCGTCGAGGGCGAACGGCACGCCTTCGGACCTTTCGACTGCGAGTTCCTCGCGGTCAACCACTCCATCCCCGACGCGCTGGCCGTGGCGATCAGAACGCCGGCGGGCATCGTCCTGCACACCGGCGACTTCCGCATGGACCAGTTGCCGAGCGACGGGCGCCTCACCGACCTCGGCGGCTTCGCCAGGCTCGGCACCGAGGGCGTCGACCTGCTGATGTCCGACTCCACCAACGCCGAGGTGCCGGGGTTCGTCACCAGCGAGCGGGAGATCGCGCCGGTCATCGACGAGGTGATCCGCACCTCCGAGCAGCGGGTCATCGTGGCCAGCTTCGCCTCGCACGTACACCGCATCCAGCAGGTCATGGACGCCGCCGCCAAGCACAGCCGCAAGGTCGCGCTCGTCGGCCGGTCCATGGTGCGCAACATGGGCGTGGCCCGCGACCTCGGCTACCTCAAGGTGCCGCCGGGTCTGATCGTCGACTCGCGCGACATCGAGGAGTGGCCGCCGCAGGACGTGGTGCTGATCTGCACCGGCTCTCAGGGCGAGCCGATGGCGGCGCTGTCGAGGATGGCCAACCGCGATCACCCGATCCGCATCGCCCAGGGTGACACCGTGCTGATGGCCTCGTCGCTGGTGCCCGGCAACGAGACCGCAGTCAACAAGGTGATCAACGGGCTGACCAGGTGGGGCGCCCGCGTGGTCCACAAGGGCAACGCAAAGGTGCACGTTTCCGGTCACGCGGCTGCGGGCGAGCTCCTTTACGTCCTCAACCTGACCCGCCCGTCCAACTTCATGCCCGTGCACGGCGAGTGGCGGCACCTGCGCGCCCACGCCAAGCTGGCCGCCCTCACCGGCGTCCCGGACGATCACATCGTGATCGCCGAGGACGGGGTCGTGGTGGATCTGGTCGACGGCCGGGCGAAGATCGTCGGTGCGGTGCACGCGGGGTACGTCTACGTGGACGGCACCTCCGTGGGAGAGATCACCGACACCTCGCTGAAGGATCGCAGGATCCTCGGCGACGAGGGGTTCATCTCCGTCGTGGTCGTGGTCGACTCCAACACGGGCAAGCTGACCGCGGGGCCCGAGATACACGCGCGTGGGTCCGGCATCGACCCTCTGCAGTTCGAGCAGTTCATTCCGCAGATCCAGCGGGCCCTCGAGGAGAAGGCCGCGGACGGTGTGATCGACATGCAGGAGATCCGCCGGGTGGTGCGGCGCACGGTCGGGCGCTGGGTGAGCGACACGTATCGCCGCCGGCCGATGATCATCCCTGTGGTGCTCGAGGTCTGAGGACCCTGACTTCCTGATGGTGCGGCAGGCGTTTCCGTCTGCCGCGCCAGTGGGAAGCCCTCCACCAACGGAATGGATGTTCTGGTGATGGATGTCCGGCTTTTCTAGCTGCGGTGGGGACTGGCTCTTTGGCGGGCAGCGGGGGGAATTTTCGGTTACCGGGTCTAGTGGCCGCATTTCAGGCATCTCTCCGGCGTAGTAGCCAGGTCGCGGTCAACAGGGGAAGCGCCGCGTAGGCGATCAGGACCGCGGCGGCGGCGGCCGGCGACAGGAGCGAGCCGTACACCGAGGAGGCGTTGCCGTCGCCGGTGATCTGGCGGGGGAGCGCTCCGATCATGATCGAGCCGAGACGCTCGCTCCAGGGCTCCGGGATGTTGCCGATGATGATGGGGATCACATAGACGAGCCCCGTCATGATCGCGATGGCGGCGGCCGTGGAGCGGAGCAGGGCGCCCAGACCGAGGCCGAGCAGCGCGAACACCGGGACTGTGAGGCTGATGGCGGTCAGCGCTGGGAGTCGGTCCAGGAACGCTGTGGCGTACGCGCCCGAAAAACGGTCGCCCAGGATCCATCGCGAGACGGCGTACGTCCCGAAGACTGTCGCCGGACCGACGATCAGCCCCAAGGCGCCGATAACGGTAGCTTTCGCGGTGAGCAGGGGCCGGCGTCGGGGGACGACGGTCAGGCTCGTTCTGATCAATCCGGTGACGTATTCGGACGTTATGGCAAGCGTGCCGAGGATGCCCATGCACAACTGGGGCACGATCACCACGACCTCTTCCAGGTCGGCGATCCGGGCGCTGGGCCGCTTGTCCGGGGGAGCGCTGTCATACATGCCGGCGGCCATTACCGCGAGTGCAAGGCCCAGGAGAATGGCGCCGAGGCTGAGGCCGATGATCAAGTAGGTTGAGCGGACTGAGCGGACCTTCAGCCATTCCGCAGTGAGGACGCTCATGCGGGTGTCCGTTCCGCGGTAGGAAAGGTCGTGTGTCCTGCAGCAGGTGGGCCGGCGGCGGCCCGGTCGATCGCATGGGCGCGGGCTGCGTTGTGGGGCTTGCGACGGCGAAGGGAGCGGGGGCTGTCGTTGACGGGCATGGTCAAGCGTCTCTCCGATTGAGCAGGTAGTAGCCGGTGGCGAGGGTGACGATCGGGTAAGCGATCAGGACGGTGAATGCGGCCCCTGGAGGCAGGAATCCGTCGCCGAGGCGGGTGGACAGGCGTTCGTCCGCCATCTGCGGCACGAGGTTGGGCAGGAGCAGCGTCGCCACGCGGGTGTTCCACGGCGGCGGGAGGTAGTTGACGACGCCGGGCAGGACGAACAGCAGCGCCACGACCGACACGATCGCCGCCGCCGTTGACCGGATGGCGGCGCCGAGGCCGAGGCCCACCAGCGCCAGAGCGGTCACCGACAAGCCCGACGCGAGCAGCTTGGGCAGGTCGTCGGCAAACGAGGTGTCGTTGAAGCCCAGGTGGCGGCCATTCGCGATCAGGCGGCTCGCCGAGTAGGTGACCAGAAGGATGGCGTTCGCGGCCGCGAACGTGGTCAGGCCTATGACGCCGGCCTTGGCCAGGAGTAATGTGCCGCGCTTCGGGACGCTGATGAGGCTGGTGCGGATCATGCCGGTGGCGTATTCGTTCGTGATCGCGAGCACTCCGAGAACCGCCAGGCTGATCTGGACCAGCGGGAGAAAACCCTCCTCCGGCGCCGCTGCCCGAATCGATCCCCGCTCATCGGCGAGGCCGCTCACGTATAGGGTCCACGCGACGCCAAGGACCGCCATGAGGGTCGCCGCGCCGATTGCGTGGTAGGTCGAGGTCACCGAGCGGAGTTTCAGCCACTCCGAAGAAAAGACTGCTTTCATCGTGACGCCGCTCCGTATTCGACGCTCTGGGCGGTCAGTGCGATGTAGGCGTCTTCGAGTGATGAAAAGCGCGCGGTCAACTCGGCGACGGTGGCCTCGGCGATGAGCTTGCCGCGGCCGATGATGACGATGCGCTCGGCGGTGAGTGCCATCTCGCTCATCAAGTGGCTGGAGAGGAGGATCGTGCGGCCCTCGGCGGCGAGGGAACGCATGAGGTCGCGGATCCACCGCACGCCGTCGGGGTCCAGCCCGTTGACGGGCTCGTCGAACATGAGCACGCCAGGGTCGCCGAGTAACGTGGCGGCGATGCCGAGCCGTTGCTTCATGCCAAGCGAAAAGCCGCCAACGCGTTTGCGTGCCACGCCTGAGAGGCCGACTTGCTCCAGCACCGCGGCCACGCGCGTGGCGCTGATGTCGTTGGTGCGGGCCAGGCAGAGCAGGTGGTTGTAGGCGCTGCGGCCACCGTGGACGGCGCCGGCGTCCAGCAGCGCGCCGACCTCGTGCATCGGTCTGCTGAGCGATGTGTAGCGGCGGCCGTTGACCAGTGCCTGGCCGGAGGTCGGGGCGTCGAGGCCCAGGATCAGGCGCATCGTGGTGGACTTGCCTGCGCCGTTGGGGCCGAGGAAGCCGGTGACGTGGCCGGGCTCGACCGTGAAGGACAGGTCGTCCACGGCGAGCGTGTCGCGGTAGCGCTTGGTGAGGTGATGGAGTTCGATCACGGCGTCAAGCATGCGGTGCGGCGGGCCGAGGGCGCGTCGGACCAGGGTTCGAACTTCAAGGTCAGACCGTGGGTTGACGAGCGGAGGCCATGCCAGCGGCTACGGTTCAACGCGTGGACGAGACCCACCCCTTCTTCGCCAGGCGCCTGAGCCGCGGCCAGCTGATCCTGCTCGATCTGGTGGCGGGACTGGTGACCGCCTTCGTGTTCTTCACATCGACGGCCAACGCGACGGCGCTGCCGCCCTGGATGAGGATTGCCCTTCCCTTCGCCCTGGGGTTACCGCTGGCTGCGCGGAGGCTGTGGCCGCTGTCGGTCTTCTTCCTCACGTTGGTGCTCGCGATCTTCGCCGGGCTGATCGGTGCCGTCGGGTTCCCGTACTTCGCACCTGCGTATGCCCTCTACGTGGTTGCTCTGACCAACCGTGCCGGCACCTTGCTTCCTGTATCCGCCATAGGGACGTTGAGCCTGCTCACCATCGTGGGGCTCGCCGTGGCAGGCGCGCCGCGGCAGCACGCACCGGAGTGGCTCCTGAACCTCGATCAGCCGCTCATGGGCATCGCGGCGATGGGCAGCGCTTGGACAATCGGGCGGGCTGTGCACGAACGGAGGGGGTTTGCTGCGCGTGACGCCGAGCGGCTGGCGGCCCAGGCGGTGACGGATGAGCGGTTACGCATCGCACGGGAGCTTCACGACGTCGTCACCCACAGCGTCGGTTTGATCGCGGTCAAGGCGGGCGTGGCCAACCACGTGATGGCGACCAGGCCGGAGGAGGCGCACGATGCACTGCGGGTGATCGAGACCGCCAGCAGGAGCGCGTTGGTCGAAATGCGGCATCTGCTGGGCGTGCTGAGGTCTGCTGAGGTGCCTGATCTGGGGCCGGCGCCGGGACTTGGGGGGTTGGAGGGCTTGGTGCAGCGGACCCGCTTGGCAGGGGTGGAGGTGCAGTTCGAGCTCCGGATGGAAGAGCGCGACGGTGGCCGGGTCGCGGGTGGAAGGGGAGTGGAGGGGCGTGGCGGCGGTCGGGCTGGGGATGGCGTGGGGGTGGGAGTGCGTGACGGTGGCCGGATCGCGGATGGCGTGGGAGTGGAGGGGCGTGGCGGCGGTCGGGCTGGAGATGGACAAGGCGCGGGAGATGCCCACGCCCGCGCGGGTCATGTCTACGACGGAGGCGGGGCGCCGGGGTCCGAGGTAAGACGGGTCCGGTTGCCTGAGGGGGTGGAGCTGGCGGTTTATCGGATTGTCCAGGAGGCGCTGACCAATGTCGTCAAGCACGCCTCGCCTGCTCGCTGCCGGGTGTCCGTTGTCGCTGATGGGAGGGACGTGCGGATCGAAGTGATCGATGACGGGCCGGGGCGGCGTACGTTGCCGGCGGAGGAAGGGGATGGGCATGGGCTGATCGGGATGCGGGAGCGGGTCACGGTGTACGGCGGGACGTTCGAGGCCGGACGGCTCCCTGGACGTGGGTTCCGGGTCTTGGCCACGTTGCCCTACGGGGAGGGTGCGTGATCCGGGTGGTCATCGCCGACGATCAGGCGTTGCTCCGAGGGAGTTTCAGGGTGCTGGTGGACTCCGAGCCCGGTCTGACCGTGGTGGGCGAGGCCGCCACTGGCGTGGAGGCGGTGTCCGTTGCGATGGAGCAGCGTCCTGATGTGGTGCTCATGGACGTGCGCATGCCGGAGATGGATGGGATCGAGGCGACTCGGCGCATCAAGGACGTCTCCCGGGTTCTCGTAGTGACCATGTTCGACCTGGACGCGTATGTCTACGATGCGTTGCGGGCCGGGGCCAGTGGCTTCTTGCTGAAGGACACGCCGCCGGCTGATCTGCTGGCGGCCATTCGGGTGGTCGCGGGCGGGGAGGCGTTGCTGGCGCCTACGGTGACGCGCAGGCTGATCGAGCAGTTCGCGCGTACTCCTGCTGTGCCGCGGGTCAAAGGGCTGGATGGGGTGACCGAGCGGGAGCGGGAGGTGTTGACGTTGATCGCGCGGGGGTTGTCCAATCATGAGATCGCCGATCATCTTCAGGTCGGCATGGCCACAGTGAAGACGCATATCACCCGGTTGCTGGCCAAGCTGGAGGCGCGGGATCGGGCGCAACTCGTCATTGCCGCATATGAGAGCGGGTTGGTTTCCGCTGCCAGGTAAGGCGGTGGGAGCGGGCTTCCCAGTGCTGCCGCCGTTGATCACTCGAGGGCTTGCCGGGTGTCGCGGTGGATAAATTCCTTCTGTGAGTGACGTACGGATCGTGTATCGCAAGTACGGCGGGGCGTTGCATTGGAATCATCCAGCTCGGCTTCTTGGTGAGGACGAGCATGGGGTTTGGGCGGTTGTGCCCAGGGGGACCTTGGCTCGGAAGGGGGAGGCCCCGCCTATCACTTGGGAGGCGACTGCGGTCATGTTGTTTCCCCGAGATGCCTGGTGGACGGCGGCGTTCTACTTGCAGCCGCATTGGATGGACATTTACGTCGATGTCACTACCGTTCCCGAGTGGAGCGACGGCGAAGTGACCATGCTCGATCTCGACCTCGATGTCATTCGGACGCCGGATGGGCGGCTATTTGTCGATGACGAGGACGAGTTCGCCGAGCATCAGATGTTGCTCGGGTATCCGCCTGAGTTGATCACGCAGGCGGAGGGGAGTGCGCGGTGGTTGCTTGATGCGGTGGGGGAGCGGAAGGAGCCGTTCGGGGGAGTGCATCTGGAGTGGCTCGCGATGGTGACCTAGGCCGCGCGGGCTCGATGAGTGAGTGGAACCATATCCCCACTGGGGGTGGTTTTCCTCTCCCGGACAAGATGGTCCGGACCGGGGCATGTGGTCTTGTCCTAGTCGGTGATATGCGTGGGGCGGAGGAGAAAATCACACCCGGCCCCGTTGGTGGTGCCGCTGGTGCTCGGCGACGGCATTGCGGGCGTGCGGCGCTGGACGAACGAGCGCGTCAACTCGGCGGCTCCGCGTGACGCAATCGAGGCCATGCGGCGCGCGATCTGCAGGACCGGCGGGTCGAGGCCATGCGGCGCGCGATCTTCAGGATCGGCGGGTCGAGGCCATGCGGCGCGCGATCTTCAGGATCGGCGGGTCGGGCCCATGCTGCGCTAACTGCACGACCGGCGGCTCCACGGCGATCGCTCTCGATCGCTTGCTGGGGGCAGAGCGCGTGTAGGAGTTGTTGAGCCCCGCGTTCGTGGCGGGGCTCAAGGCGGGGCGGTTCCCAGTACGCCCGCGCTACGTGGCCTGGCGGAGGGCCTCCTTGAGGGCGGTCAGGCGTTCTCGGGAGGCGAGACCCGCGTGGTACAGGTGGAATTCCGTCGCGCCCGCCTTCGCGTACGTCCTGAGGTGGTCGGCCAGGACCGCGGGGTCGGCGGGGCGGGGAGGGAGGGCCAGGACGTAGGCGCCTACTCGCTGGCCCGCCTGGGACAGCTCAGTCAGACGGGTGAGACGGGCGGCATCCGTGGCCGGGTCGCCCCAGCAATTGGCCACCAGCACGTCTGCTCCCTGCTCGCCTGCGGGGAGTGCGGCGAAGGCGCCGGCTGCCCACGGGTCCGGGTTGGCGTGCAGAGTGATCGGGACGTTCGGGGCGGTCCTCCTGGATACGGCGATCAGACGTTCCCGGAGGGAGGTGGACAGGCCGACGCGGATGGTGCGGACCTCGTCCGCCAACGGGCCGAGGGCCTCCTCGACGGTGGTGGGGTGGAGGGCTGATGCGCTTCCCGGGCCGGTGCCCGAGCCGGTGCCCGTGCCTGTGTCGGTGGTGGTCCCGGTCCCGGTCCGGGTCCCGGTCCCCGTGTGGGGCGCTGGGGTGTGGTCTATCGCCGCGCGGACGCGGGCCATCGTGGGTTCGGGGTAGCGGGGGGCGCAGGCTGCGCAGAAGCACAGAGACAGGAGGTCCGCGTCCACGGAGGTCCAGTCGGCTCCGGAGGTCTTCTCATGGACGCTTTGGTGGCCGAACCCCAGCGGTCCACAGGCTTCCAGGATCAGGCCGTCCGGCTCGCCGACGGTCAGGATCTCCTGGACGAGACGGTCGCAGTACTCGATGACGTCCTCGTGGGCCGGGCACAGTGCGTACGGGTACGGGTCGCCGAAGGCGTTGCGTACGACCAGGTCCGGGTTGGCGGTGCCCAGGTGGGAGTTGTGGGTGAGGACGGTCCAGGCGTGGACTTGGAGGCCAACGGCCTTCAGAGCGTCCCTGGCCTGGAGGTAGGCGTCGGCGGGGGTCCACGCGGGGGTGGCCGGGACGAGGCGGCCCCAGGCGGACGGGCGTACCGGGAGGTAGAAGGCCGGATAGGGCACGTCCAGGACGCGATGGGCCGGATGGTACGGGGTGGCGGCACGGGTGGAGTGGTAACTAGCGGCCAGGGCGACCGCGTCCACACCCAGCGCGGCCAGCCGCTCGGGGGCGGAAGGGTCGCCGACGACGTCCCAGGGGTAGACGTAGGCGATGTTCATTGGAGCGGTCTCCTGCTGGTGGATGGGCGAGGCGTGGCGGTCGTCGGAAAGGGCTCAGGGGGAAGGATCAGGGTTCGGCGGTGTTCAGCGGAGGGATGACGCCGAAGGCCGGCCGGGCGTGTGGACGTCCGCCATTGGGGATGAGCGGCGGCCGGGTCCGTGGACGTTGGCGAATGTGGGGATGAGCGGCGGCCGGGTCCGTGGACGTTGGCGAATGTGGGGATGAGCGGCGGCCGGGTCCGTGGACGTTGGCGAATGTGGGGATGAGCGGCGGCCAGGTCCGTGGACGTTGGCGGGCCGGCTTGGTGGGTGGACGTGGCCGGGCGGCCCAGCGCGTGGACGTCCTCGAATGGGGATGTGGGACGCGGTCACGCATGGTCACCAGCGCGCCCTCTTCGCCGTGAAGCCGGGTTCGAAGCGCTGCATGTACGTCGTGTCGTCGCGCGCCACGACCCCGCACGTCTGGTACTGCTCGTGCATGCGGGCCAGCGCGTCCCGGTCGAGCTCGACGCCCAGGCCGGGACCGGCGGGGACGGGGACGGCGCCGTCGGTGAAGCGGAGGCTGCCCGGCACGACCACGTCTTGCCCGTCCTGCCACGGGGTGTGGGTGTCGCAGGCGAAGGTGAGGTTCGGGGTGGCGGCGGCCAGGTGGGTCATGGCGGCCAGGCTGATCCCGAGGTGGGAGTTGGAGTGCATGGACAGCGACAGCCCGAACGTGTCGCAGAGAGCGGCGACGTGGGAGGAACGTACGAGGCCGCCCCAGTAGTGGTGGTCCAGGAGGAGGACGCCGATCGCGCGGGAGGCGATGGCCGGCGGCAGGTGCTCGGGCGTGACCACGCACATGTTCGTGGCGAGGGGCATGGGGACGGCGGCGGCGACCTCGGACATGCCGGGAATGCCGGGGGTGGGGTCCTCCAGGTACTGGAGGGTTCCTTCGAGTTCGCGGCCGACGCGGATCGAGGTCTCGACGGACCAGGCGGCGTTGGGGTCCAGGCGGAGCGGCACGCCGGGGAACGCCTCGTGCAGGGCCTTGATCGCGGCGATCTCCTGATCGGGCGGGAAGACACCGCCCTTGAGCTTGATCGACTTGAAGCCGTACTCCTTGACCAGGAGCGCGGCCTGCTCGACAACGCCCGCCTCGTCCAGCGCCGCGCCGAACCTGTCCGGCTCCTCGCCCGGGTGGCCGGCCCACTTGTAGAAGAGGTACGCGCTGTACGGCACCGCGTCCCTGACCCGGCCGCCGAGCAGGTCGACGACCGGCACGCCGGCCGCCTTGCCGCGAATGTCCAGGCAGGCCACCTCGAAGGCGGCGAAGACCCGGTCCACGCTCTTCTCCTTGGTGGCGGCGCCGGTCAGGCCGTGCAGGTCGGTCACCACGTCGCCGACGATCGCCCCGATCCTGGCGTACATCGTGTTCACGGCGTGCACGTCGAGCCCGACCAAGGCCTGCGCGCACTCGCGTACCTTGCCGAGGTGCTCGAGATCGCCGTACGTCTCACCGAGGCCGGTCAGGCCCTCGTCCGTGACGACCTCGACAATGGTACGGAGGGCCCACGGCTCGTGGACCCCGGCGGCGTTCAGAAGGGGTGGATCCCGGAAGGCAACGGGTGTGACGCGGATCTCCCTGATGATCATACGACCGCCGTCCATATATGTGAACAAGAGCCAGATTTGTGGACAAGTTGCCAAAACTGTAAGAATCAGGCTGAAGAAGTGTCAAGACTCCGAAGGGCCATTCGATGATCTACGGACACGACCCCAGGACCGGCGAGACCGTGGGCGCCGCCCTGCAAGAGACCGACAGCGCCGGGGTCGACATGATCGTTTCCGCCGCGGCCGCGGCGGGCCAGGCCTGGCGGTCGACGCCCGCGGCCGAGCGCGCGCTCGCGCTCGAGGCGGTCGCCGACGCCCTGGCCGCGCACGTGGACGAGCTGTGGCAGCTCGCCGACGAGGAGACCGCGCTCGGCGAGGTACGCCTGCGCGGCGAGGTGGCCCGCACGGCCGGGCAGTTCAGGCTCTTCGCCCAGGTCCTCAGGGACGGTGCGTACGTCGAGGCCATCATCGACCACGCCGACCCGTCGCTCACCCCGCCCCGTCCCGACGTGCGGCGCATGAAGCACCCGCTGCCCGGCGTCGTCGCCGTGTTCTCTGCCAGCAACTTCCCGTTCGCGTTCTCCGTGGCCGGCGGCGACACCGCCTCCGCGCTGGCCGCGGGCTGCCCGGTGGTCGTCAAGGCGCATCCCGGGCATCCGAACACCTCCGAGCGGGTGGCGAAGATCGTGCGGAACGCGCTGCCGTACCCGGACCTGCTGGGGCTCGTGCAGGGCATGCAGGCGGGCATCGACCTGGTGAAGCACCCTTCGGTGGTCGCTGCCGGGTTCACCGGTTCCGTGGCCGGCGGGAAGGCGATCCAGAAGCTGATCGACGAGCGCGAGGTGCCGATCCCGTTCTTCGGCGAGCTGGGCAGCGTCAACCCTGTGGTCGTGTTGCCGTCGGCGCCGGTGGAGGGGGTGGCCACCGGCTTCGCGGGGTCGCTGACGTTGGGGGTCGGGCAGTTCTGCACGAACCCCGGGCTCATGTTCGTGCCCGAGAGCGACGAGCTGCGCAAGGCCTTGGTGCAGGCCGTCGAGGGGACCAGCGGCGGCCCCATGCTGGCCGAGCGGATCAGGGACGGATACCTGGGCGGGGTGGAGCGGCTCGGTGAGCTGCAGCTGCTGGCCGAGGGCAAGCCGGGTGAGGGCAGCTGGGCGGTCACGCCGAAGGTGTTCGCCACGGATCTGGACACGTTCGCCGGGAAGTTGCCGGAGATCGGCGAGGAGTGCTTCGGGCCCGCCTCGATCGTGGTGACATACCGGGAAATTTCCGATCTGGGTCCCGTGATCGAGCGGCTCGACGGCTCCCTGACGGCCACCATCCACGGCACCGAGCTCGACGAGGCCGGCGACCTCGTGGACGTGCTCAGGAGGAAGGCCGGCCGGCTCATCTGGAACGGCTGGCCGACCGGTGTGGCCGTGTGCTGGGCGATGCAGCACGGCGGCCCCTGGCCTGCCGCCACCACGACGGCCACGTCCGTCGGCACCACGGCCATCGACCGGTGGCTGGCGCCGACCGCGTACCAGGACTGGCCGGAGGGACTGCTGCCGGACGAGCTGAAGGACGACAATCCGCTCTCCATTCCGCGACGCGTCGACGGGCGACTCGTCCAGGGGAGCTGAGCCGGAGGCGGCCGCAGGGCCGCCCCCGTGGGCATGTGTCACGCCCCGGCGATCTCCATTCCCGTGGCGATGATCTGCTCCAGTGCCGCGAGGTGCTCGGGCGCCGGATCGACCAGCGGCGCCCGCACACCCCCGACGTCCAGCCCGCGCAGCCGCACCCCCGCCTTCACCAGCGAGACCGCATAACCGGGCACGAGGTCCCGCAGCTCCACCAGCGGCAGGTAGAACCCGGTCAGCAGCCGCTGCACCAGCACCTCGTCCCCGCCGGTCACGGCCTTGTGGAAGGTGAGCGCGATCTCGGGCGCGAACGCGAACACCGCGCTCGAATACAGGCTCACGCCGATCCCCCGGTACGCGGGCACGGTGAACTCGGCGGTCGGCAGCCCGTTGAAGAAGGTGAACTCCTTGCCGGTGGACTGCCGTACGGTCAGGATGATGCGCTGCAGCAGGTCGAAGTCCCCGAGCCCGTCCTTGAAGCCCACGACGTTGGGCAGCTGGGCCAGCGACACCACCGCCTCGGGCGTGAAGCGCGCGGTGCCCCGCTGATAGATGATGATCGGCAGCCCGACGGACTCGGCCACCTCCCGCACGTACCGCACCAGCCCGGAGGCAGGACCGGTGACCAGGTAGGGAGGCATCAGCAAGAGCCCGTCGGCGCCCTGAGCGGCAGCGGCGCGGGCGATCGCCTTGGCGGTGGGCAACGCGCCGCCGGCCCCGGCGAAGACGGGGACGCGGCCCTCGGTGGCGGCGACGGCCGTCGCCACCGCCCGGCTGTATTCACCGAGATCGAGGGCGTTGAACTCACCGGTGCCGCACGCGGTGAACACTCCTCCGGCTCCGGCCGCGACCCCGTCGGCGACGTGCCGGGCGAGCACCGGTTCGGCCAGCTCCCCATCGGCCCCGAAGGGGGTCACCGGAAAGAAGAGAACACCATCTAGCCGCATCAACAGTCCTTTCTAGCGGATGCCCTCCCTGCGCAGAGTGGCAGCCAGCTTGCGGGTGTGTTTGATCACCGCTTCGGTGATCCGCTCGACGTCGGCGGGCGGTAGCCCGGCGGGCATCGAGCAGCTGATCGCGTCCGTGGCCGGGATGCGGTAGTCGACCGCCACGGCCACGCAGGCGACGCCGGGCGTGCCCTGCTCGCGTTCGTAGGACCAGCCCCGGGTGCGGACCTGGTCCAGCTCGTCGGTGAGTTTGGCCAGGTCCGTGATCGTGTGCTCGGTGAGTGCGGTCAGCGGCTCGGGCAGCAGCGCCACGACCTCGTCGTCGGTGAGCTGGGCGAGCAGCACCTGGCCGAGCGCCGTGACGTGGGCGGGCAGCCGCCGGCCCACCCTGGGGATCACGTGCGCGGCCTCGCGCGACTCCCGCGTCGCCAGGTAGAGCACGTGCGCGCCGTCCCTGCGGGCGAAGTGCACGGTACGCCCGATCTCGTCCCGCAGGTCCTCCAGCATCTCCTGCGCGAACGGCAGCGCGGGATCCTTGTCCAGGTACGCGGTGCCGGTCAGCAACGCGTGCGGCCCGATCCCGAACGCGGACCTGCCGGAGTCGGTCTCGACCCAGTTGAGCTCGACCAGCGTGCGCATGAGGGCGTGCAGGCTGCTGCGCGGGAACCCGGTGCGCTGCTGGAGCTCCGACAGCGTCAAGGTGTCGTGCGACTCGGCCAGGACTTCCAGGATGCGTACCGTCCGCTCGGCGGACTTGACCAGCTGGGGCTCCATGCTTATCCCATCTCGTGCCCTGCGGCTTCAAAGATCCAGGATATGGGATAGCGTCCAGATACATGGACGCTTAACCCTTGACCGCGCCACTTGTCAGACCGCGCATGAACTGCCGCTGGAACGCCAGGAACGCGATGATCGACGGCAGCAGCGCCAGCAGCGAGGCCGCGAGCAGCACGCCGATCCCGACCTCCTCGTCCGAGCGGAGCGAGCGCAGCGCGATGGGCAGCGTCCACATGTCCGACTGGGGCGCGACGATCAACGGGAGCAGGTACTGGTCCCAGATCATCGTGAACCCGAAGACGCCGATCACGCCGAGCGCGGGACGGCACAGCGGCACGATGATCGTGGCGAAGATCCGCAGCTCGCCGGCGCCGTCGATGCGCGCGGCCTCCTCCAGCTCGACCGGCACCTCCTTCATGAACTCGGTCATGACCAGGATCGAGAAGCCCCAGGCCCCGACCGGGAGGATCATCCCGGCGTACGTGCCGATGAGGTTGGCGTGGAACACCGGCATGTCGGCCAGGACGAGTGACAGGGGGATCGCGATGATCTCCTCGGGGAGCATCATCGTGGCGAGCATCAGCAACATCACGAACGTCATGCCGCGGAACTTCTTGCGGGCCAGCGAGTACGCCGCGAAGACGCTCACCAGCATCTGCAGCAGCAGCCCGAAGCCCACGACGATGAACGAGTTGAGCAGGTAGAGGTAGACGTTCTTGTCCTTGGCCTGGACGAAATTCTCCAGCGTGAACTCGTCCGGCCACAACGAGAACGACGTCGGGTCGAGGGTCTTGCTGAACGCGCTCATCAGCAACCCGACCAGAGGCCCGGTGAAAACAATCACCATGAGGCCATAAACGATGACCTTTCCGGTGATGGCCACAGGTCCCCTGCGCGACTCCCATCCCAGAGCGCTGTCGAACCTCATGCCGCCTGCCTCCTGCGCAACAACTGCACGACCACGGTGAGCGTCAGCGTGGCCAGGAACAACACGATCCCGCCCGCCGAGGCGACGCCCAGCTCGTTCGACTGGAACCCGAGCTTGTAGATCAAGGTCATCAGCACCTCGGACGACCCGTTCGGGCCGCCGTTCGTCAACACGTACACCTCGACGAACACCCGCAGCCCGCGGATCGCGGCCAGCGTGAACAGGATCCAGAACACCGGCCGCAGCGCCGGCAGCGTGATGTGCCGCAGCCGCCGCCACGTCGAGGCGCCGTCCACGGCCGCCGCCTCGTAGAGCGTGCGGTCCACGCCGACCAGCCCGGCGAGGAAGATCATCATGTCGTACGGGGTGCCGCGCCAGATGCTCATCAGCATGATCGACCAGAGTGAGGAGTTCTCGCTGGCCAGCCACGGCTGTGGATCGATGCCCACCCAGCCGATGATCGTGTTGAGCATGCCGCTGTCGGCCGGGTGGAACATGATCCGCCACACCTCGGCCACGGCCGCCATCGTGGTCACCACGGGCAGGAACGCCGCGGTCCTGACGAACCACAGATACCTGGCCGGGCCCTCGATGAGCAGCGCGAACCCCAGCCCGAGCACGATCGAGCCGACCGTGGTGCCGAGCGCCAGCACGATGCTGTGCCAGATCGCGGCGCCGAACGCGTCGTCGGTGAGGATCGTCTTGTAGTTGTCCCAGCCCACCCACGTGTCAGTGATGTAGTGGACCTCGTGGAAGCTCTTCCACAGGCCCAGGCCCATCGGGATGAACTTGAAGTACAGGAACAGCAGCAACGCCGGCGCCAGGAACAGCCAGGCGATCAGCGGCCCCCGCCACCGCACCATTTTGGTGCGGTGGCGCGGGGGCGCCGTCCGAGCCCCGGCCCGGGTGAGGGTCGACGTCATGATGCTTTCTGGCTCTGCAGTTCCTGGGTGAGCTTGGTGTTGAGCCCGTCCATCGCCGTCTTCACGTCGGCCGTGCAGTCAGCCCAGACCGTGTTGATGGCGTCGGCGGAGGTCTGGCGGATGGGCGCCCAGTTCGGCACAGGTGGGGCGTACACCGCGAATTCGTACGATTCCTGGAACACCTTCCAGCGCGGGTCCTGCCGCTCGGCGGCCATGTCCACGGTGGTGTTGACCGGCAGGCGGACGATGGCGCCGTTGGCGTCCTTGTTCATGCCGATCTTCTGGCCTTCGGGGGAGATCGCGTACTCGGCGAATTTCTTCTGGGCGTCCTCCATTGACGAGCCGACCATCATGTAGACGTTCTCGCCCTCGCCGAGGGTGCCGGGGCCGCCCGCCGGGCCCTTGGGCACGGGCAGGACCTCGATCTTGTCGGTGCCGACGCTCTTGACGAAACGGGCCAGCACGTACGGGCCGACCAGGTAGATGCCGCCCTGGCCCTTCTCGAACACCTCGTGCGTGACGGTCGTGTCGTTGCTGACCGCGCCGGGGTTGACGGTCTTGGACTTGCAGAACTGGTCCTGCAGGTACTGGACGGCCTCGACGAACTTGGGGTCGTTGGCGGTGGCCGTGTACTTGCCCGGGCCGGCGGCCTTGAGGAAGTCGGCGCCGTTGGCGTAGATCAGCGAGGAGGCGTACCAGGAGGCGTAGCCGCGCTTGGTGCCGGCCGGGATGACGAAGCCGGCGGTGTCAGCCTGGCCGTTGCCGTCGGGGTCCTTCTGGGTGAAGGCGGTGGCCAGCTTGGCCAGGTCCTCCCAGGTAGCCGGCGGCTGCATGCCCACCTTCTCACGCCAGTCCTTGCGGACGATCAGCGCGAACGCCTGTGCCGAGAAGGGGGCGGCGTAGATCTTGCCGTCGCTGCCGGTGGCAGCCGACCAAGCCCGGTCCGACAGCTTGTCGCCGCCGGCCAGCGAGGCCTTGTCGACCTCTCTTAACCAACCCTGCGACTGCATGTTGCCGAGTTGGGCGGTGTCGTTGATGACGATGTCGGGAAGTTGCTTCTGCGCCGCCTGCTGGTTGAGTTTGGTCTCGAAATCGTCGAAGAGGGCCACGACTTTCGTCTTGACACCGCTGGCCTGCGTGAACGCGTCAGCGAGCTTCTTCGCCGTCTTGGCGGAGTCCGAATCGGGCGCCTGCCTGATCCAGATCTCCAATGTGTCGTCTGAACCTGATGATCCCCCGGAACCGCAGCCTGTCAGCGTTACGGCCAGGGACGCGATGATCGCGGCCCCGAGCAAACGACGTGACATCAGACCGCCTCCCGTTCACATACGTGGACATGAGTCCGGTTTTTGAACTCGTGGGTGTGAACGTAACTACACGCATGCATCACGGTCAATATTCAAGGATGTGAATTTCGGTCAGAATCGTGTACACCATAGATGCATGCGCATTCTCATGACCGGTGCCGCTGGGAAAGTCGGCACGCTGCTCCGCCCGCGGCTCGCCCGCGAGGGCCGCATCCTGCGGCTTTCCGACCTCCACCCGGTCGAGACCGGCCCGGGCGAGGAATGGGTGACGGCCGACCTCGCCGACCCGGCCGCCATGGCCGAGGCGATGAAGGGCGTGGACGCGGTGCTCCACCTGGGCGGCCAGAGCCGGGAGCATCCCTGGGAGGACATCGTGCACGCCAACATCAACGGCATGCACGTGCTGCTGGAGGCGGCGCGCGAGGAGGGCGTCCAGCATCTCGTGCTCATGGGCAGCCATCACGCGGCCGGCTTCCACACCCGGCCGGCCGGCGGCGAGGACCTGCCTGACTACGCCTTCCCGCGGCCCGACACCTACTACGGGGTCAGCAAGGTCGTCATGGAGGCGCTGGGCAGCCTCTACCACGATCGGTTCGGGATGGACATCACCGTCGTCCGGCTCGGGACCTGCAACGAGGGGTCGCTCGACACGCGCGGGCTGGCCACCTGGATCTCGCCCGACGACCTGGCCCGTCTCGTCGAGGCCGCGCTGGTCGCGCCCGGTTACCACGTCGTCTGGGGGGTCTCGGACAACGCGCGGCGGTGGTGGTCGCTGGAGGAGGCCAAATCCATCGGGTACGTCTCGCGGGACGACTCGGAGTCGTACGCGGCGGCGCTGATCGCCGAACACGGCGAGCCGGATCTGACGGACCCGATCCACGATCGCGCCGGCGGCGTCTTCACGCTCAAGGAGCTGGGCGGATCCTGGTAACCGCCGCCCGCCGCCCGCCGCCCGCCGCCCGCCGCCCACCGTGCGCGCCGGCCGGCCGTTTGGCCGCCCGTGTGCGATGGCCCGCTGTCCAAGTGCCCCGGCGGCTCACTTCGGAGCACCTGGGTCGAGCGTGGCGGTGTAGGAACGGAGGTGCGCGGGGCGACGGTGCGGGGTCACATCCGGTGCCGTAGCAACCGGTTGCAGAAACCTTGACGGCACGACCGGCAAACGTCAAGGTTTATTCTGGCAACCGTTTGCAAGGGAGGACGGCGATGGCGGCGACGATCAAAGACGTGGCGCGCGCCTGCGGCGTCCACGTGTCCACCGTGTCCCGCACCTTCTCCGCGCCGCACCTGGTCAATCCTGCCACCAGGAGTCGCGTGATGGCCGCCGCGGACGACCTCGGCTACCGCCCCAACCGGGCGGCCAGGGCGCTCACGACGGGACGCACGTTCAACATGGGCCTCATTGTGGCGGACATCGCCAACCCGTTCTTCCCGCCGCTCATCAAGGCCGCCCAGTCGCAGGCCCGAGGCCGCGATTACCACGTGTTCGTGGCCGACACCGACGAGGACCCGCGGGTGGAGGAGGAGCTGATCAGGACGTTCACCAAGCAGGTGGACGGCGTCCTGCTGTGCAGCCCCCGCCTGTCCAACCGGATGATCGAGCGCCTGGCCGAGGACGTGCCGTTCGTGGTGATCAACCGCCGGATCAAGGGCATGCCCGCGGTGCTCATGAACGTCGCACAGGGCGCCAAGCTCGCCCTGGAGCACCTGACCGGGCTCGGCCACCGCAGGATCGCCCTCGTATCGGGCCCGATCGGCTCGTGGACCAGCAACGAGATGCAGGGCGTCGCCGCCGAGGCGCCGGGACTCGACCTCGTCTTCTTCGGCCCCAACCAGCCCACGGAGGCCGGCGGTCTGGCCGTGGCCGCGGACGTGGCGGCCTGCGGGGCGACCGCCGTGCTGGCGTACAACGATCTCGTCGCGATTGGCCTGATCGAGGGGCTGGCCGCGATGGAGATCGGGGTACCAGACCAGATAAGTGTCATCGGGTTCGACGACATCCTCCCGGGCCGGCTCAACCGGCCCAAGCTGACCACGGTGGCCATGCCTGCCGTGGCGGCCGGCAGGATGGCCGTCGACCTGCTGCTGCAGTCGGGGGGCGAGGGCGCGACCGTGACCCTCGACACCGCCCTCATCGTCCGCGAGTCCACGGGAAGGGCCCAAAAATGATCTTCGGAACGCTGCCGTCGGGGGAGCAGGTCGAGCAGGTGGAGCTGTCGTCAGGACGGCTGCGTGCCGAGGTGCTCACCTTGGGAGCCATCGTGCGCTCGCTGGAGGTGTCGGGCCGCAACGTCGTGCTCGGTCTTGACTCGGTCGAGGACTACCTGACCCGCAGCCGCTACTTCGGCGCGGTCGTCGGCAGGTACGGCAACCGCATCGCGAACGGCCGCTTCACCCTCGACGGCGTCGAACACCGGCTCCCGATCAACAACGGCATCAACAGCCTGCACGGCGGCACCGAAGGCTTCGACCGCAAGGTGTGGACCGTTCAGGGCCGCTCCGGCGACTCGGTGACGCTCACGCTGACCAGCCCCGACGGCGACCAGGGATACCCGGGCACGCTGACCGCGCAGGTCACGTACACGCTGGCGGACGACGCGCTGCGCATCGACTACGCGATGGAGACCGACGCGCCGACCGTGGTCAACCTGACCAACCACTCCTACTTCAACCTGGCAGGCAGCGGCGACGTGCGCGAGCACGTGGTGCGGATCGAGGCCGAGCACTACCTGCCGGTGGACGAGCACAAGATCCCCACCGGGGAGCTCGCGCCGGTCAAGGGCACGCCGTTCGACTTCACCGAGCCGCACGCCGTAGCCGAGCGCTACGACGGCGCCTACGACCACTGCTTCGTCCTCGACGGCGGCATGCAGGTCAGGGCCGGCGGCCTGACCATGGAGGTCACGACCACCGAGCCGGGCGTGCAGTTCTACACAGGCAGCATGCTCGACGGCGTCGCCACGCCGTACGGGCCGTTCGCGGGGTTGTGCCTGGAGACGCAGCACTACCCCGACTCGCCCAACCAGCCGCACTTCCCCTCGACCGTGCTGCGGCCGGGCGAGCGCCGCACCTCCACCACGACCTACAGGTTCACGTCCTGACCTGCCGCAGCGGGGCGGCCTTGATCACCAGCAGGGCGACGTCGTCCTGCGACGGCTCGGCGGCGAACGTCTCGACCGCGTGCCGCACCCGTTCGGCCACCGCGTGGGCGCTCAGCCCCGTGCACCCGGACAGCAGCGTCACCAGCCCGTCGCCGTCGTCGAGCAGGCGGTCGCCGTCGCGCCGCTCGGTCACCCCGTCGGTGACGCACAGCAGCACCTCCTCGGGCGCCAGCTCGAACGTCTCGACGTAGAACCTGGCGTCCGCCTCGATGCCCAGGAGCAACTGCGGCGTCGCCACCGCCTGGACCGTGCCATCCGCCCGAAGCAGCAGAGGCGGCGGATGGCCGGCCGAGGCGACCGTACACAGCGCGCCGCCGTGGGGGAGCGGGGTCAGCTCGCCGCACAGCAGGCTGAGGAACCTGCCGTCCTCACCCTCCTCCAGCAGCGCCTGGTTGAGCCGGTCGAGGATCTCGGCCACCGTGTAGTGCTCCTTGGCCAGCAGGCGCACGGCGTGCCTGGCCAGCCCGGTGACCGCCGCCGCCTCGGGCCCGCTGCCGCACACGTCGCCGAGCGCGAAGCACCAGTGGTCGGCCACCGTGAACAGGTCGTAGAAGTCGCCGCCCACGTCCGCGCCCTCCTCGGCCGGCTCGTAGACGACCGCCGACTCCAGGCCCGGCATGGGCGCCACCCGCATGGGCAGCAGGCTGCGCTGCAGCACCCGTGACGTGGTGGCCTGTCTGGCGTACAACATGGCCGTGTGCAGGTTGAGGGCCACCAACCGGCACAGGTCCGCCAGCAGGTCGGCCAGCTCCAGCGGCAGGGTGGGCTCGGTGCGGCCGATCACCAGCGCGCCGTGCGACCTGCCCTGGGTGAGCAGCGGGAACGACAACACGGTTTCCGGGCCGATCGGCCAGCTCACCTCGTTGAGCGAGGTACGCGGGATGGCCGGCAACAACGTGCGCAGGTCGGCGTTGTGCCGCTCCTCGCTGTGCCAGACGTGGGCGAGCCTGGTCATCCCCGCCAGGTCGGTCAGGTAGACCGCCGCCCAGGTGGCGATCTTGGGTACGACGAGCTGCGCCGTCAACGCCGCGATCAGCTCCTCGTCGTGCACCCCCGCGAGCAGCTCGCCCGCCTCGGCCAGGAACGACAGCCGCCCCCGATGCGCCCGGTCCTCCTCCGCCAGCCGCTCCCGCTGCACCGGCACGGCCACCTGGTCGGCGATGTGCTGCAGGCTGACCGTCAGCTCCTGGTCGAAGCGCCCCGGCTGCGCGGCCGTCACCACGATGTAGCCGGTCACCTCCCCGGACACCAGCAGCGGCGCGCACGCCAGCGACCTGGCCCGCAGCTGCTCGGCCAGCTCGACGTCCTCGGCCAGCAGGTCGTCGATCATCGTGGGCGCCTTGCGGTCCGCGCCGAACACGCCGGTGGCCAGCACCCCCACCAGCCCCGCCGTCGCGCCGGCGCCCGCCGCCACGCCGAACCTGTCGCCACCGTCGGCCGAGAGCAGCACGTACGCGGCGTCGCCGCCGCTGGACACCTGGACGATCTGCGCGATCGTGTCGAGCAGCTCGGCAAACGGCATGTCCTGGTCGAGCAGGTCCTTGATCCGCCGCCCCGCCTCCCTGCGCATCGGCGCGGGCGGCGGCGTCAGGACATAGCGGTGGTCGGCGGCCACCACCATCCAGATCGCCGACCGCTGACCCCGGTTCCGCAGGTGCGAGACGTAGACGGGCACCAGCCTGCCGTCGCGATGCCGCATGCGGGCCTCGCCCCGCCAACGGCCCAGGCCGAGCGTGTCGGCGAGCGTCAGCGCGTACGGGGCGTGGCCGCGCCAGGCGACCAGCTTCTCCAGCGGCCCGCCGACGACCTGCTCGGCCGGCCACCCGAGCAGCTTCTCCGCCTCCGAGTTCCACGATTCGACGACCCCGTCGCGGTCGCAGACGATGACGCCGACATGCAGGGACTCGACGGGCGGGGCGATGGGGAGCGCGGCGGGCAGGCCCTCCTGGCGGTCGAAGCCGTCGCCGAGCTCCATGCGCACCCAGACCCGCTTGGCGGTCCTGGTGTACGTGACGCCCCAGGCGTCGGCCAGCATGCCCGCGAGCGCCAGCCCGCGCCCAGAGGTGCGCATCGTGTCGACCGGCATGGTGGTGTCCGCCTCCTCGATGGTCCTCGTCGGATGGTGGTCGTCGACCTCGATCTCCAGCTTCGCCGGGGTGGCCTCCACGTCCAGCCGGCAGGTGAGCTCGATGCCGGTGCCCGCGTGCACCACGGCGTTGGTGACGAGTTCGCTGGTCAGCAGCACGGCATCCTCCGCCATATGGCCCAGCCGCCATTCACCGAGCACCTGGCGGACGAACTTGCGTGCGTGTGCTGGGGCATGGGGGGTCCCGTCGAAGGCCGTGCTCGACACCCGGGTCGTGTCCACTCTGCGTCCTAGAACATCACTCGATGTGGCAGTTCGGTCACACTCAGAGTGGCAGACTGATGGCGTTGATACCCCCGGGTCAGCCGATTCCCTCCGGAAGGAGGGCCTGAGGTGCCGCGCCCCCGACATTTCAGGCCCTGTGCCGGCCGGCCCGAGCCGCCAGTTTGGGAGGTGTGTCCAGTGGTTCTGTTCGACGCGGGACAGCCGACCACGGCGGTGATGCGATGAAGAAGGCGGCCATGGTCACGCAGCTCGACCCTCCTCCCGTCCGTGGATCGCTCCACTCCTCCGACCTAAGGCCTCTGCTCACGGCGTTGCAGGGGCTGCGTGACGGGAACTTCCGTCATCGCCTCGACGTGCCGGACGACCCGGTCCTGGCCGAGCTGGCGATCGTGTTCAACCAGGTCGTCGAGCGCAACGAGCACCTGACCGCCGAGCTGACCAGGGTGCGCGGCGAGGTGGCCAGGCGCGGCCGGCTCGACGAGCGGCTCATTCCCAGCCCCGGCACGGGGAGCTGGGCGGTCAACGTGACCGCGGTCAACTCCTTGATCGACGCCCTGGTCATTCCCGCGGCCAAGGCCACCCGCGTGCTCAACGCGGTCGCGGACGGCGACCTGTCGCAGCGCGTCGACCTGCAGGAGGACAACCGGCCGCTGCAGGGCGGCCTGCGGCTGATGGGCAAGGCCGTCAACCGCATGGTCGACCAGCTCGCGTTGTTCTCCGGCGAGGTGACGCGGGTGGCGCGCGAGGTCGGCACCGAGGGCCGGCTCGGCGGCCGGGCCAAGGTGCAGGGCATGTCGGGCAGCTGGCGCGACGTGACCGAGGCGGTCAACGCCATGGCCGCGCGGCTGACCGCCCAGGTGCGGGACATCGCGGTGGTCACCACGGCCGTGGCCAGGGGCGACCTGACCCGGCAGGTGACGGTCGAGGCCACCGGTGAGCTGCTGGAGCTGAAGCTGACCGTCAACACCATGGTCGATCAGCTGTCGGCGTTCGCCAGCGAGGTGACGCGAGTGGCGCGCGAGGTCGGCACCGAAGGGCAGCTCGGCGGGCGGGCCGAGGTGAAGGGGGTGCTCGGCACCTGGAAGGACCTCACCGACAACGTCAACTTCATGGCCTCCAATCTGACCACCCAGGTGCGCTCGATCGCTCAGGTGACGACCGCGGTGGCCAACGGCGACCTGTCCAAGAAGATCACCGTCGATGCCCGGGGCGAGATCCTCCAGCTCAAGGACACGATCAACACGATGGTGGGCCAGCTGTCGGCGTTCGCCGACGAGGTGACGCGGGTGGCCCGTGAGGTGGGTACGGAGGGGCGGCTCGGCGGTCAGGCGCACGTGCGCGGGGTGCGTGGCGTGTGGAAGGACCTCACCGACAACGTCAACTTCATGGCCTCCAACCTGACCGAGCAGGTCCGCGACATCGCCCAGGTCGCCACCGCCGTCGCCCAGGGCGACCTCAGCCGCAAGATCAGCGTGGACGTCAAGGGGGAGATGCTCCAGCTCAAGGACACCGTCAACACGATGGTGGGCCAGCTGTCGGCGTTCGCCGACGAGGTGACGCGGGTGGCCCGTGAGGTGGGTACGGAGGGGCGGCTCGGCGGTCAGGCGCACGTGCGCGGGGTGCGTGGCGTGTGGAAGGACCTCACCGACAACGTCAACTTCATGGCCTCCAACCTCACCAGCCAGGTCCGCAGCATCGCCATGGTCACCACCGCCATCGCCAACGGCGACCTGTCCAAGAAGATCACCGTGGACGCCCGGGGCGAGATCCTCCAGCTCAAGGACACCATCAACGCCACTGTCGACAAGCTGTCGGCGTTCGCCGACGAGGTGACGCGGGTGGCGCGCGAGGTGGGCACCGAGGGCCGGCTCGGCGGCCAGGCTCAGGTGCGGGGCGTGTCCGGGGTGTGGAAGGACCTCACGGACAACGTCAACTTCATGGCCTCCAACCTCACCAGCCAGGTCCGCAACATCGCGCAGGTCGCCACCGCCGTCGCCAACGGCGACCTGTCGAAGAAGATCGACGTGGACGCCCGCGGGGAGATCCTGGAGCTGAAGACGACGATCAACACCATGGTCGACACGCTGTCGTCGTTCTCCTCCGAGGTGACCCGCGTGGCGCGTGAGGTCGGCTCGGAAGGCAGACTGGGTGGGCAGGCCGAGGTCGAGGGCGTCTACGGCACCTGGGAACGCCTGACCAAGAATGTCAACGAGCTGGCCTCCAACCTCACCACCCAGGTACGCGCCATCGCCGAGGTCGCCAGCGCCGTCGCCCAGGGCGATCTGAGCCGCGCGATCAGCGTCGAGGCCAAGGGCGAGGTCGCCGAGCTGAAGAACAACGTCAACCTCATGGTCGCCAACCTGCGCGAGACCACCCGTGCCAAGGACTGGCTGGAGAGCAACCTGGCCCGCATCGCCGGCCTCATGCAGGGTCACCGGGACCTCGTCGAGGTGGCCGACCTCATCCTGCGCGAGCTGACGCCGCTGGTCAGCGCCCAGTACGGCGCGTTCTTCCTGGCCGACCCCGACGCGCCCGAAGGCTCCCTGGCCTACATCGCCGGCTACGGCGCGGCCCACGACGTGCTGCCGGGACCGGGCAGCCCCGGGTCGGGGCTGATCAGGCAGGCGGCGCTGGAACGCAAGCGCATTCTGCTGGAGGACGTGCCGCCCGGATACATCAAGGTGCACTCGGGGCTGGGCGAGGCCGCGCCGGCCAGCGTCGTGGTGTTGCCGATCCTGTTCGAGGACAACGTGCTCGGCGTGATCGAGCTGGCCTCCTTCAGCCGGTTCAGCGACGTGCACCTGGCCTTCTTCGACCAGTTCGTGGTGACGATCGGCGTCGCGATCAACACGATCATCGCCAACGCCCGCACCGAGGCGCTGCTGTCGGAGTCGCAGCGGCTGGCCCAGCAGTTGCAGGGCCGCTCGGACGAGTTGCAGCGCCAGCAGGCCGAGCTGCGCAAGACCAACGCGGCGCTGGAGGAGAAGGCCCACCTGCTGGCCACGTCCTCCCGCTACAAGTCGGAGTTCCTGGCCAACATGTCCCACGAGCTGCGCACGCCGCTCAACAGCCTGCTCATCCTGGCCAGGCTGCTGGCCGACAACCCCGAGGGCAACCTGTCGGCGCAGGAGGTCGAGTTCGCCACCACGATCCACAACGCCGGCAGCGACCTGCTCCAGCTCATCAACGACATCCTCGACCTGTCCAAGATCGAAGCCGGTCGCATGGACGTACGCCCGGAGAAGCTGCCGCTGAGCAAGCTGCTCGACTACGTGGACGCCACGTTCCGGCCGCTCACCGTGGACCGCGGGCTCACGTTCGAGATCGAGGTGCAACCCGGCACGCCGAGCGAGCTCTACAACGACGAGCGCAGGCTCCAGCAGATCCTGCGCAACCTGTTGTCCAACGCCGTCAAGTTCACCTCCTCCGGCGAGGTGCGCCTGAAGGTGTCCGTCGATCCCGGGAGGCGCACACCGGAAGGCGAGGTGCTGGCGTTCGCCGTCAGCGACACCGGCATCGGCATCGCCGCCGACAAGCTGCCGGCCATCTTCGGCGCGTTCCAGCAGGCCGACGGCACCACGAGCCGCAAGTACGGCGGCACGGGACTGGGCCTGTCGATCAGCAGCGAGATCGCCCGCCTGCTCGGCGGCGAGATCCACGCCAGCAGCACCCCGGGCGTGGGCAGCACGTTCACGTTGTACGTGCCCGCGGGATGCCCGGCGCCGGCTGTGACGGGGGACCCCGAGTGGCAGCCCTCGCCCAAGCCCGTGGAAGCGCGTGCCGCGCAGCCGCAGGCCGAGTGGCCGGCTGTGGACGGCGACGACCTGTGGCAGTCCGCCATCAAGCTCAGCCTGCTCAAGGACGGCCCGCTGGGGGAGGCGTTCGCGGGGCGGCGGGTGCTGATCGTGGACGACGACATCCGCAACGTCTACGCCCTGACCCACGTGCTGGGCCGCCTCGGCATGGAGATCGTCTACGCCGAGAACGGCCGGGAGGGCATCGAGGCGTTGGAACGTGACGAGGACATCGACCTCGTGCTCATGGACGTGATGATGCCGGAGATGGACGGCTACGAGACGCTCGCCGCCGTACGCGAGATGCCGAGGTTCGCCGACCTGCCGATCATCGCGCTCACCGCGAAGGCGATGCCCGGCGACCGGGAGAAGACGATCTCCTGCGGTGCCTCCGACTATGTGCCCAAGCCCGTGGACCTCGACCATCTGCTCGAGGTGATGCGGGGGTGGATCGAACGGTGAACCGCCAGGTCAAGATCCTGCTGGTGGACGACAACGAGGAGAGCCTGGTCGCGCTGGAGGCCATCCTGCGGCCGCTCCAGCAGCGGCTGTTCAAGGCCAGGTCGGGCCAGGAGGCCATGAAGCTGATGTTGCGGCACGAGTTCGCGGTCGTGCTGCTCGACGTGCTCATGCCGGGCATGGACGGCTTCGAGACCGCCACCCACATCAAGCGGCTCGACCAGACGCGTGACGTGCCGATCATCTTCCTCACCGGCACCGAGCCCAGCGCGGGCGCGGCCTTCCGCGGCTACGCGGTCGGCGCGGTGGACTATCTCACCAAACCGTTCGATCCGTGGGTGCTCAGGAGCAAGGTCGCGGTCTTCATCGAGTTGTTCCGCAAGACCGCGGTGCTGGTCGAGCAGACCGCCCTGCTCACGCAGCTCGTCGACGACCGCGAGGCGCTGTCGGACTTCGCCTCGCGGCTCGGCGCGGTCGAGTGCCGGCTCACGAGCCTGGCCGAGACCGCCTCCGGCGACGAGGGGCTGCGGGACACGGTCAAGGAACTGGCCGACCGGGTGGCGGCGATGCAGGCCGCCTTCGACCTGATCTCCTCCGTGGAAGGCCGCGGCAGAGAATGAGGGCGGCCCGCAGCCGGTCGGCATGGGCGGGAGTGAGGCCGCCGGCCGGAAATTGAGGAGAGGCATATGCTCCGATGAGCAAGGCCTTGCCTGCGACCATGCGGCCGTTGCATAGACATGGGCTGAACCTCATGTAAGGGGCGTTCGGCGAGTCTCCGCGCGCGCCGCGGTGTCTCCGACGTACCTTTGGCATCATGGCCACCCGTACGCCGAAAAGCGCACCGAAGGGGCCGGCAAAGCGGTCGACCTCGTCTCGATCGACCCCCGCGAAGCGGACAGGCACGTCGGCGGGGAGCTCCAGGGCGAGGGGAGCCGCCTCTGGCCGCAAACCCTCGGTTGCTCACCAGGACCCGATCAGCTGGGTCTTCACGATGATCGGCAAGCTGATCGTCGGGCTGTGGATGTTGCTCGCCAACGGCATCGGCAGCATGGCCCGCGCGCTCGGCAAGAACGCCCGCGAGCTGGATCCGGCGCACCGGCGCGACGGGGTAGGACTGACGATGCTCGCGGGCGCGATCGTGCTGGCGGCCATGACCTGGCGCAATGCCGACGGGGCGGTCTCCGGCGTGGTCAACACGGCCGTGCACGCCGTGTTCGGCTCGCTGGCCTGGGCGCTGCCGCTGCTGCTCGGCCTGCTGGCCTGGCGCTACCTGCGCCATCCCGACCAGAACGCCGACACCGGCCGCATGGTGATCGGCTGGGCCGCGCTGCTGATCGGTGTGCTGGGTGTGATCCACGTGGCCAACGGCACGCCCTATCCGGCCGGCGAAGGCCAGGGCATGGACAAGGTGTCGGCGGCCGGAGGCATGATCGGGTTCATCGTGTCGGCCCCACCGATGAGCATCCTGCCGCCGTGGATCACGATCCCGTTGTTGCTGCTTCTGTCCGGATTCGGCGTGCTCGTGATCACCGCGACTCCCGTGCACCGGATCCCCGAGCGGCTGGCCGAGCTCAAGCACATGTTGTTCGAGCGGCAGGCGGAGCCGCAGTCACGTGAGCCGGGTAAGAAGCGGACCAGGGCGAAGAAGCCGGAGACCGGCGAGGGCGGCGAAACGATCAAGCCCTACGACAGCCCGGTGCTGGCGGAGAAGCCGGACAAGCGGGCCGGCCACTCTCCGGAGATCGTGCCCGGACTGACCGACGAGGAGGAGTCGCCCGCGCCGGAGGCGGAGCGCAGGACCGAGCCGCCGCTGCCGACGCCCGCGCCGCGCAAGGTCGAGCAGTTGGTGCTGTCGCCGCAGGCGGGGCCCTACAGCCTGCCGGACCTGCAGTTCCTCAAGCCGGGCAGCGCGCCCAAGCCGCAGACCAAGGCCAACACCACCGTGGTGAACGCGCTGACCAGCGTGCTCGAGCAGTTCACGATCGACGCGCAGGTGATCGGGTTCACCCGCGGGCCGACCGTCACCCGGTACGAGATCGAGCTCGGCCCGGCGGTCAAGGTCGAGAAGGTGACGGCGCTCACCAAGAACATCGCCTACGCCGTCAAATCAGCAGATGTCAGGATTTTGTCGCCCATCCCGGGTAAGTCGGCTATCGGGGTGGAGATCCCGAACGCCGACAAGGACCTGGTGGCGCTGGGCGACGTGCTGCGGTCGCAGGTGGCGCAGGCCGATCACCATCCGATGATCGTCGGCCTGGGCAAGGACGTCGAGGGCCGCACCATCGTCGCGAACCTCGCCAAGATGCCCCACCTGCTCATCGCGGGCGCCACCGGCGCCGGCAAGTCGGTCTGCGTCAACGGGCTGATCACCAGCATCCTCATGCGGGCCACGCCGGACGAGGTGCGCATGGTGCTGGTGGACCCCAAACGCGTCGAGCTGAGCGTGTACGAGGGCATCCCCCACCTGATCACGCCGATCATCACCAACCCGAAGAAGGCCGCGGAGGCCCTCGAATGGGTGGTGGGTGAGATGGACCGGCGTTACGACGACCTGGCCGCGTCGGGGTTCCGGCACGTGGACGAGTTCAACAAGGCCGTGCGGGCGGGCAAGCTGGTGCCGCCGCCCGGCAGTGAGCGGGTCTACCAGCCGTACCCGTACCTGCTGGTGATCGTGGACGAGCTGTCCGACCTGATGATGGTGGCGCCGCGCGACGTCGAGGATTCGATCGTGCGCATCACGCAGCTGGCCCGCGCGGCCGGCATTCACCTGGTGATCGCCACCCAGCGGCCCAGCGTGGACGTGGTCACCGGTCTGATCAAGGCGAACGTGCCCTCCAGGCTGGCGTTCGCCGTCTCGTCGCTCACCGACTCCCGGGTCATCCTCGACCAGCCCGGCGCCGACAAGCTGATCGGCCAGGGTGACGCGCTGTTCCTGCCGATGGGCGCGAGCAAGCCCATCCGCCTGCAGAACGCGTTCGTCTCGGAGAAGGAGATCGCCGAGATCGTCGCGTACTGCAAGGCGCAGATGCAGGCCGAATACCGCGAGGACGTGGCCGCCGCGCCGGTCAAGCGGGAGATCGACGAGGACATCGGCGACGACCTCGAGCTGCTGATCCAGGCGGCCGAGCTGATCGTGACCACGCAGTTCGGCTCGACCTCGATGTTGCAGCGCAAGCTGCGGGTCGGCTTCGCCAAGGCCGGGCGGCTGATGGACCTGCTGGAGAGCCGCAACGTGGTCGGACCGAGCGAGGGCTCCAAGGCTCGCGAGGTGCTCGTGAAGCCCGACGATCTGCCGGGTTTGCTGGCCGACCTGCGTGGCGAATGACCCCAATGCATCCCTCCGAGGCAGCTACTGATTGAATATGAACCACTACGGAATGTCGTGGTGGGGATATACCAGGCGCCATCGGGGAGGCGTTTCGCCGTGCAGGAGCAGAGCATCGGAGCCATGCTGGCGGCAGCCAGGCAGTCGGCGGGGCTGACGGTCGCGCAGGTGAGCGCGGCCACCCGGATCCGCGAGGCGATCATCCATGACTTGGAGCAGGATGACTACGACCAGTGTGGCGGCAAGTTCTACGCCAGGGGGCATGTCAAGGCCGTGGCCAAGGCTGTGGGGCTGGATCCCGAGGCCGTCGTGCACCTGTATGACCAGCAGCAGGGTGGGGCGCCTCGGCCGGTGCGGGCCGCGGCGGTGTTCCAGACCGACAAGAAGGTCCACGTGCCGGAGCGGCGGGGACCTAACTGGACGATGGCGCTCGGGGTGGCGCTGGCGATCGTGGTGGCCTTCGGCATGATGCGGGTGCTGGGCGGGACGGGCGACCAGGCGCAGACCCCCGGCGTGCGGCAGGTCTCCGCCCGGCCGACCGTCCCACCGAACACGCCCATCACGGAGACGCCCAAGTCGTCACGCAAGGTGAGTGGCAAGCGTATGGTGACCGTGCAGATCAGGGCCAAGCGGACGTCGTACGTGAACCTGCACGACGCGAAAGGTCGCCGGTTGTTCTCCGGGACGTTGCAGGCGGGCAGGGTCTCCACCTGGCGCACGCCGGAGAAGGTCAATCTGGTCCTCAGTGACGCCGGCGCGGTGTCGGTGCTGGTCAACGGCGAGCAGGTGACGGGACTCGGAGGGCGCGGGGAGGCGGTGCAGCGCTCCTTCGAGGCGCCGAAGAAGCAGACGCGACAGCGCGCGAGGTAGTCGAGCAGGTGGACCCGTGCATCGGGTAGTGGCCAACTCCCGATACCGTAGTGTTCACCATGTCATCCCGCCGAACCGCATCGCTGATCACTCTGGGCTGCGCACGCAACGAGGTCGACTCCGAGGAGCTGGCCGCGCGACTCGAGGCTGCCGGCTGGCAGCTGGGCGACGACGACCCCGATGTCGTCGTCGTCAACACGTGTGGCTTCATCGACTCAGCCAAGAAGGACTCCATCGACACGCTCCTGGCCGCTGCCGACTCCGGCGCGAAAGTGGTGGCCGCGGGCTGCATGGCCGAGCGCTACGGCAACGAGCTGGCCGAGGCGCTGCCGGAGGCCAGCGCGGTCATCTCCTTCGACGACTACGCCGAGATCGGCGACCGGCTCGACGACGTGCTCGCGAACCGGCCGCTCAAGCCCCACACACCCCGTGACCGCCGCACGCTGCTCCCCATCTCGCCGGTGGAGCGTGCCACCGCGCCCAAGACCAACATCCCCGGCCACGGCGACCTGCCGACCGGGCTCGGGCCCGCCAGCGGGCCCCGTGTGCTGCGCAAACGCCTCGACGAGAGCCCGGTGGCCTCGCTCAAACTGGCCTCCGGCTGCGACCGGCGCTGCACGTTCTGCGCCATCCCGGCCTTCCGCGGCTCCTACGTCTCACGCACGCCGGACGAGCTGCTGGCCGAGGCCGACTGGCTGGCCCACCGGGGCGTGCGCGAGCTCGTCCTCGTCAGCGAAAACTCCACGTCCTACGGCAAGGACCTGGGCGACCTGCGGGCGCTGGAGAAGTTGCTGCCACAGCTCGCGGCCGTCGACGGCATCGAGCGGGTGCGGGTCAGCTACCTGCAGCCGGCCGAGCTGCGTCCCGGACTGATCGACGTCATCACCGGCACCGGGGGTGTGGCCCCCTACTTCGACCTGTCCTTCCAGCACGCCAGCAACAGCGTGCTGCGCAGGATGCGGCGTTTCGGCGACCCCGAGCGCTTCCTGGGGCTGCTGGAGACCGTACGCGAGCGCGCCCCTGAGGCCGGCGTGCGCTCCAACTTCATCGTGGGCTTCCCCGGGGAGACCGAGGAGGAGTTCGGCGAACTGGTGGGCTTCCTGGAGAAGGCCAGGCTCGACGTCATCGGCGTGTTCGGCTACTCCGACGAGGACGGCACCGAGGCGGCGAACCTGCCGGACAAGCTCGACCAGGAGGTCATCGACGAGCGTGTGCGGGTGCTCACCGCACTGGCCGAGGAGCTGACCGCCCAGCGGGCGGAGGAGCGCATCGGCACCGAGGTCGACATTCTGATCGACGACGACCTGGGCGACGGCGGCTATGAGGGCCGGGCCGCCCACCAGGGGCCCGAGGTCGACGGCTCGGTCACGGTGCAGGGCATCGGGCTGGTCAGGGGGCAGATCGTGCGCGCGGTCGTGGTCGACGCCGAGGGTGTCGACCTGATCGCGCGTATCAAGGCCAGTCCATGACTGTGTTCCCCGACGGCCTCCTGCGCTCCGCTCCTCGGTCGCCGGCGCTCCCTGCGATGCTCACTCCGGAGGCCGTCTCGTGATGAAAGACGAGCGCCGGGTGGTGAGCCCGTGGAACATCGCCAACATCCTGACGGTCCTCCGGTTGGCGCTCGTCCCGTTCTTCGTCGTCTGCCTCTTCCTGCCGGGCGCGGGCTGGCGGGTGACCGCGCTGGCGGTCTTCGCGGTGGCCTCGCTCACCGACCACCTCGACGGCGAGCTGGCTCGCCGGTACGGCCTGATCACGGACTTCGGCAAGATCGCGGATCCGATCGCGGACAAGGCGCTCACCGGCGCTGCGCTGGTGTGCCTGTCGATCCTGGGCGAGCTGCCGTGGTGGGTCACGGGAGTGATCCTGGGCAGGGAGCTGGGCATCACGGCGCTGAGGTTCGTGTTGCTGCGGCACGCGGTCATCCCGGCCAGCTATGGCGGCAAGGTCAAGACGGTGCTGCAGATCGCCGCGATCGTCCTCTACCTCCTGCCGTGGATCCCGGACATGGTGCGGTGGGTGGTGATGGGGGCGGCCCTGATCGTCACGGTGGCCACCGGCGTCGACTATGTGATCCGGGCCGTGAGGTTGCGTAAGGTGGCCAGGCAGGCGCGCGGGGAGTGATCGACAGTGGATGTGGCCGGGGTTCTGTCCATGCTGGTGCGGCGGTCCGCCACGGTGGCGGTGGCCGAGTCGCTCACCGGCGGGCTCATCGGGGCCGCGTTCACGTCGGTGTCCGGGTCCTCGAAGGCGTTCCGCGGCGGAGTGATCTCGTACGCCACCGATCTCAAGCGGGAGCTGCTCGGTGTGCCGGGGGAGCTGCTGCGGCGCGAGGGGGCCGTGCACCCGGAGGTGGCGGCGGCCATGGCGGCGGGCGTCGCGCGGCTGTGCGGGGCCACGTACGGGCTTGCGGTGACCGGTGTGGCCGGTCCGGAGCCGCAGGACGGCAAGCCCGTGGGCCTCGTTCACATAGCGGTTTCCGGGCCTGGCGGGCAGATTTGGTCTCGCGAATTGAGACTTGATGGGTCGCGCGAACGTATCAGGGTAGAGACGGTGGACGAGGCCGTTGATCTCCTAGCAGGTGTGCTGAAGACGAACATAGGGGAACATTCCCGGTGATTACCGTGTTACGTCCCGAGCGAACATGCCTTGCGCGGTCTGACGCGGTGTCGGTGGATACGGGTACGGTGGAGCTGTGAGTGAGGTCCGTGAGCCAACTGCAAGCACCGAGCGCCCGGCAGGCGGGCCTGATGAGTCGCGCAATGAGGCACGAGCGGCGGTCCAGGGGCGGCGACGCCCAGTGATGACGGCGAGGAGTATGTACGAAGCTAAGAAGACCAAAGTGCGGCACGATCCGATCGCGCGAGGCGTGGTGAAAACATCCGCGCCGGGGAGGGAGCGACAGATGATTCTGCTGCGTCAGCTGCTCGGCGACGTGCTGAGGCGGCTGCGGGTGCGGCAGGGACGGACGCTACGCGAGGTGTCCACGCTGGCCCGTGTTTCGCTCGGCTACTTGTCCGAGGTGGAGCGTGGCCAGAAGGAGGCCTCGTCCGAGCTGCTCGCGTCCATTTGCGGCGCGCTCGGGGTGCCGCTTTCGCAGGTGTTGCGTGAAGTGTCCGACCAGTTCGCGCTGGCGGAGCTCCAGGCCGCTCCTGTGCTTGCCGATGTGCCTGAGCACGAGCGCCTGCCCCTTACCGAGACGGTTCCCGGGTCGATCTCCGACTCCGTGTTCCCCGAAGTCAAGGACATGGTGGCTGCCTAGCGTGGCTGGCAGCCGGCACACCACAGGATCAGCCGCTCCTGTGGCTGCGCCCCCATCTCCCCGCGGCTGATGCGGGTGCCGCAACGGCGACAGGGCCTCCCCGCCCTGCCATAGACCCAGGTCTGGTTCGCCGGGCGGCGATCACCTGTGGTCACCGTGCCCGCATTTCCCTTGTTGGCGGCCAGAAGTCGCTGCGCCAATGACACCAGTCCGTTGAGATCCTCGATCTCCCCAACCTTCCGCCACGGCCAGATTCCTCGCAGGAACAGGGTCTCGGCGCGATAGATCGTGCCGATCCCCGCCAGGTTGCGCTGATCGAGCAGCGCCTCCCCGATGGTCCTGTCGGGTGCCCCTCGCAGCCTCCGCACGGCCTCGTCCGGGTCCCAGTCCGGGCCGAGCAGATCAGGCCCCAGATGGCCCACGAGCCGTGTCTCGTCACGTGTCTGGACGAGATCCACCATTCCCAGCTTCACACCCATGGCCGTCCACTGCTGGTTGGCCAGGATCAGCCTGACCTGGTCGCCGGGGGGTGGCTTCATGTGGGCTGTGGCCGGGTGGACACGCCAGCTGCCGTCCATGCGGAGGTGGGTGTGGATGGTCAGGTCGCCTTCGACGCGGGTGAGCAGGTGCTTGCCCCGTGAGAGCGTGGTGAGCACCGCGCGGCCCGTCAGGTCGACGGTGGCATACCGAGGGACGCGGAAGTCGGACCTGGTGAGGATGCGGCCGTCCAGAGCCTCCCGCAGACGTGCGGCTGTCCGATAGACGGCGTCCCCTTCTGGCATCTCTTCAGATTAAGGGCCGGCTATTTCGGCGGGCCAAACCAGAACCCCGTCTTTTACGGCGGGGCCGAGTGGGCCGCCACTCGGCGTACTTCGGCCGAGGGCCCTCCAGGAAGACGCCCTCTGAGCCCTTCACCGGCGGGCCGCCGTTACGCGCGCATTGTGGGCCGGCTCCGTGGTGAGCGTGTCCCCGACGCGCCAGAGGCCTGATGTGGCGGCGCGTCGGGGGTGCGTCTACTCCTGTGGGGCGTCTGCGGGTTGGGCCAGGATCAGGGTCAGGTCGTCGGGTCGGGTGCGTGTGGAGTGGTCGGGCCGCAGCAGGTCCAGCAGGTCGCGCAGGGCCTCAGCCAGTGTGGGGGCGGTCAGGGCGGCGTGCAGGTGCTCCTCGAACGGCACCTGGGTGCCGCTTCGGTCGCGGGCCTCGGTGAATCCGTCGGTGAACAGCAGCAGGCGGTCGGACGGCTGCAGCCGTACGCGCCACACGTACGGGTGAGGGGACAGCCCCAGCGGCGGGCAGGGGCGGGGCGGCTCGAGCACGCGTAGCCGGCTGTCGACCCGGATCGGCGCGGGATGGCCGCAGTTGACGAGCAGGACGGCGCCGGGCACGAACTCGGCGAGCAGCACGGTCACGAAGTCCTCGGGCCCCAGGTCAGGGCCGATGCGGGCGTCGAGGTCACGGGCCAGGCAGGCCAGGTCGGGGGCGGTGGCGGCGGTGCGGCGGAAGGCGCTCAGCACCGCCGCGCTGAGATGGGCGGCGTCCAGGCCGTGGCCCTTGACGTCCCCGATGATCAGACGCGCGCCCGCGGGCGTGGCGATGGCCTCGTGCAGATCCCCGCCGATGCGGGCGTTGCGGGTTGCCGACCGGGTGTGGGTGGTCAGCCGGACACCGCCCAGTTCGGCGGGCAACGAGGGGATCATGGCCCGCTCGGCGATGCGGGTCATGCGGGTCAGGTCGGCGTGCTGTCGTTCAGCGCGGCGGGCGATGGCGACGCACAGCAGCCCGCCGAGGGTGACGATCAGAGCCCGTACGAGGCCGTAGGGCGGCTCCGAGCCGTCTCCCAGGACGGGGAGCAGGAGGGCCAGGACGAGCGCGGTGCCCGCGAGCAAGCCGGTCTGCCGGATGGTCAGGCAGTGTGCGGCGACCACCGGCCCGACGAGCAGCAGCGCGGGCAGCAGGACGGGGATGTAAGCGAGGTCGGCCAGCGCGACGGAGACCTCGCCTGCCAGCAGTATGGGCAGGAGCCGACGCTGGGCCTTGAAGGGGGTTCGCCACGAAATGGGGACCTCCTCGGACCATTCATTGCCGAGTAGTCACCTTCTCACTCTTAGTGACATTGTGGTGGTGATTCCGGCAAACTGCTGAAGCCCCCGGCCGGATCAGTCCCAGGCGGCGGGGTCCGCGGCGAGCTGGCGCACCCGCTCGGGCAGCGCCCCCGAGGCGACCTGTTCCAGCGTGACCTCCTCCAGGATGGAGCGCTCGGTCGCCCGCAACGCGATCCACACCTGCTGCAACGACTCCGCGGGCCCCCGGTAGCCGACGTGCTCGGGCCGCTCGCCGCGTACGTTGGCCAGCGGGCCGTCCACGGCCCTGATCACGTCCGCCAGTGAGATGTCGGCGGCGGGCCTGGCCAGCACGTAGCCGCCCTCCGGCCCTCGCTGCCCCCGCACCAGCCCGGCGCGGCGCATCTGGAGCAGGATGTTCTCCAGGTATTTGGGCGGCATGTCCTGTTCCTTGGCGAGTTCGCCCACGGTGGTCGGGCCCGCACCGGCTGCGGCGAGTTCGGCGGCGGCTCGGAGTGCGTAGTCGACACGAGCGGAGAGGCGCATGTTCTCGATTATCCCTCCTGGTCAACACTGGTTAGGTGCAAGGTCGTCAGAAGGGGGCACGAGGTCCTAATCCGGCCAGACCCCGGCTCCAGGTCGATCGGCGAGTTACGATGCCGATCGCGGGGCGTGACGACGCGGGCGATCAACAGGAAATCTCGTGTTCACCTGCGATGTCACGCGTGGATGGTAGCGCTAAACTTCCAACAACCTTTTCGAATTGACGGTGGGATTCAGCGTGGAGCGACGCCCTGGTGTGCCCAGACTGCTCAGGGAGATCAATGACCGGGCCGCACTGGAGCTGTTACTGGCCACCGGTCCGATGACACGCGGCCAGATCGGCGATCTGACCGGCCTGTCCAAGGTCACGGCGTCACAGACGCTGGCCAGGTTGGAGGAGCGCGGCCTGGTCGAGGTGGTCGGCACGCAGGCCGGCGGGCGGGGGCCCAATGCGGCGCTTTACTCGGTTATCGCCTCGAGCGCGTACGTCGCCGGCCTCGAGGTGGGCCCCGACCTGATCTCGAGTGCGGTGGCCGACATCCACGGCCACACGATCGCCGACGTCACGGTCGACCCGCACGCCCACGACGATCCGGTCTCGGCGGTGCATGAGGCGATCGTGAAGGCGTGCAGGGGCGCCAAGGTGGGGCTCGGCAAGCTCCGCGGTGTCGTGATCGGCACCCCTGGCGTGGTCGATCCACGCAGCGGCGACGTGCGCTTCTCCTTCGACCTGCCCGGCTGGCACGAGGGCATCCACGAGGCTCTGGCCGGCGACCTGCGGCGAGAGGTGACGATCGAGAACGACGTCAACCTCGCCGCTCTCGCCGAGCGCGCCGACGGGGCGGCCAAAGGACTCGACGACTTCGTACTGCTGTGGTCGAGCCGGGGCCTGGGCATGGCGGTCATGCTCGGGGGCAAGTTGCACCGGGGACGTTCGGGCAGCGCGGGCGAGATCGGCTACCTGCCGGTGCCCGGCGTGCCGCTTCCTGAGGACATCCGCACCCTGCCGGGGCGGTTGCCCTCGCTGGCGGGCGGCCTGCAGTCGCTGGTCAGCGCCGAAGCGGTCAGCGAGCTGGCTCAGGAGTACGGCTTCGCCGCCGAGAGCGCGGGCGAGTGCGTCAGGGTAGCGGTGGCCGCGGGCGCCGAGGGGGAGCCGCTGCTGGATGAGGTCGCGCACCGACTGGCCCTCGGGGTCGCGGCGGTGTGCGTGATCCTCGACCCCGGGCTGGTGGTGCTCGGCGGCGAGGTGGGGCACGCCGGCGGGCGGGCGCTCACGTCGCGCGTGGAAGAGGCGGTCGCCAAGATCTGCCCTGTACGGCCCCATGTGGCCACCAGCACCGTGGAGGGCAACCCGGTGTTGCGGGGTGCGGTGCTGGCGGCGCTCCAGCAGGCGCGCGAGGAGATCTTCAGCTCCTGACCTCGTGGTGGGGTCAGGAGCTGATGAGGTTGGCTATGGCAGCTGCGGCGATGCGGCCGCACAGGGCGGTGCCGCTGAAGGTCGCCACGTGCACCGCGCCCGGATGGTCCCGGCCGGGGACGCCCAGCTCCACCACGATGCTGTCGGGGCGGCGGTCGAGCAGGAGGCTCAGCGCGGTCGGCAGCCAGGCGTGCCGGAAGCCGGTGCGGGCCACGACGACCAGGGCCCGCCCGGTGCCCGCGTCCGCCGCGGCGGCCAGTTCGGCCGTGCCGGGCTCGGCCAGCCGGATGGACGTCGTGCCGGGGAGGAGCTCCGACAGTGGGGCCGCGAGTCCCCACGGGGTGTTCGGGTCGATGGCCAGGTTGGTCGGGGCGTCCAGCTCGATGACATGCGGAGGACCGCTCGGACCGGGCCGCCGGTTCACGGTCACCCGTAGGGCCCGCTCAGCGACAGCCCGCTCCGCCGCACCGTCCCACAGGACACGCACGGCATCGGCCCGCTCGGGCGCGCTGTCGGCGCTCGCCGTGCCGTTCCACGGGGCGCGCACGGCATCGGCCGGCTCCGCCGCGCCGTCGTGGGCCGGCGTGCCGGGTTCCCGGCCACGCACAGCTGCGGCCCACTCGCCTGCGCCGCCGGCGATCGCCGCGACGGTCGGCAGGGGGCCGGTGGTCAGGGCGTCGGTCGGCAGGGGGGCGGTCGGCAGCGGTTCGGTCGGCAGGGCAGTGGCCGGTGGGAGGTCGCTCGGTAGGGCGCCGGGCGGCTGGGCGTCGGGTGGCAAGGGGCCCGGCGGCAGGGGGGCCGGCTGCGGGAGGTGTGTGGGCAGGAGGGTGATGGGCTTGTCGTTTGGACTGGCGGGGGTGGTTGGCGCGCGTTCCGTGCCTGGGCGGGCGGTGGTCCACTCGGCGAGGGCACGGACGCGGGCGGCGGCCTCGGCCAGGCGTTCTTCCGGCAGTGTGCCGTCGGTGACGGCCGCCACGATGCTGTTGCGGAGCAGCCCGACCACGCCGGGGGTGGCGTTCTCGCCGCCTACGCAGATGGCGTCCGCACCGGCGGCCAGAGCGCGGACGGCGGTGCCGCCGAGCCCGTACGTCGCCGACACGGCGGGCATCTCGATCCCATCGGTGACGATCAGCCCGTCGAAGCCCAGTTCGCGCCGGAGCAGGTCCACCATGAGGCGGCGGCTCATCGTGGCGGGCGACTCGGTGTCGTACGCGGGCACGAGCAGGTGGCCGGTCATGATCGCGCGTACCCCGGCGGCGATGGCGGCACGGTAGGGGATCAGGGCGGTGGCGGCGATCTCCGCGGCGGAGCAGGTGATCGTGGGTAGCGCGTCGTGCGAGTCGACGGCGGTGGCGCCGTGGCCAGGGAAGTGTTTGGCGCAGGCCGCGACGCCCGCCGATTGCAGGCCCGTCACCCAGGCTGCCGCGTGCCGGGCGACCAGCTCAGGGTCGGAGCCGAAGGCCCGGGTGCCGACCACGGGGTTGTCCAGGTCGGAGTCGAGGTCGACGACAGGGGCGTAGTTCAGGGTCACTCCGGCGGCGGCGAGGTCCCGCCCGATGCCCTCCGCGACGGCCCTGGTCAGGGTGGTGTCGTCGGCCGCGCCGAGGGCCAGGTTGCCGGGTCGTGAGCTGCCGGTGAAGGCTTCGAGCCGGGTGACGTCGCCGCCTTCCTCGTCGAGAGCGATCACGACGTGAGGGTTCTCCGCCCGAATTGCGGCGGTCAACTCTGATATTTGACCGTTTATCCCGATGTTGCGCGAGTAGAGGGCGATCCCGCCTAACCCGGCCGCCAACCGGCGACGTACCCAATCGGGCAGCGTCGTGCCCCTGAACCCGGGCTGGAGCACGGTGTCGGCCAGCCCGGCCAGGACGGGGCTCATGGTGTTCGGCAGGTTCATGGTCGCCCTCTCGCCCCCGCTTCGGGATCTTGTCGCGCCCGGTCCTTGTCTGCGGTCGCCCCCTGTGTATAGCATCAAACCGCCGAATAAATAGGAAACTTTCCTAAGAGTTACACGTCAACCTCCCAGTTAAGGACCCGCGGTCAAGGGAGCGTCATCATGCATCTGGCACGGGGCCGTACCGCGGTCATGTCGAGGGCGCAGGAGCGGCTGTGGTTCCTCGACCGGCTCTCCGGCGGCGACGCCTCGTACAACATCGCCGTCGCCGAGCGCTTCACCGGCGTCCTCGACGTCGAGGCCCTGGGGCGTGCGTTCACCGAGCTGGTCTCCCGTCACGAGGCGCTGCGCACCGTGTTCCCGGAAATCGGCGGCATGCCCGCCGCGGTGGTGCGGCCGGCGGAACCGGTCGCGATCGAGATCGTCGACACGACCGAGGACGGCCTGCCGGACCTGCTCGCCGAGCGCTCCAACCAGCCCTTCGACCTGGCGGGCGGGCCCCTCATGCGGGTGAGCCTGCTGCGGACGGCCGACTGCGAGCACGTCCTGCTGCTGATGCTGCACCACATCGTCTGCGACGCGTGGTCGTTGGAGCGGATCCTGTATCCGGAGCTGTCCGGCTTGTACGCCTGCTTCGCGGCCGGCCGGGCCGCGCCGCCGCCCAGCCCGGCCGGCCCGCCCCCGTCCTACAGCGACTACGCCCGCCGCCGGCGCGATGAGGACCACGGCCGGGAGCTGGCCTTCTGGCGCGCCGAGCTGGACGGAGTGCCGGCACTCGAGTTGCCCGCGGACCGGCCGCGGTCCGCCACGCCCACCGGCGCAGGCGACCTGGTGATCCAGCGCGTGCCCGTGGAGTTGTGGCACCGCGTGCGGGCGCTGGCAAGGGCGGAGCGGTGCACGCCGTTCATCGTGCTGCTCGCCGCCTATCAGACGTTGTTGTCCCGGTACACCGGGCAGGACGACTTCTGCGTGGGCACGCCGGTCGCGGGGCGTGACGAGATCGAGTTCGAGCAGGTCGTCGGGCTGTTCGTGAACACCCTCGCGATCCGCGCGGAGCTGGCCGGCGACCCGGCCGTCAGGGACCTGGTCAAACGGGTGCGCCGACGGACGTTGCGGGCGCTCATGCACGGCGGGGCGCCGTTCGACGAGGTCGTCGCCGGGGTACGCGGGGGCAGAGACCAGGCGCCGCTGCTCCAGACGCTGCTCAACCTCGACAACCCGGGCGAGGGCCTGGAGGCCGGGATCGAGCCGTTGCGGCTGGCCGGATTGCAGCGCACTCCCGTGGTCTCCGGGCTGGCGCCCGCCAAGTTCGACCTGGCGGTCGACGTGGTCGTCTCCGACACGCATCTGCAGTTCATGTTCACGTACAGGACGGATCTGTTCGAGCGGGACACCGTGTGGCGGATGGGCGGGCACCTGCGGCGGCTTCTGGAGGAGATGACCGCGCGGCCGCAGGCCAGGTTGTCCGAGCTGCGCATGCTCTCGCCGGAGGAGCTGCGTGCCGTGCTGCCCGAGCCGCGCGTGAGCGAGCCGCTCCCGCGGCTGGAGGAGTTGATCGCGCGGCAGGTCGCGCGCACGCCTGACGCGCCCGCGGTCGTGACCTCCGCGGGCGTGCTCACGTACGCCGAGCTCGACGCGCGGGCCGCGGATCTGGCGGGCGAGCTCGACGTGGCGCCGGGCAGCCTGGTGGCGCTGCGCATGAGGGCGAGCCCAGAGGCCATCGTGGCGTTGCTCGCCGTGCTCAAGACCGGCGCCGCGTATGTGCCCGTCGATCCCGGCCAGCCGCCCGCCCGGACGCGGGCCGTGCTGGAGCCCTGCGCGGCGGTCATCGACGAGGCCGGGATCACGCGCCTGCCCGGCCGCGCGGCCCAGGAGGGCGCCGCGTACGTGATCTACACGTCGGGCTCCACCGGCGTGCCCAAAGGGGTGGTCGTCGGCCACCGGACGGCGGCGCGGCTGGCCACAGCGTTCAGGGACGTGCACGGCTTCGGCCCGGGTGAGCGGGTGCTCATGGTGCCGCCGTTGAGCTTCGACGCCTCGGCAGGCGACATCTTCCCGGCACTGATCAGCGGCGCCGCGCTCGTCCTGCACCCAGACCCCGCCTCGCTCACCGGCGAGACGTTGCTGCGGCTCTGCGCCGACCTCGGCGTCACCATGGTGGACACGGCCTCGGCCCTGTGGCAGCAGTGGGTCGAGGACCTGTCGGGACGTGACCACGTGGATCCGGGGCCGTTGACGACGATGATGGTCGGCGGCGAGAGCGTGCCCGTGGACCGCCTGCGGACCTGGGCCAGGCTCACCGGCGGCCGGGTCGCCTTCTACAACCACTACGGCCCCACCGAGGCCACGGTCTGCGCGACCGTCTACCGCACCATCGACGGCAGCGAACTCGCCGGCCGGACGCAGCTGCCCATCGGCACGGCGCTGCCCCACGTCCGCGCCTACGTGCTCGACCGGCACGGCAACCCGTCGCCCGTCGGCGTGCCGGGAGAGCTGCATCTGGGCGGCGACTGCGTGGCCATGGGGTATCTCGGTCAGCCCGAGCTCACCGCCGAACGCTTCCTGCCCGACCCCTTCGGCTCCGGCACCATGTACGCCACCGGCGACATGGTCCGCCGCCGGGCCGACGGCACGCTCGACTTCCTCGGCCGTACCGACAGGCAGCTCAAGGTCAACGGTGTGCGCGTCGAGCCGGGCGAGGTGGAGGCCGCCTGCCTGGCCCACCCGGGCGTCAGGGAGGCGGTCGTCGCCGCCCCGGCCGGGCGGCTGGTCGCCTACCTCGTCGGCGAGCCCGTGAGCGCGGCAGAGTTGCGGGCGTTCCTGGCGGACCGGCTGCCCTCGGCCATGACGCCGGCCGCCGTCGTCATGCTCGACGCCCTGCCGCTGACCCGGCACGGCAAGATCGACTACCGGGCGCTGCCCGAGCCGGAGAGTGCGGCGCCCCCGTACGAGAGCCCGCACACCCCAGCCGAGGAGCGGGTCGCCGCCGTCTGGGCGGAGCTGCTCGGCACGCGGGCCGGGCGGCGCGACAACTTCTTCGACCTCGGCGGGCACTCGCTCCTCACCCCCCGGATGGTCGCCAGGCTGGCCGAGGAGACCGGCGTCCGGGTGCCGCTGGCCACCTTCTTCGCCTGCGCCGACCTGGCGGAGCTGGCCGGCGTCATCGACGGGCAGGCGCCTGCCGCGGCTCCAGATCTTCGCGCGGAGGCCGTGTTGCCCGGCGACTTCACCGTCGCGCGCGGGCCGCGCCGGAGGGGGCTGGGGCGGATCCTGCTCACCGGCGCGACCGGGTTCCTGGGCGCTCATCTGCTCGCCGACCTTCTGACGCACTCGAAGGCCACCGTGCACTGCCTGGTACGGGGCCCCGGTGAGCGCGTGCGGCGCAACCTCGCCGCGCACGGGTTGTGGCGGGAGGAGTTCGCCGGGCGGATCGTCGCCGAGCCCGGCGACCTCACGAGGGACCTGCCCGAACTACCGGGCGAGCTCGACCTGATCGTGCACAGCGGGGGCCTGGTCGATTTCGTCCGCCCGTACGGCAGGCTGAAGGCGGCCAACGTCGGCGGCACGCTGGCCGTGCTCCGGCTGGCCGCCCAGACGGCCATCCCCCTACACGTCGTCTCGACGCTCGGGGTGTATCTCGTGCCGGGGGAGAGGGTGGTCCGCGAGGGGGACCCGCTGCCCGACCCCGGGCGCCTCCACCTGGGCTACGACCAGAGCAAATGGGTGGCCGACCGGCTCGCGGCACAGGCACGCGAGGCCGGGCTGCCGGTGTCGATCCACCGCCCGGCCAGGATCACCGGGGGGTCGGCGCGGGACGACTTCCTCGGCAGGTTCCTCGCCACCTGCGTGTTGCTCGGCTCGGTGCCCGACGGGGAACACCTGGACATGGCGCCGGTCGAGCACGTGGCCGCGGCCATCGGCCTGCTGGCCAGAAGCGGGGCGCAGGGCGACTTCCACTACCACAACCCGCGCACGCTCGGCTCGGCCGACCTGGCCGCGGGTCTGGCCGCGCGTGGCCTGCCGGTGCGGCTCGTTCCCGGTACGGAGTGGCGGGCCGAGGTACGGGGCCGGCTGGCGGCGGGGGAGAGCCTGCCGCTGGCGCCCTTCCCCGCCTTCCTGGCCGAGTACGGCGACGAGGGCGCGCCCCGCTTCGACTGCACCGCGACCGAAGGGCTACTGGCCGCCGCCGGGCTCGTCTGCCCGCCTGCCTCGTCCCTGCTCGACACCTACCTGGCGGAGCTCATGCGGGGAGGCGGCCTTGCCTAGGGCGTTCCTGACGATCTGGTCCTCCCAACTGTTATCGATCATCACCTCCAGCGTCACGGGGTTCGTGCTGGGCGTATGGGTCTTCCAGCGCACCGGCTCCGCAACCCAGTTCGTGACCATCACGCTCTGCGCCGTGCTGCCGGAGGTGCTGTTCTCGCCGCCGGCGGGCTCACTGGCCGACCGCTGGGACCGGCGCAGGCTGATGATGGCCGCCGATCTGGGCGCCGCCCTGACCACTGGCGTGCTGGCCCTGCTGCTCGCGGCGGGCGACCTGCAGGTGTGGCACATCTACGTGATTACCGCGGTCGGCGCCGTGTTCGGCACGGCCCAGATGGCGGCCTACCACGCGATGATGCCGTCGCTCGTCCCCAAGGAGCGGCTCGGCAGGGCCAACGGGCTCATGCAGGTGGCCGACGCCGTGCGGATCGCCTCCCCGCTACTGGCCGGGGCGCTGCTGGTCGGAGTCGGGCTCACCGGCGTGGTCGTGATCGACCTGGTGACGTTCCTGCTCTCGCGGGCGGTCCTGCACCTGGTGCCACTGCCGCGCGAGGTGACCAGGCCGGGCGCGGGCCGGCCGGCCGAGCCGTGGTTGCGGGACCTGGCCTTCGGGCTGCGGCACCTGCGGGCCAGGAAGGGGCTGGCCTGGCTGGTGGGGCTGCTGGCCGCGTACAACCTGTTCTTCGGCATGGCCGGGGTGCTGGTCCAGCCGCTGATCCTGTCGTTCGGCTCGGCGGCGCTGCTGGGGGCGCTCATGTTCGCCGGCGGGTCGGGGTTGTTCGCCGGCGGGCTGGTCATGAGCGCCTGGGGTGGTCCCCGGCGCCGGGTGCGCGGCCTGGTCTGCTTCGTGGCGCTGGGCGGGGTGTTGCTGGCCGCGCACAGCCTCAGCCCGTCGGGTGCGCTGATCGCCGTGGTCGCGCCCGCGTTCCTGTTCACGATCCCGTTCGTGCAGGGCACCGGGATCACCATCCTGCAGCTCAAGACGCACCCGGCCGAGCTGGGCCGGGTGCTCGCCACGACGCGGGCGGTCACCCAGTCCGCGACCGTGCTGACGTATCTGGCCGCGGGGCCGCTGGCGGACCGCGTCTTCGAGCCGCTGCTCGCGCCCGGCGGTGCGCTGGCCGGCAGTGTGGGCCGCCTGGTCGGCACCGGGCCCGGCCGCGGCATCGCCACGATCTTCCTGCTCACGGGGGCGGCGCTGCTCGTGCTCGCGCCCCTCGCGTACCTCCAGCCGCGGCTGCGCCGGCTGGAGACAGAACTGCCCGACGTTGAGGAGCCCTCCGATGCCGCTCTATCTCGATCCTGACGAGCTCCACGCCTTCCGCGACCTGAACCAAGGCCCGGGTGCCCTGCTCGACCTCATCGGCGCCATGGCCTTCCGCGCGGGCGGGACCGCGCAGCGGCTCGGCGTCTTCGACGCGCTGGCCGCCGGCCCGGACACCGCGCACGATCTGGCGAGGAAGCTGGACGTCGTCGAGCGGCCGCTGGCCGTGCTGCTCGACGCGCTCGTACGGTTCGGCTACCTGGAGCGCCGCGACGGCCGTTACGCCCTCGGGCCCGCCGCCGAGGGGTTCACGACCGGCCTGGCGCTCTGGCATGACGTGATCGGCGAGTTGTGGACCGGGCTGGAGGAGGCCGTACGCACCGGGCACCCGCCCGAACCGTACTATCCCTGGCTGGAGCAGCGACCCGGCACCTTACGCGCCTTCCACGACATGCTCGCCGGGATGGCGCGGTCGATGGCGCCAGCCGTCGTCCACCAGGCCCCGCCCCTCGGCGGCAGGCTTCTGGACGTCGGAGGCGGGCACGCGATCTACAGCATCGCGTTCTGCCAGGCCGTGCCCGGGCTGGCGGCGACCGTCGTGGACCTGCCAGGCGCACTGGCGGAAGGCCGCGCCCGGGTCGAGGAGGCGGGCCTCGGCGACCGGATCACGCTGGTCCCCGGCGACCTGCGCGACGCCGTCGAGGGCCGCTACGACGCGGCGCTGCTGTTCAACGTCTGCCACGGGCTCGCCCCCGAGGACGCCGCCGCCCTGGTCGCCCGCGTGACCGCAGCACTGGAGCCGGGCGGCACGCTGCTGGTGCTGGAGCCGTTCGCCGACCCGCCCCCGGGCACCCGCGGCCACGCCGCGGCCTTCCTGGCCGGCTTCAGCCTCAACCTCGCCGCCACCCAGGGCGGCCGGCTCTACACCTTCGCCGAGGTCGCCGGCTGGGCAGCGGCCGCCGGACTCGCCGGGATCGAACGGCGCCCGCTCGACGCCCCCGGTACCGACGAGCTGCTCGTGGCCCGGAGAGCGACATGAACATCGTCATCGTGGGAGCGGGCCCGGCCGGCAGCCTGCTCGCGTGTTACCTGGCCGGGCGCGGCCACCGCGTGGCGGTCTACGAACGCCGGCCCGACCCACGCCCGCGTGACGACGACGAGGGCCGCTCGATCAACCTCGGCCTGTCGGCCCGCGGCGTGAAGGCGCTCACCGACGTCGGCCTCATAGCGGACATCTGGCCGCTCACCGTGCCCATGCGGGGCAGAGCGGTGCACGGCCCCGGCGGAAAGGTGACCTTCCACCCGTACGGCACCAGCGACGATCAGATCCTCCACTCCATCCGCCGCCGCGACCTCGTGACCAAGCTCATCGACCACGCGACGGAGGCAGGCGCGGCCTTCCACTTCGGGCACAAGGTCGTGGACCTCGATCGGGACCGCCCCGCGCTGGTCACCGAGCACGGCACCGTGCCCGCCGACGCGGTGGTCGGAGCCGACGGCGCGTTCTCCACGGTCAGGACGCTGATGCAGCGCGGCGCGCCGGCCGACTTCCACCAGGAGTTCCTGTCCTGGGGGTACAAGGAGCTGACCATCCCGAAGGTGCCCGACTACCATGAGGCCCTGCATGTGTGGCCGGGCGGCGACGACGGCCTCATCGTCACGCACCCGAACCTCGACGGCTCGATGACCGCGACATTGTTCCTCCCCGCCGGGCGGCTCGCCGCGATCACCGACCCAGAGGCCTTCTTCGCCGAGCGCTTCCCCGACGCCCTGCCGCTCATGCCGGACCTGGCCGAGGAGTTCGCCCAGCGGCCCGTGGGCCATCTGGTCTCCATCCGCACGACCCCCTGGCACGACGCGGGCAAGGTCGTGCTCGTCGGCGACGCGGCGCACGCCGTCTATCCCTTCTACGGGCAGGGCATGAACTCCGCCCTGGAGGACTGCACCGTCCTGGACCGCTGCCTGGCCGCGGCGGAGGACCCGGCGGCGGCCTTCGCCGCGTTCGAGAGCGCCCGCAGACCGCACACCGACGTGCTCGACGAGCTGTCCCGGCGCAACTTCGTCGAGCTGCGCGAGCAGGTGCGCTCCCCGCTTCACCTCCTGCGCAAGCAGGCCGACCTCATGCTGGCCAGGCTGCTGCCCGGCCGCTGGGTGCCGCTCTACACCATGGTCTCCCACTCCACCACGCCGTACGCGGACGCGCTCGCCCGGTCGAGACGGCAGGACGCCGTGCTCGGCTGGACGGCGGCAGGCGCCGCAGGGCTCCTCGCGCTCACCATGCTCGCCAGGAAGGGCCGCTAACGATGCTGACGGATCCCACCGATCCCGACCGCGTCCTCGTCGAGGTGAGCGACCTCGACGGGGACCACGACCTCGTCCTGCGGTACGGCGACGCGCTGCGCCGCGTGGTGACCTGGGCACGCGAGTACCTGTGCCGCCCCCACCCCGAGCTGGGCAGGAAGGGGCCGGTGTGCCCGTTCGCCCAGACCGCGCTGGACCGCGGGACGTTCTTCCTGGCCGTGCGCCCCGGCCGGCCGAGCGCGGAAGAGGTGGCGGAGTTGCTGGCCGGCTACCGCTCGTGGTTCCAGCGGCTGGTCTCTCCGCCGAGGGTGTCGCCGCAGTTCCGCACCATCCTGGTGCTGCTCCCGGACGCGCTGGTCGAGGTCGTGGACGCCGCCCAGCGGGCGCTGAAGCCGGAGTACGTCGAGGCCGGGCTCATGATCGGCGAGTTCTACCCGGGACCGCCGCCCAAGCCCGGCCTGTGGAACGCCGACTTCCGCCCGCTGAGCAGCCCGGTGCCGCTCCTGGCGATCAGGCAAATGGTGGCCACGGACCTGCCGTTCCTCAAGGACGACCCGCGGCAGGCGGCGGCCTACGCGGAGCGCTTCGGTGACCGATCGAGGGCGGCGATCGCCGCCGCGCGGGGCCGCTGACCGCTCGTGAGGAGCTCCATCGCGGCCCTGGTGTTGGCCCGGGCCGCGCCGTACGTGGCCAGGTAGACCGCGCTGCCCGGCCGCCAGATGGGCAACCCCATCTCGACGACGATCGTGTCGGGCCGGGCGGCGACCAGCGCGGAGACGAGCGCCCGGCTGTCGGCGTACCGGTGGGCGTCCTTGACCACCACCACCAGCGAGCGGCCTTTGGCGCGCTCCAGAAGCCGCTCGGAGACGGCTTCGGCCGGCGTGACCCGGACCACCTCGCCCTCGGGCAGCCACGGCGAGACGCCCCACGGGACGTCGCCGACCGCGATCGTCGGAGGGGTGTCGACCTCCACGACCAGCGGATCCGTCAGCGGGCCCGCGGACCCGTCGAGCCTGACCGCGCGCCTGGCGGCGTCCAGGCCGACGTCCGCGGGGTCGTCCCGCACGCTCGTCCCCGAGGCGAACCAGGCCCGCAGCCGGTCGGCCCGGGCCGCGGCCTCCTCCAGGCGCTCCGCCGGCAGCCGCCCGTCGCCGACGGCGGCCACGATCTCGGCGATGATCGCCAGGATCTCGTCGTAGCCCGGCTTCGGCCCCAGGCAGAGCAGGTCGGCCCCGGCCGCGAGCGACAGGGCGGCCCCTCTGGCGAGCCCGACTCCTTCGCTGATCGCGTGCATGTCGAGGGCGTCGCTGACCACCACGCCGTCGTAGCCGAGCTCCCCGCGGAGCAGCCCGGTGATCGCGGCCGGCGAGAGCGTGGCGGGCTGGTCGCCGGTCAGGGCGGGGACGGCGACGTGGGCGGTCATGACGGACCGCGCGCCGGCCTCGATGGCGGCCACGAACGGCACCAGCTCCCTGGACCGCAACACGTCCAGCGTGACGTCCACGACCGGGATGGCCAGGTGCGAGTCGACGGTGGTGGCGCCGTGGCCGGGGAAATGCTTGACGCACGCGGCGACCCCGGCCGACTGCAGGCCCTGGACCGCGGCCACCGTGTGCCTGGCGACCAGCTCGGCGTCGTCGCCGAACGCCCTGGTGCCGATCACCGGGTTGTCCTCGGCGGTGTTGACGTCGGCCGCGGGCGCCATGTCGAGGTTGACCCCGGCGGCGACCAGCTCGGAGCCGATGGCCCGGTAGACCCGGCGGGTGAGCTCGACGTCGTCCACGGCGCCGAGCGCGGCGTTGCCCGGGTAGGGGCTGCCGACGTGGTAGGCGAGCCGAGTGACGTCGCCGCCCTCCTCGTCCAGGGAGATGAACGGCTCGCCGGCCGCCCGCAGCGCCGCGGTGAGCCCGGCCACCTGGTCCGGCGCGGCCACGTTGAAGCCGAACAACGTGACGCCGCCGAGACCGCGCTCCAGCTCTCTCAGCACCCAGTCGGGCGCGGTGGTGCCGTCGAAGGCGACGAGCAGTGTGCCGGCCGCGAGACGGCGCAGCCCCCGATCACTCTGGCTCATGGCTCCTCATCAAAGTTCAGGGCACGGTCAGGGCACGGCCCGCGTGAGGGCCGCACCCTGACGTGCGTAAGGAAAGATCAGCCCTTCACGGCCCCGGCCACCAGGCCGGAGACCATGCGGCGCTGCACCAGCAGGAAGAAGGCGATGACCGGCAAGGTCATCAGCGTCGAGGTCGCCATGATGGCGCCCCAGTCGGTGCCCCGTTGCCCGAAGAAGAACTGCAGGGCCACCGGCATGGTGTAACCGGTCGTGTCCTTCATCAGGACCAGCGCGAAGATCAGGTCGTTCCACGCGGTGATGAACGAGAAGATGCTCGTCGCCACCAGCCCCGGCGCCACCAGCGGGAACAAGACCTTCCAGAAGGTGGTGAACCGGCTCGCGCCGTCGATCCACGCCGCCTCCTCCAGGGACTTGGGCACGGCGGCGACGAAGGTGCGCAACATCCAGATGCCGAACGGCAGCGTGAGGCCGACCTGGATCACGATCAGGCCGAGCAGGTTGTCGTACAGGCCCATCCGGCGGACGTTCAGGAACAACGGGATCAGCAGCGCCTCGGTCGGGATCATCTGCACGATGAGCAGGGTGATCAGGAAGCTGGTGCGGCCTTTGAACCGGAACCGCGCCACCGCGGTCGCCGCGAGCAGCGCGAACGCCGACCCGATGAGCACGGTGCCGAGCGCCACGATCGCGCTGTTGCGCATGTAGACCCAGATCGAGTTGCCCGCCACGCCGTCGGTGAGCACCTTGCCGACGTGCTCGAAGGTGAAGTGGGTGGGGAACGGGATGAAGTCGGTGGTGAAGATCTGGTCGTTGGCCTTGAACGAGGTCGAGACCATCCAATAGACCGGGAAGACCGCGAAGAGGAAGACCAGGACGCCGGCCGTGTTCAGCGCGATTTTGTTGAGCCGTTTGCGGGCCAGCGGCGTCATGAGGCCTCCTTCGTCGGCCTCATGACGCCAGGCGTGCTGTGTTTGTTGGTGCCTTCACTTCGTTCAGTCACGTGAGGTCCTCCTGCTTGACCATCTGGCGGGTGTAGAAGGCGGTGACGATGAGCAGGATGATCGTCAGCACCACCGCGATCGCCGCGCCCGTGCCCATCTTGGGCGGCGCCTTGAAGGCCTCGGCGAAGGAGAAGAGCGACAGGTTGAACGCCTCGCGGTTGGTGGGCCCGTTCAGCAGCACGTAGAGCTGGCTGAGCACCTTGAAGTCCCAGATGATCGACAGGATCGTCAGGACGGCGAAGACGGGCTTCAGCAGCGGGAAGGTGATCTTCCTGAACGTGCGCCACGGGGTGGCGCCGTCCACCCTGGCCGCCTCATAGAGCTCGGCGGGGATGCCCCGCAGCCCGGCCAGCACGGACACCGCCACGAACGGGAAGGACGCCCAGACCACGGTGAGGATCAGCACCACGTAGACCGACCACGCGTCGTTGAGCCACGGCTGGCCGGTCCAGTCCGCCCGGCCGAAGAGCAAGGTGGACAGCCCGTCGGGCAGCAGGTTGAGTGCCCAGTTGATGATGCCGGCTTCGGCGTCGAAGAGCCAGCGCCAGATCGTGCCCTGAGCGACCGGCGGAACCGCCCACGCGGACATGATGCCGATGATCACGAAGGTGGACATCCGCTTGCTCAGCCGGTTGAGCAGTGCGCCGACGGCGGTGCCCAGGATCAGCGTGAGAGCCACGGTGACGGCCGCGAAGACGATCGTGTTCCGCAGCGAGGACCAGAAGATGTCGTTGTCGAGGAGCTTGGTGTAGTTCTCCAGCCCCACCCATTCCGGCTCCGCGACGCCGCGGATCACCCGGAGGCTGATGCTCTGGAACGACATGATGACCATCTGGATCATCGGGTAGAGCAGCAGTCCCAGGATGACCAGGATGCCGGGGATGAGCAGGACGTACGGGATGGCCCGCGGGGGCAGCCCGCTGCCCCGCGCGCGCTTGTGTGACGTGTGGCGGCGCCGCCCAGGGGCGGAGGTGTTCCCTCCGCCCCTGGGCGCGAGCGTTGACGTGTTCGCCATGGTCAGGACTGGTTCAGGATGTCTTCGAGTTCCTTGTTGGCCTTGGCGAGCGCCTCATCGGCCGTGGCCTTGCCCTCGATGACCGAGCGGGCCGCGTTCTGCAGGACCGCCTTGGTCTCGTTGGCCTCCGTCCACTGCGGGTCGGCGGGGAAGGCCTTGGCCTTGGCGAAAGCGGCGGCGAACGGCGCCTGCGCCGGGTCCTTGGCCAGCTCGGCGAGCGTGTCCGGGTAGACGGGCAGCAGGCCGCCGTCCATGGCGTAGCGGTCGGCCCACTTCTTGCTGGTGGCCAGCTTCACGAACTCGAGCGCGAGCTCCTTGTTCTTGGCGTCGTTCCACACGGTGATGTCGTTGCCGCCGAAGAACGCGGGAGTCTCGCCACCGGCCTTGGACGGGAGCGGGAAGAAGGCCATCTGGTCCTCCTTCACCTTGCCCTTGCTCTCCTCCTTGATGGTGGCGATGTCCCACGACGCGGTCAGGTACATGCCGACCTTGCCGTTGGAGAAGCGCGTGCGGATGTCCGTGGTGTTCTGGGTGAGGCGGGACTTGCTGGACGCACCCGAGGTCACGATGCCCGTGTACGTCTCGAAGCCGGTCTTGAAGGCCGGGTCGGTGAGCTTGCCGACCCACTTGTCGCCCTCCTTGAGGGCGTACTCGCCGCCCTCGGACCAGGCCAGCGCGCCGAGCAGGTGGTTGGCGTCGGAGCCGCCGTTGAAGGCGAAGCCGTCGACGTCCTTGCCCTTCTCCTCCTGGATCTTCTTGGCCGCCGCCAGCACCTCGTCCCAGGTCTTCGGAACCTCGATCTTGAGGTCCTTGAACCAGTCCTTGCGGTACATGACGGCGCGGGTGCCGGCGCCCCACGGCATGGCGTAGACCTCGCCGTCGATGGTCTCCAGGCCGAAGAGGTTCTTCGGGATCTGCGCGTGCTCGCCGCCGCTGGTGATCGACGTGACCGGGGCCAGCGCGTCCTGGCTCTGCCAGAGCGGCACCTGGTCGTTGCCGATCTCCGTCACGTCGGGGCCCTCGCCGCCCGCCGCGGCGGCCGTGAACTTGTCGTTGACCTGCGGCCACGGAATCCACTGCACGGTGGCATTCGCGCCGGTCTGGGTCTTGAACTCGGCGACGAGGTCGTCCATGTACTTCTGGGACGGCTCGTTGGGGTCGCCGAGGCGCCAGACGGTGATGCTCTGGCCCGCGTACTTGGGGCCTGAGGCGGAGGCGGAGGCCTGCGGCTGGGGCGTGGTGGTCTCTCCGGAGCCACATGCGGCCAGGCCCAGGGCCAGGGCGGCCGTGGTGACCGTAGTGGCCGTGATCTTCGCGATCCTCACTAGCGTTCTCCCTTCCCGGCTAATCGCGTCGGGTCTGCGCTCATCGGGTGCTGAGCCTGCGGTCCGCACCAGGCTGATCGTCAGTGTCGAATAGGTGCTAAACTAACAAGAAACTTTCTTAAAAGAAACTGCCGTTAGCGTTTCGTTGCGAGAGGGGAGAGGTCCCGTGACACGGAATCCCGGTGTGCCACGGCTGCTGCGCCGTCTGAATGACCGGTCGGCTTTGGAGCTCCTCCTCTCCGAGGGCCCGCTCACCCGTGCCGAGCTGGGCGAACGCACCGGCCTTTCCAAGGTGACCGCCGGACAGCTGCTCGCCCGGCTGGAGGAGCGAGGCCTCGTGGAGGTCGCCGGCGAGCGGGCCGGCGGGCGCGGGCCCAACGCCGCCCTGTACGGCGTGGTGCCCTCCAGCGCACACGTCGCCGGCCTCGAGGTGCTGCCCGACGCCATCACCGTCGGTGTGGCCGACATCACCGGCAGGACCGTGGTCGAGGTCGTGGTCAATCCGACCGACGGCGACCCGGTCGCCACCGTGCATGAGGCCGTACGGCGGGCCTGCGAGGCGGCCAGGATCACGCTGCCGCAGCTGCGCGCGTTCGTCATCGGCACCCGCGGCGTGGTCGATCCGGACACCGGCGACGTGCGTTTCTCCTATGACCTGCCCGCCTGGCACACCGGCGTGCTGGACAGCCTGCGCACCACCCTCGGCGCCTCGGTGACCATCGAGAACGACGTCAACCTCGTCGCCCTCGCCGAGCACCGCTACGGCGCCGCCGTCGGCGTCGACGACTTCGTGGTCCTCTGGGCAGGTGTCGGCCAGGGCCTGGGCGTCATGCTGGGCGGTCGCCTGCATCGCGGCAGCACCGGAGGCGCGGGCGAGATCGGCTGGTTGCCCGTGCCCGGCGAGCCGCTGCCCAGCGACGTCACCCAGCCGCAGTCGGGCTCCTACCAGCGGCTGGTGGGTCAGGCCGCGCTGGACGGGCTCGCCACGGGGCACGGCATGAGCGCGCGGCCGAGCGCCGACCTGGTCCGCGCCGCCGTCGCCGACGGCCGCTCCGGCTTCCTCGACGCCGTGGCGGACCGGCTGGCCGTTGGCGTCGCCGCCGTCACCGTCGTGCTGGACCCGGGGCTCATCGTGCTCGCCGGCGACGTGGGCCGGGCCGGGGGTCCTGAGCTGGCGGCCAGGGTCGAGGAGGCGGTGGCGAAGGTCTGCCCCACGCGGCCCAGCGTGGTCACCACGGGAGTCACCGGGAACCCCGTGCTGCGCGGCGCCCTGGTCGCGGCGTTGGAGCAGGCCCGGGAGCAGGTTTTCTCCGACACTGTGTGAGAATTTCTGCCCATGTGGCATCCCGCAGACGGCATCGTCCTGATCTCCGACCCGCGTGTGACCGCAATCCCCGTCCATGACAACGGGGAGCCGCTGGTGGAGGTGCGGGGAAGGTTGCGACTCGACGATCGAATGGCCGACGAGGACGGCGCGTACGGCCGCCTGCGCGCCGGTCTGCTCGAACGGCTGGAACGGGCGGAGGAGGAGCTGCCCGCCGGGTTCCACCTCCTGATCGTCGAGGGCCACCGGTCGATCGCGAACCAGCGCCGGACCTTCGACGACTACCGTGCCGAGCTCGCCCAGCGCTTCCCCAGCATGACGCCCGGCGAGCTGGACGCCGCCGCCAGCCGGTACGTCTCACCGGTCGAGGTCGCTCCGCACACCGCGGGGGCCGCCGTGGACCTCACGCTCTGCGACGCCGACGGCATCGAGTACGACATGGGCACGGCGATCAACGACACTCCCGAGCAGAGCGCCGGCGCGTGTTACACCGCCGCCGCGGGGATCTCGGGGGACGCGCGCAGGCACCGCAAGATCCTCGCCTCGGTCCTGGAACCGGCGGGCCTGGTCAACTACCCCACGGAGTGGTGGCACTGGTCCTACGGCGACCGCTACTGGGCCCTGATGACGGGCTCGCGGCACGCCCTCTACGGCCCGGCCTGAGCGCTCCACTCAGTAGCGAGCCGGCCTCGGCCGCCCGCTTCCCCACGGACGCCACCGCAGGGGCAGGTCAGGACCGCCCGTGATCAGCAGCCCCCCGTGGGCCGTCAGCGTGCTGCCGGGGACGTCCACACCGCACTGCTCCCAGCCCCCGCCGGGCAGCATGGTCAGCAGGCGGCGGGCCGGGTCCAGCGCGAAGAGGCGGCCGTTCATCCCGGCCAGGCACGTGGCGCCGGCCGAGTCACCCACGGGCTCCCAGCGGGGCGAGCCGAACGGCTGCCGCCACAACTCCCCTGACGTCGTGGCGGCGTAGAAGGCGTTGTCGGCCACGGCCAGCGCGACCGCCTGGGCAGGCGCGGGGCCGAGGTCCTCCCATGCGGCTCCGGCGAGCCTGAGCAGCCGCCCGGTCGTGGACAGGCCGTACAGGTCGGCGGCGCGCCCGCCGGCGGCCTCCCGGGGCATGGTCAGCGCGCACACCGGCCCGGTGACATCGGCCGGCTGCCAGGGAAGGTTCTGGCCGCACAACTCCCGCCGCAGCAGCGTGCCGTCCGCGCCGGCCGCGTACAGGGTCCGCCCCGCCACGGCCAGTGCGCGCACGTCCGCGAGCGGGCCGATGACCTCCCACTCCTGGACGGGCTCGGCGGACAACCGGTCGATCACGTTGCGGGTGATGCGCTCGACCGCGGGGTCGTGCAGGGTGTTGCCCCAGTTGACGGTGGCCGCGGTGAAGACCCTGCCGAGGCCGCTGGAGAAGATCCCCATGGTCGCCGTCCCGCCCTGGCCGTACGCGCTCCAGTGCCGCAGGTCGGCCGTCGCCAGCACGACGAACGACGACGGCGTGCCGTCCCGGCACGTGACCCGTGGCACCCCGGCCACCTCCTCGACCTCGGCCGCGTCCGTCTCATAACCCAGACACCCCTGGCCGAACTTGTCCCCATCGGTCAGCCCCGTGCCATCGAACACCCAGTGGCCCGCGAACCGCGCGGTGTAGGACTCCTCCAGCATGCGCCGCATGTCAGGCCCCCACGCGCCCGCGCCGGCGCGGAAGCTCACGCCGGTGAGCGTGTTCTCCGGCCGCCCTGTCGCCGACCATTCCACGGTGGCCAGCGGCGGGTCCTCGACGGGGTCGGCGGCCGCGTCCCGGTGGCAGACCATGGTCCGGCCCCCGTCTTCGAGCCGGATCTGCCACCAGCACGTGTTGCCGGAGAAGAAGGCCACGTTGCCGCCCCGGCGCACGAACTCCTCGACCGCGTCACGCATCCCGGCCGACCAGTATTCGTCGTGGCCGTTCACGATCAACATCCGGTGCCGTGACAGCAGGCCGAGGCCGTCGTCGAGGTCGAGGTTGGAGCAGTAGGCCACGTCGTAGCCGGCCGGCCGCAACCAGCGGAGCAGGCCGTGCTCCCAGCGCTCCGGGGGCGGGCCGCCACCCGGCCGGTCGAAGGTGACGCGGGCGGCCCGGCTCGGCGACTCCGTCCAGTAGAGGCCCTGGCCGGGTTCGCCTGCCCTGTTGTACGCCTGCCACGTCGTGAACGGCACGCTCACCAGGATCGGCGCGGACGGCACGGCCTCCCGTACCACGAAATAGACCTCGTTGTCGGGACAGGGCCGCTCCCCTGGGAGCCCGGGAGGCCAGGGCAGCTCGGGGCCGAAGCGGGCGCGGTAGAGGGAGCTCGGCCAGCCGGGGTCGATCGGCAACCACCAGTCGCGCGTGGCCGTGCCGGTGAAGACCACGCGCTCGTCCGTCACGTCGGCCACCTCCACGGGCGACGGCTCGGAGACGACGAAGCCTAGCGACGATCCCGGCACGCAGGACGTGGCTCTCGCGTAGGCGCGTACCGTCATCGGCAGGCCGTCTCGACGAGCAGGGCCTCGAGCTCGTACAAGTAGCGCTCCATGCGCGCGCGGGACAGGTGGCGGGTGTCGGCGGTCAGGGAGACGCCGTCGCCTGTGACGTGCACGCAGAACCTGCAGTTGAGCTTGTCCTGGCTCAGCTGCCACTCCAGCGACGTCTCCGGCAGCGCCTTCTCGATGTCGGCGGGCGCGCAGACCGCCGGTCCTGGATCGGCCAGGCGCAGATCGTTGAAACAGCAGTTCGGGTGGACGGGCTCGCCCCTGCGCCGGCTCTCCTCGGCGACGATGCGGGCGCGGTCGGCGGGGTCGTGGTAGGCGCTGCGGTAGGCCCGCATCGCGGCCGGCGCCGCGGCCGGCAGCAGGTCGGCGAGCGAGCCGCCCACGTCCAGTGCGAAGAGGCCCTCCTGCGACAGGGTGCTGACAATGCCGAGTGTGTCGCGTCTGAACCGGTTCGCCACGATCGGCAAGATCGTGCACTGCTCCTCGCCGGAGAAGCGCCCGGCGAGCTTGGCCGTGGCGGTGAGCAGGACGGTCGAAGTCGACGTGCGTGCGGCCAGCGCGATCGCGCCGACGGCCAGCCGCAGGGCGGGGGAGCGGAGCAGTGCACGACGGATCGGCGGCGTGTCGGGGGCGTCACCGGCCGTCGCGAACATGGTCGCCGGTGTCCGGCGGTGGACAGTTTCCCAGTGGGCCGCGGCGGCCTCCGCCACCCGGCGGCCCTCAGGGCCGGCCTGCCAGCGGGCCAGGTCGAGCGGCCGTGGCGGGGGAGGTCCGGCCACGCCGCCCTTGAGCAGCAGCGCACGCAGGTCGCGCAGCGCCACCTCGGCGCCGTGACCGTCGGCCGCGAGATGGCAGAAGACCAGGACCGCATACGTGGCGACCGAACCGTCCACCACGATCGCCGCCCGCAGCGGCCACTCGGCGGCGTAGTCGAACCTGGTGGCGGCCAGCTCGGCCAGCACCTCATCGGGGTCGCCGGCCACCACCTGGACCGGCAGCCGCCCCTTGGCCTCCAGCCGCTGGCACACCTGGTCGCCGGTACGCGTGCGCAGCGAGCCGTGCCGTTCCACCAGCGCGCCAAGCGCCGCCGCGACGTCATGCGGGGAGCGCCGGCCCGGCACCTTCAGCACCCGGCCGAAGTTGAAGTAGTGGTCGTCCGGCGCCGTGCGTTCGATCGTCTCCCAGATCGCCCGCTGGCCCCACGTCAGCGGCGCCATGCCGGAGTCGCCCCCGGCGAAGTCGATCATCATCGGGCGGCCAGATGCCTGCTCATCACGTCGAGGTCGTCGAGCAGCGCCAGGCCCTCCTCGGTGAGGTCCACCGCCACGCCGAACTCGGCCTCGATGGCGTCGACCAGTCGCAGCTGCGCGATCGAGGTCAGGCCGAGCGCCGTCAGGGGCACGGTCGCCGCCATGGCCTCCTCGGCCGTGATCGCGCCGTCGGACGACTCGGCCACGAGCGCTGCGAGCCTCTCCTTGATCACCGCAGCCTCCGTCCATTACTGGAAAGAATCCTAACTATTGAATCCTTCCATGGATCTTCATCGTCCCGCAAGGCCGATGGAGACAGGGATTTCGGGGTTGTCTACTGCGCGGGAGCGTGCGAAACTGAACGCCCGCCCACTAACAGTAAAGTTTCCTATTAATAGGCTGGGGGCCGATCGTGCGCGTGACCCTGCCCAGCCTGCTGCGACAGCGGGCCGCCACGGATCCCGACCGGGTGGCGATGACCGTCCACGGGTCCGGGTCGTTGACGTTCGGCGAATGGGAGGCCAGGTCGGACGGCGTGGCCGCCGCGCTCGCCGGGAGAGGGGTCGCCGCGGGCGACCGGGTTGGGCTGGTGTTCGGCAACGCCGACTGGCTGGAGTACGCCGTCGCCTTCTTCGGCGTCATCAAGGCGGGTGCGGTGGCCGTGCCTCTGTCGGATCGTCTGGCCACCGCCGACGCCGACGCCATGCTCGCGCACTGCGGGGCGGCGACGGTGCTGCGCCCCGGTGAGCTCACGTACGCGACCGGGGAGGTGGAGCTTCCCGCGCCCGGAGCCCTGGCTCAGATCCTCTACACCTCCGGCACCACCGGCAGGCCCAAGGGCGTCAGCGCCACCCACGCCAACCTGGCACACGGCTGCGGGGGCAAACGGCGGCCGTTCGCCCACAGCGACCACCTCGCGCACGCCTTCCCCATCGGCACGAACGCCGGCCAGTGGATGCTCGTCAACGCGGCGGACGCGCATCCCGCCGTGGTGACGCTGCCGCGGTTCACGCCCAGCAGGTTCGCCGCCCTCATCGAGCACTACCGCGCGGGAACGGTCTTCCTGGTGCCCGCGATGGCCATCGAGATGCTCGGCTCCCGCGTCCACGACCGGCATGACCTGTCGAGCGTGCAGCTGCTCGGCTCTGCCGCCGCGCCGCTGCCCGCCAGGGTCGCCGCCGAGCTCGGCGGCGCCTTCCCGAACGCGACGATCGTCAACTACTACACCTCCACCGAAGCCGCCCCCGCCCAGACGGTGATGATCGTCGATCCCGACCGGCCGTCGAGCGTCGGGCGGCCGGCCTCGGGCGGCGCCGTACGCGTCGCGACCGCCGAGGGCGAGCCGCTGCCCTCCGGGGTCACCGGTGAGGTGTGGATGCGTTCCCCGGCCGGGGCCCGCGCCTACTACGGCGACGCCGCGGCCACCGCCGAGGTGTTCCGCGGCGGCTGGGTACGCATGGGCGACCTGGGCTATCTCGACGACGACGGCTACCTCTACCTGGTGGACAGGGACAGCGACGTGATCAAGTCGGGCGCGTACAAGGTGTCCACGATCCACGTCGAGGACGCCGTCTACCAGCATCCCGAGGTGCGGGAGGCGGCGGCGTTCGGCGTGCCGCACGCGACGCTCGGCAAGGCGGTCGCCGTCGCGGTCGTCGGGTCCGTCGCCCACGAGGAGCTGCGGATGTTCCTGAAGGGCCGGCTGGCACCGTACGAGCTGCCTGTCCGGGTCGTCACCCTCGATGCCTTGCCGCGTAACCACGGCGGCAAGGTGGACAAGCGTGCTCTCCGAGAGGTGGTTCGATGACCGAAGTGTCGTTCGCCCAGCACGGAATGTGGATCACGGAGAGGATGGGCGCGGCGTCGGCGTACCACATGCCGATCGTGATCCGCTTACCCGGCCCGCCCGACCGAGGGGTGCTGGCCAAGGCCGTGGCCGCCGTGGTCGAGCGGCACCCGCTGCTGGGCACCGCCGTCGAGGAGCGTGACGGCGTGCTGCATCTGGTGCCCGCGCGGACGCCGCCCGCGCTCGCGGACGCGCCCGTGGAGGGGCCGTTCGACCTGGAGCGGGGGCCGCTCGTCCGGTTCGCGCTGGACGGCCGGACGTTGCTGGTCGAGGCGCACCACCTGGTCTTCGACGGCCAGTCCAAGGACATCCTCGTGGCCGACCTCGCCGCGTTCTGCGAGGGTGCGGTGCCGCCGCCGCTGGAGACCATCGACCACGCCGCGCTCCAGCGCGAGCGGGTCGCCGCGCGGCTCGGCCATGCCAAGGAGTTCTGGGCCGAGCGCTGGCGCGAGCCGGGGCACCTGGCCGTGCCCGGCGGCGTGCTGCGCTCGCGCAAGGCGGGTCCGGGGAAGGTCAGCGAGTTCCGGCTGGAGGTGCCGGAGGTGACCGGGCTCACCAGGTTCGAGGTGATCCTGGCCGCGCTGCACACGTTGCTGCGCTCCTACGGCAACGCCGGCGTGGTGACGGCGGTGGATCTGTCCACGCGCACCGAGGCCGAGGCCGGCCACATCGGGCCGTTCGTGAACGAGCTGCCCGTCTTCTCCAGACCGTCGCCTGACACGCCGTTCGCCGAGTTCGCCGCCGGGCTGCGGGCCGAGCTCCGGCAGGTGTACGCCGTCCGTGAGGTGCCGATCGCCAGAGCGGTGCCCGGGGTCAAGCCGCACGCCGCGCTCGCGCCGGTGTCCGTCAGCTACCGTCGCGCCGGGCCGCCGGTGCCCGGGTGGGACGTGGACCTGCTGGCATTCAACAAGGCGGTGCGTGGCGCGCTCCAGCTGCAGCTCCTGGACGGCCCCGACGGCCTGCGCGCGAGCCTGCGTCATGACCCGGACGAGCTGGCCGAGCCGGACCTGTTCGCGGCCGACCTGCGCTCGGCGTTGTCCCGGATCGGTCCCGACCTGCTCCTGAGCGAGCTGGCGCCGTTCCGCGAGGTCTCCACCCCGAACGCCCCGGCGGCGGGGACGGAGGCGGTGGAGGTCGCCGCTGACCCGCTGCTGCCCGAGATCACCGCGATCTGGGAGGAGGTGCTGAAATTCTCGCCGGTCGAGCCGCACGACGACATCTTCGACCTCGGCGGGCACTCCCTGACCATCACGCAGATCATCGCCCGGATGCGCAAGCGCCTGGACGTGGAGATCGAGCTGGACGACTTCTTCGACAACCCGACGATCGCCGGCGTGATCGAGGTGATCAGGAGGTGACCTCGGTACTCGACCGCGCGGCGGCGCCGTCCCGGCTGGACGACGCCGACCTGTCGCTCATGCTGCTGATCAGGGCATTCGAGCTGAAACTGCTCGACCTGTACGGCCGCGGCCTGCTGAACGGCACCACCCACACCTGCCTCGGCCAAGAGCACGTGCCCGTCGCGATGGGGCCGCTGCTCGGCCCGGCCGACCACGTCTTCAGCAACCACCGCGGGCACGGCCACTACCTGGCCCGTTTCCAGGACCCCGAGGGCCTGCTCGCCGAGATCATGGGCCGCGAGGGCGCCGTGTGCGGCGGGGTGGGCGGCAGCCAGCACATCCGCCGCGACCGTTACCTGTCCACGGGCGTGCAGGGCGAGAGCCTGCCCGTGGCCGCGGGGGTCGCCCTGCATCTCAAGCGTGCCGAGCCCGGTGGCCTGGCCTGCGTGTACATCGGCGACGGCACGTTCGGGGAGGGCGCCGTCTACGAGGCGCTGAACATCATCGCGCTCTGGCGGCTGCCGGTGCTCGTGGTCGTCGAGAACAACGGCATCGCCCAGTCGACGCCGCGCGGCACGCACATGGCCGGCACGATCGGGGGCCGTGCCGCCGCGTTCGGGATCGGGCACGCGCTCGTGGAGGGGTTCGACCTGGCGGCGATCCGCGGGCGGCTCGGGCCGCTCGTCGCGCGGGTACGCCAGGGGACGCCCCTCGTGGCCGAGTTCGTCACCCACCGCCTCGGCCCGCACAGCAAGGGCGACGACACGCGTACCGCCCGGGAGCTCCAGGAGGCCCGCGAGGGCGACTGGCTCGGGCGCTACCGTGCGGCCCACCGCGACCAGGTCGACCGGCTGGAACACGAGGCCCGCGCGTGGGTCGACGCGGTCGCCGAGGAGGTGGCGGCCCGGCCGCCGTCCCGGTGGACGTCGTCATGAGGGTGGCCGAGGACCTCAACGCGGCCTTGCACCGCCTGATGGACCATGACCCGGGCCTCTATGTGCTCGGCGAGGACGTGCTCGATCCGTACGGCGGCGCCTTCAAGATCACCCGCGGGCTGTCCACCCGCTTTCCCGACCGGGTGCTCACCACGCCGATCAGCGAGAGCGCCATCACCGGCGTCGCCGCCGGCCTGGCCCTGTCCGGCGACCGCGCCATCGTCGAGATCATGTTCGGCGACTTCGCCGCCCTGGCCTTCGACCAGCTCATGAACTTCGCGGCCAAGTCCGTCTCCATGTACGGCACCCGGGTGCCGATGCGCATGGTCGTGCGCTGCCCGGTCGGCGGCGGGCGCGGCTACGGGCCCACGCACAGCCAGAGCCCGCAGAAGCACTTCGTCGGCATCCCCGGGCTGGCGCTGTACGAGGTGTCGCCTTTCCACGACAACCTGGCGGTGTTCGAGGAGATGCTGTGGCGCGGGGAGCCGTGCGTGTTGTTCGAGGACAAGGTCCTGTACACGCGTCCCATGCACGCGGTGGAGCCCCCGTTCTCCGTCGAACGGGCGGGCGGCGTGGCCAGGGTGTTCCTCGACGACCAGCCGGACTGCGTCATCGTCGCGCCCGGCGGCGTGGCGCACCGGGTGCTCGCCGCGATGCGCTCGCTGCTGCTCGAAGAGGAGATCGTCGCCACGTTGCTCGTGCCGTCGCGGTTGTATCCGTTCGACGCCGACATCCCGGCCGCCCGCCGCGTCTTCGTCGTGGAGGAGAGCACGGGCGGGGGCACGTGGGGCGCGGAGGTGGCGCACCTGGTGCACCAGCGGCACTGGGACCGGTTGGACGGGCCGGTCACGCTCATTCACTCCGCTGACTCCGTCATCCCCACGGCCGCGCATCTGGAGCGCGAAGTGCTGGTGGACGCGGCCGCGATCCACCGCGTGATCAGAAAGGTCATCCGTGGCTGAGCTACGCGTGCCCAAGCTCAACAACAACGACACCGAATACCTGGTCGTCGAGTGGCTGGCGCCGGACGGCGCCGAGGTCGGCGAGGAGGATCCGGTGGTCGTGGTGGAGACCTCGAAGGCGGCGGAGGAACTGCCCGCCGGCGCCTCGGGGGCACTTCGGCACGTGGTCGGGGCGGGCGCGTGGTGCCGCCCGGACGAGGTCATCGCCACGATCGGCGCGCCGGCGGAAGCCGTCGTCCCCCGGGAGCACACCCACGAAGGTGCCGAGCCGCTCGTGACGGCCCCCGCCCAGGCGCTCATCGACGAGCTAGGCCTCACCCCCGAGCAGGTTCGCGGCCTGGGCGTGGCGGTGGTCCGCCGCGCCGACGTCGAACGCCTCGCCACCGCCCACCCCCCGGCCGGTATCGAGCTGTCGCGAGGGCAGCGGGCGGTGGCCAGGACCGTGGCGCTGTCCCACCGGACCGTGCCCGCCGCCTACCTGGCGGTCCGCATGGACCTCGGCCCGGCACTCGACTACGCCAGGGCCCGGACGAAGGAGATCCGGCGTCCCGTCGGCCTGGCCGAGATCTTCGTCCAGGCCGTAGCGGGACTCCATGCCAGGTTCCCGCTGTTCTTCGCCACCCCGGGCGACACCCACGCCACTATGTCCGACAAACCCGACATCGGCGTCACGCTCGACCTGGGGAACGGCCTCTACGTCCCGGTCATCCACGACGCGGCCGCCCGCACGCTCAAGGAGATCGCCGCCACCCTGATGCGGCACCGCCTGGCGGCCACGTCCGGCGAGTTCAAGGAGGCCGATCTCACCGGCGCGAACTTCGTCGTCACCCTGCACACCGAGGGCGGCGTCGTGCTCGCGATCCCGCTCGTCTTCCCCGGCACGGCATGCGCGCTGGCCGTCACGTCCCCCGGCGACGGGACGCCGGCCGACATCGGGCTCGCCTACGACCACCGGCTGATCAACGGCAGGGACGCCGCGCTGTTCATGAGCGCGTTGAAAGAGTCCGTCGAAGAGCTCCGCTGACCAAAGGTTTTCCACAGGGCGCGGGACGGGCACAACATCTTACGGAGGTCTGTGGACAGCCCATCGGTGTGCTGGCTTGGTTTCGCTGACAGAACGAGGCGCTGGCATGGTTCCACTGATCGGGATCGAAGAGGAATACCTCGTCGTCGATCCCCGCACCCGCCACGTGGCTCCCCGAGCGGCCGACGTCCTGGCCGCCACGAAGGGCGTGGCCGACGTGGTGCACGAGATCACCAGATTCCAGGTGGAGGCCCGCACGCCGCCCTCCGCCGACCTCGGCGAGCTCGGCTCGCAGCTACGTGCGGTACGCAAGGAGGTGGCTGACGCGGCCCGCTCGTGCGGGCTCGCGGTCGTCGCGAGCGGCATCCCCGTGCTGGGGGACGTCGCCTCCCCGCCGCTCACGGACGTGCCCCGCTACCTGCAGGGCCGGGTGCTCTACCGCGCGCTGCAGGACGAGATCACCATCTGCGCCCTGCACGTGCACGTGGACGTGCCCGACCGGGAGCACGCCGTCTACGTCGGCAACCATCTCCGGATCTGGTTGCCGACGCTGATCGCGCTGGCCGCCAACTCGCCGTTCTTCGCCGGCCGCGACACCGGGTACGCCTCCTGGCGGGTCATCACCTGGGGGCGGTGGCCGGTCGCGGGCGCGCCGCCGTACTTCTCGTCGTACGACGACTACGAGCTGGCCGTACGCGCGCTGCGGGAGTCGGGCGCGCTGCTCGACCCCAAGACGGTCTACTGGGACACACGTCCGTCGCCCAGCCTGCCCACGGTCGAGATCAGGGCGGCCGACGTGCCGCTCGACGTGAGCGACAGCCTCACCCTGATCGGCCTCGTACGGGCGTTGGTGGTGACGTCGCTGGCTTCGGTGCGGCGGGGCGACCGGGGGTTGCCGGTGTCGTCCGAAGTGCTCCGCGCCGCCTACTGGCGGGCCGCCAGGGACGGGCTGCTGGGCGACAGCCTGGACATGCGGCACGGCACGCTCGTGCCGGCGCCGGTCCTGGCGGGCCGGCTCCTGGAGCACGTACGCCCGGCGCTGGCCGAAGCCGGTGACCTGGCGTTCGTCGAGGAGGGGCTGGACCGGCTGCTGCGCAAGGGCTCGGGGGCGATGCGCCAGCGCCGGGTCCACGCCAGGGACAACGACCTGGCCGACGTGGTCGACGACCTCATTGAGGCAACGGTCGCCTAGCACAGGGCCAGGGCCGCGGCCACCCCGCGCCCGAACGCGACGACGACGCCCGGAGGACCTTGGCGGACGGAGCCTGCCCACCCCGGCCCCGAGCACGGCCGTGGCGCCCAGCGCCGCCGCCCTGCGTCGTTGCCCGCGTCATCGGCCGGCGGCGTAGCCCTGAGCGCCGCGGGGGTTGGCGGCGGCCTTGAGGAAGGCGCCGTCGCGGGCCACCGCGCTGAGCCTGCCCAGCGTCCACGAGCCCTGGAGCTCGACCTCGTGCCCGCGCCGCCGCAGCTCCGCCACCACGTCCGGGTCCAGGCGGTCCTCGGCGTGCAGGACGCCGGGGCGGGAGCCGCGCGGGAAGAACGAGCTGGGGAAGTGCTCGGAGTGGAACATCGGCGCGTCGATGGCCTCCTGCAGGTTCAGGCGGCCGTGCACGACGGCGAGGAAGAAGTTCACGCTCCACTGGTCCTGCTGGTCGCCGCCCGGCGTGCCGAACGCCAGCCACGGCCGGCCGTCCCTGAGCGCGAACGACGGCGACAGGGTGGTACGCGGCCGCGCCCCGGGCCGGAGCGACGCCGGCAGCCCTTCCTGCAACCAGAACATCTGGGCCCGTGTCCCCAGGCAGAAGCCCAGCTGGGGGATGGTGGGCGAGCTCTGCAGCCAGCCCCCGCTGGGAGTGGCGGAGACCATGTTGCCCCAGCGGTCGACGACGTCCACGTGGCAGGTGTCGCCCCGGACGCTCCCGTCCTTGGCGACCGTCGGCTCGCCGACGCCCTGCGGCGAACGCGCTCCCGAGATGCCGGGAGCGCCGCTGGCCGTGCCGGGGGCGGGGAACGCCGGCAGCTTCGGCTGGCGCCCGCCGGGGGCGCCCGGTCGCAGGTCGAAGCTGGCCTCCACGCCGACCAGCGGCCGCCGCTCGGCGTTGTAGGCCACGCTCAGCAGGTCGGACAGGGGCACGTCGGCATCGCCGTACCAGGCCTCGCGGTCGGCGAAGGCCAGCTTGGCGACCTCGGTGACCGTGTGCACGTAGTCCGCGCTGAGATAACCCATCGCGTCCAGGTCGAACCCGTCGAGCAAGGCCAGCTGCTGCAGGAACACCGGCCCCTGCCCCCACGGCCCGGTCTTGCACACGGTGTGGCCGCGGTAGTCGAAGGTCACCGGCTCCTCGACCGAGGCCGACCAGCGCGCCAGGTCGTCGCCGGTGAGCAGCCCGCCGTGCACCTCGCCCGAGCTGTCCCGCCAGGCCGTCTTGGCGCTGAACTCGGCGATCGCCTCCGCCACGAACCCCTCGTACCAGGCCGTGCGGGCGGCGTCGAGCTGCCCCTCGCGGCTGCTCGCCGCAGACTCCGCCTCGGCCACCAGCCGCCGGTAGGTGGCGGCCAGCACCGGGTTGGCCAGCTTCGACCCGGGCGCGGGCACCTGCCCGCCGGGCAGCCAGGTCGCCGCCGACGTCGGCCAGTCGTCTTTGAACAATCCTTCGATCGATTCGATCGTGGCCGCGATGCGCTCCAGCACCGGAATGCCGTGCTCGGCGTAGTGGATCGCGGGGGCGAGCACGTCGGCCAGCCGCCAGGTGCCCCAGCGCTCCAGCATCAGCATCCACCCGCCGAACGCCCCCGGCACGGTGGCCGCGAGCAAGCCCGTGCCCGGCACGATGTCCAAGCCCAGCTCCGCGTACCGCTCGATGGTGGCCGCGGCGGGCGCGACGCCCTGCCCGCACACCACGGACACCTTCTGCTCGGCCTCGCTCCACAGCAGGATCGGCACCTCGCCGCCGGGGCCGTTCAGGTGCGGCTCGGCGATCTGCAGCACGAACCCGGCGGCCACGGCCGCGTCGAAGGCGTTCCCACCGCGTTCCAGCACGCCCATGCCGGTGGCCGAGGCCAGCCAGTGCGTGCTGGCGACCATGCCGAAGTCGCCCGTCAGCTCGGGCCTGGTGGTGAACAAACTGTCTCCCTTATCGATGTGCTGTGACGAGGTGGCAGGCGGCCGGATGGTCGGTGCCGGTCAACAGGGGTTGGTCGGTCCGGCAGGCGTCGTACGCCAGCGGGCACCGGGTGTGGAACCGGCACCCCGGGGGCGGATCGACCGGGCTCGGCACATCACCGCTCAGCACGATCCTGCGCTGCGATCGCGCGCGGCCAGCCGCGCCGCCAGCCCTTCGACTGCCATGCGCACGTCGAAGAGCTCCTCGCCCTGGTCGGCGGACAGGCGCGCGACCGTGGCGCCCAGGCGAGGCGTGACGTCGATGAACCCCTCGGCGGCCAGCACCCGGATGGACTCGCGCACCGGGTTGCGTGAGACGCCGAGCAACGCGGCCAGCCGGTCCTCGACGAGCCGCTCGCCCTGGGCCAACTCGCCGGAGAGAATGCGGCGCCGCAACTCCCCGGTGACCTCGTCCCGCAAAGTCCGATGGGCCGCGCCCAGCGTCAGATCACTCATAGCGCGCTCATCGTATACAGCCCGCTCAGGTCCTCCGGTCCGGATGCCAGTCGGCCTCGGTCGCCTCCCTGCTGACCTCCCACATGCGGTCGAACTCCGCCTTGAAGTGCTCGAACCAGAAGTGATCGCGACGGGGCGTGAGCGTGAAGACCGGGTCCCGGCCCGCGGAGCTGTGCGTGCCCAGCTCGACGTGGATGACGCCGTCGTCGTCGTCGGCATCCAGCAGGACCAGCCCGAACGCGGGCACGAACGGCAGGAACCGCACCTCGACGCCCTCCAGGTCGCGCAGCAGGTAGATCGTGGACTTGACCCGGTGCTCGAACACCTCGGACTGATCGGGAATCGTGCTCCTCCTGGCCGCCTCCTGCGGCACCGCCCCCTTCGGGTCGATCAGCAGCACGCGGACCGACGCCCCGCGGGCCAGGCTCTTACGTAGCTGCTCGACGTGGGCGCGGACCGTGCGGCTCAGCGTCACCCCCGCCAAGCGGATGTCGGCGGCGCGGGCGACCCGCTCGTCGAGCCCTCTCCTCTCGGTGGTCAGAAAGGCGTCACCGGCCAGCTTGGCCTCCACGAGGCGGTTGAGGTCGGCGACCCGCGCTTCGAGGTCGGCGACCTGGTGACGGGGGCCGAGTGCGTTCACCGCGACCAGGGCCAGCGTGGCCAGGATCGCGGCGCTCACGACCTGGCTGTTGACGACGCTGAAGACGCCGAGCACACCCACGACCAGCGCGATGAGCGCGGTCAGGTAGATCTCGAGGTTCTTGCCGGTGCTGAAGTCCGCGCGTAAGCGCTTCAGAGGCCCCATGCACTCAGTCTCCCGCCTTTGTGAAGCACGATCTGCGGAGAAGTCCTGACTAGGAACGTGCGGAGAGCCGGTCGAACACGGACTCCACCGCGGCCGGCAGCCGTGCCGGATCGTCGCCTGCGATCGCCCGCCCGGCGTAGTAGGCCGCCAGTCCCGCCTCCGCCGCGATGGCGGCGATCTCCGTACTCGCGCCCTGGCCGGTGAGCAGGTCGTACATGAGCTCGGCGTGGCGGCGCTGTTTGGTGAGGCTGCGGGCGAGCAACTCGGGATGGCTGGCGACCAGCCGCTCGTGCCGGGTGTAGCCCGCGGGTTCGGCGGTGATCCGCCGTACGTAGGACACGACGACGCGGCGCGCCACGTCCAGCGCGGCGGGCAGCGAGTCCCCGATCGGTCCTTCCCCGGTGATCTGGGCCGCCTCGGCGAGCACCGCTTCGAGATCGCCCCCGTCGGCGAAGACGACTTCCTGCTTGTCGCCGAAGTAGCGGAAGAACGTGGCCCGCCCGACCTCGGCGCGCTCGGCGATGTCGGCGACCGTGACTTTGTCGAAGCCATGCTCCTCGAACAGCGCGTGGGCCGCCTCGATGATCGCCTCACGGGACCGTTGCTGTTTGCGCTCCCTCAGCGAGCCCTGCTCCATACGTCCCAGTCTATTGAGCCATGGTATTCGATACTACGTATCATAATATACTGAGTCTCAAAGTGCGGAGTATCATGAGAATCCGGCCCATCATGGTCACGGCTGCCCTCGCCCTCGCCCTCGCCGCGACCGGCACCGCAGCGCCCGCCCTCGCATCCACCGGCGGCAGCACCGAACGTCGGACGGCGGTGATCATCTCGGCCCTCGAACGCGAGGACCTCGCGGCCGTGTCGGCGCTGCTGGACCCCGATGCCACGCTGACGTTGCCGCTGTCGTTCTCGGGTCGCCAGGAGGACGCCGCCCGGTTCACGGGCAACCTTCCCCACCACTCCCGGCTGCTGAGGGTGATGCCCCGGCCGGTCCCTCATGCCGGCCGGGGGACGCTCAGGCGCGCAGGCGCAGTCCCCGGGGCGTGGGGTGGAATCCGGCCGCCTCCAGGGCAGCCGCCAGCGGCGATTCGATGATGGATGCACCGTCGGCCCGCTCGACCGTCAGCTTCCCGAGCGCCCCGTCACGCACGGCGAGGGCCAGCGCGTCCACGGCAGGCTGCAGCCGCTCGTCATCGGTGAACGACAGCAGCGTCTTGCCGCCCCGCTCGACGTAGAGCACCAGATGGCCGTCGACCAGCACGACCAGCGACCCGGCCTTCCTGCCGGGCTTGTGCCCGACGTCGCCGGGGCGCTGCGGCCAGGGCAGCGCGGCGCCGTACGGGCTGGCCGGGTCGGCGGCGGCCAGCACCACAGCCCGCGGCCCTGCTCCACTGCCCCTTCTCGGCGGCGCGTTGCCAGGTCCTGCCGCGTGGGCCGAGGCGTCGTCCCCGCCCGTCGGGGCGATGCCGGGGGCCATGGCGCGCATCCGGTCCACCGCTCCGGGCAGGGCGAACTGCGCGCCGCCCAATCCCTCGACGAAGTAGCCCCGGCGGCACCGGCCGCTCTCCTCGTATGCCCGCAAGACCTGATAAATGGGCGTGAATCCCCCCGGCAGCCGCTCGGACGTCACCGCGCCCCGCGTCACCACCCCGTGCCGTTCCAGCAGCACCTCGGCCTGGGCCTGAGCCCGCTGGGTGGCGTCGGCGGCCGGCGCGGGCAGCAGCCACCACCGTCCGGCCACGGTCGGCGGGCCGCTCCTGGTCGGCAGCACCGCCCGGCGGCGCCGCGTCGTCGCAGGCCGATGCGCGGGACGCCCGGTGCCGAGCGTCGCCCGCAGCGGCGCCAGCGTGTCCCCGGACAGCCGCCCCGACCACACCAGATCCCACAGCGCGGACACCAGCGTCTGGTCGTCCAGCGACCCCAGCTGGTCGGAGATGCCTCGGAAGAACAGCGCACCGCCGCCGCCCAGCAGTTCCAGCACACGTTCGTGAACCGGCGTCATCGTGATCTCGGCGGGATCGGGCAGCAGGAGCGGCGCCGTGTCGGCGAAGTAGAGCGACACCCATCCGTCACCGCCGGGCAGCGTCCCCTGTCCCACCCACATGACCTCGCCCGACGAGGTCAGCTCGTCGAGCAGCGCCGGATGGTAGCCCGGCACCCGCGACGGCAGCACGAGGGTCTCCAACGCGGACGCGGGCACGGCGGCCCCCTGAAGCTGCTCGATGGAGCGGACCAGCGCGTCCATGGCCCGCGCCGCGCTCGAGCTCGACTGCCGGAGGTCGCCGCCGGACGTGCTCGAAGCGGTGATGCCGTGCCAGGCGGGCAGGAACAGAGCGAGCGTCTCCGGCGCGACCGGCTCGACCTCCTTCCGCAGCCGGGCCAGCGACCTGCGGCGCAACAGCCGCAACACCCCGGCGTCGCACCACTCCTCGCCCCGCCCGCCGGGCCGGAACTCCCCGCTCACGACCCGCCCGGAGGCGGCCAGCCGCCGCAGGGCGTCGGTCACCACGGCCACGCCGAGTCCGAAACGGGCGGCGGCCGTGCCGGCGTGGAAGGGCCCGCGGGTGCGGGCGTGCCGCGCCACCAGGTCGGCCAGCGGATCGGCCACCGGCTCCAGGAACGCGTGCGGCACGCCCACGGGCAACGGCGCGCCCAGCGCGTCACGCATGCGTGCCGCGTCCTCGATGGCCGCCCAGTGCTCCTCGCCCGCGATGCGTACCCTGATGGCCCGCCGCGCCCGCTCCAGCTGCTCCAGCCAGGCGGGGTCGCCGCCGCGGACGCTCACGTCGGGCGCCAGCAGCGGCCCGTGCGAGCGCAGCAGGTCCGCGAGGTCCTCGGCGTCACGCAGCGGCCGGTCGAGCCTGGCCAGCTCCCGCTCGCTGTCGGAGATCACGTCGGGGTCGAGCAGCTCGCGCAGGTCGGCCTGGCCGAGCAGCTCAGCCAGCAGCGTGGTGTCCAGCGCCAGTGCCTGCGCCCGGCGCTCGGCCAGCGGCGCGTCTCCCTCGTACATGAACGCGCCCACGTAGTGGAACAGCAGCGACGCCGCGAACGGCGAGGCCTGCGAGGTCTCCACCTCCACCACCCGCACCCGGCGCGCCGCGATGTCCCGCATGAGCTCCACCAGCCCCGGAACGTCGAAGACGTCCTGCAGGCACTCGCGCATCGTCTCCAGCACGATCGGGAACGAGGCGTACTGCGAAGCCACCCCCAGCAGGTGGGCGGCCCGTTGCCGCTGCTGCCACAGCGGGCTGCGCCGCCCGGGCGTGCGCCGCGGCAGCAGCAGCGCCCGCCCCGCGCACTCCCTGAACCGGGAGGCGAACATGGCGGATCCGCCCAGCTCCTCGGTGACGATCTGCTCGATCTCCTCGGCGTCGAACGTGGCCACGTCGGTGGGCGGCTCGGCCAGCGTGTCCGGAATGCGCAGCACGATGCCGTCGTCGGAGTGCACGGCCTGCACGTCGATGCCGTAACGCTCGCGCAGTCGCCGGTTGATCGCCAGCGCCCAGGGGGCATGCACACGTGCGCCGTAGGGGGAGTGGATCACCACTCGCCAGTCGCCGAGCTCGTCGTGGAAACGCTCGACGAGCAACGTGCGGTCGTCGGGGACGTAGCCGGTGGCCTCCCGCTGCTCCCGCAGGTAGGCCAGCAGGTTGCCCGACGCGTATTCGTCGAGGCCGGCCGCCCGGATCCGCTCCGTCGAGTCGTCCTTGGCCTGCTCGCGCAGGAACCGCCCGATCGCCCGGCCCAGCTCCGCCGGCCGTCCTTGCGCGTCGCCGTGCCAGAACGGCAGCTTGCCGGGCTGCCCGGGCGCGGGCGAGACGAGCACCCGGTCGGCGGTGATGTCCTCGATCCGCCACGACGTCGCGCCCAGCACGAACACGTCGCCCACCCGCGACTCGTAGACCATCTCCTCGTCCAGCTCGCCCACCCTGGAGGCCCGCTCGCCCACCAGGAACACGCCGAACAGGCCCCGGTCGGGGATCGTGCCGCCGTTCGTGACCGCCAGGCGTTGCGCGCCGGGCCGCCCCTGGAGCGTGCCGGTGACCCGGTCCCACACGATGCGCGGCCGCAGCTCGGCGAACTCCTCGCTCGGGTAGCGCCCGGCCAGCATGTCGAGCGTGGCCTCCAGCGCGGTGCGCGGCAGCGTGGCGTAGGGGGCGGCCCGCTTGACCACCGACTCCAGCTCGTCGACCGTCCATTCGTCCAGCGCCGTCATCGCCACGATCTGCTGGGCCAGCACGTCGAGCGGATTACGCGGATAGCGCAGCTCCTCGATCTGGCCGCTCTTCATGCGCTCGGCCACCACGGCGGTCTGCACCAGGTCGCCCCGGTATTTGGGGAAGATCACGCCCTTGGACACCGCGCCGACCTGGTGCCCGGCGCGGCCGATGCGCTGCAGCCCGCTGGCCACGCTCGGCGGCGCCTCCACGCACGCGACCAGGTCCACTGCGCCCATGTCGATGCCCAGCTCCAGGCTGGAGGTGGCGACCACGGCAGGCAGCCGGCCCGACTTGAGCGCCTCCTCGATCTGCGCCCGCTCTTCCTTGGAGACCGAGCCGTGGTGAGCGCGCACGATCTCCGTCACGACACCCTTGCTGGCCCCGGCCTGCGCCATCATCTCGGCGGGTGTCCGCTTGGGCGGCTCCCAGCGCGAACCGGTGGGCGCTCCCTCGCGTGGCTCCCGGCTCGAACCGGTGGGTGACCCTTCGCCAGGCTTCTGACTCGAACCGGTGGGCGTTCCCTCGCCCGGCTTCTGACTCGAACCGGTGGGCGCCCCCGGCTCTTCCGGCGTCGTCTCCCAGATCGACAGGTCGATGGCGTCGGCGCCGCCGCGCTCCCGCTCATAGGCCAGCTCGTTGAGCCTGGTGCACAACCGCTCGGCCAGCCGGCGCGAGTTGGCGAACACGATCGTGGAGCTGTGTGCCCCGATCAGATCGAACAGCCGATCTTCGACATGAGGCCAGATCGACCGGTTGGCAGGCTCCGGGGTCCCGAGGGACTCCGGGGCGAAGTCGTCGCTCCCCGCCCTCGGCCCGCCTTCCATCTCGGTCATGTCCTCGACCGGGACCACGACCTCGATCTCGATCCGCTTGTCCGCCGGCGGCTGCACCACCGTGGCCGGCCGGGCCCCGCCGAGGAAGGCCGCCACCTCGCTCACCGGCCGCACGGTCGCCGACAGCCCGATCCGCTGCGCGGGCCGCTCGAGCAGCGCGTCCAGCCGCTCCAGGCTCAGCGCCAGATGCGCGCCCCGCTTGGTGGCCGCGACCGCGTGCACCTCGTCAACGATCACCGTCTCCACCCCGCGCAGTGCCTCCCGCGCCTGGCTGGTGAGCAGCAGGAACAGCGACTCCGGCGTGGTGATCAGGATGTCGGACGGTCTGGCGGCGAACCTCCTGCGGTCCTCGGCAGGCGTGTCGCCCGAGCGGATCGCCACCGAGATGTCCGGCACCGGCAGCCCGAGCCGCCGCGCCGTCTGCTTGAGCCCGGCCAGCGGCGCGCGCAGGTTACGCTCCACGTCCACGGCCAGCGCCTTGAGCGGCGACACGTAGAGCACCCGTGTCCCTTTGCGCTCGGCCGGTTCGGCGGCCAGCCGGTCGAGCGACCACAGGAACGCCGCCAGCGTCTTGCCCGACCCGGTGGGCGCGACGACCAGGGTGTTGTCGCCACGCGAGATCGACTCCCACGCCCCCTCCTGGGCGGCCGTGGGCGCTTGGAAGGCTCCAGTGAACCATTGGCTGGTCATCTGGCTGAACTGGGCTAGCGAGCTCACCAGCACATACTGCCTCCTGCCACCGACAGAAACCGCATTCGGGCCGCGGCGCGTGATTGAGGCAGGGCCTCGGCGGACATACAGCGACCGTGACCATTGATTACGCGGCCATCGAAGCCCGCCGAGCGGAAATCAGGCAGCGCTATGTCTTAGCGCGCCGGCCGTCGAGCAGCGCCCGCGGGCTGCACCACATCGCTTTGCTGTCGTCGAATGTGGAGCGCACCATCCAGTTCTACCAGGACCTCCTGGAGTTCCCGCTCACGGAGATCATCGAGAACCGCGACTACAAGGGCTCGAACCACTTCTTCTTCGACATCGGCAACGGCAACCTGCTCGCGTTCTTCGACTTCCCCGGGCTCGACCTGGGCCCGTACCAGGAGGTGCTGGGCGGGTTGCACCACATCGCGATCTCCGTCGACCCCGCCACGTGGGAGCGGCTGCGCGGGAAGCTGGAGATGGCCGGCGTGCCGCACCAGATAGAGAGCGGCGCCTCCATTTACTTCAAGGACCCCGACGGCGCCCGGCTGGAGCTGCTCGCCGACCATCTCGGTGAGATGTACGGCGCGCGGGTGTTGTGACCTAACGTCGCGACGCCCTGCGCGTGCGCGGCTTGCCCGCACGCGGCTCCTGTCTGATGCCCGCATGCCTTTCTGCTCGCTCGGCTTTCTCCTTCTGTACGGCCAGACGCAGCATGAGCAGTAATCGGCGGCGCCTGGCCCGGTTGGCCTTGGTCTTGGCTGTCTTCGGGGGTGAAGACTTGGAGGTCTTTGGCATGCGGTTGTCTTACCCACCCTGCGTGCGCTTCCATACTTGATTGCATGCGGCTGACGGAGTTCTGGAGACGGATGAACGCTCATTTCGGTGAGACGTACGCCGAGTCGTGGGCCCGCGACTACGTGATCGCCCCGCTCGGCGGGCGTACGGTCATGCAGGCGCTGGCCGACGGGGAGAGCGCCAAGACCGTCTGGCGGGCCGTCTGCCAAGTGGAGGATGTCTCATCCAAGCTGCGTTGAGCCAAGGGTGTCGCGCAGCGCGCCGGCCGTGCGCTCCAGGTCGCCCGCACTGCCACGGCCGCCGTGCGACCACAAGAACTCCCATCCGCCGGCCGTAGGGGTGGCGAAGATGATCGTCTGCCGGCCCGTCCCCGGGTGCCACACCCACAACACCGGATCGTCGCCGCCGACCATGCGGCTCACCAGTCCCTCTTTGGGCAGCAGCTCGGCGAGCGCCTCCAGATGAGCGCGCCGTTCCCGGGTGTAGCCGTTCGCCACGTCGCCGCCTCCCGCTGTCGCCCCTGCAGTGAGTCTCCCCAGCTCACAGGGCCGTGAACATCACCCTGTGTGGCCGCGCATCCGGTGAAATCGAACGCAGGGGCGTACGGCTTGAAGAACTCGTCGTCGGCGGTTCGCCGGTGTGCGGAAGCCGTCTCAGCAGGCGTACGGCGGTGGACAAATGGTCGCCCGGCAGCGCTGTGCCCCCTCACCGCCGCAGAAGGCGGGCGGGTGACGGCGGCCCGCGCTCCGTACGCTCCGTGCGCTGCCGCGGTTCCTTCGTGTTGCTGATGTGATCGAACAGCCGTTCGGCTACGATGGAACAACGCCGAGCCGCGTCTTCCCCGGCAGTCGCAGAAAATGTCGGTGGCAGGCCGTAGGTTTCACTCGACTGATCGGACCACGACCCTCCAGGGGGAGTTCCCATGGCTATCAACGACCGCGAGAAGGCCCTCGAGACCGCGCTCGCTCAGATCGAGCGGCAGTTCGGCAAGGGCTCAGTGATGCGCCTGGGCGACGACGCCCGAGCTCCCATCGAGGTGATCCCGACGGGGTCGATCTCCCTTGACGTGGCACTCGGCATCGGTGGCCTGCCGCGCGGCCGCATCGTCGAGATCTACGGCCCCGAGTCTTCGGGTAAGACCACCGTCGCCCTGCACGCGGTGGCCAACGCCCAGCGGGCCGGCGGCATCGCGGCGTTCATCGACGCCGAGCACGCGCTCGACCCGGAATACGCCAAGAAGCTCGGGGTGGACACCGACGCCCTGCTGGTCTCCCAGCCCGACACGGGCGAGCAGGCGCTCGAGATCGCCGACATGCTGATCCGGTCCGGCGCCGTGGACATCATCGTCATCGACTCGGTGGCCGCGCTCGTGCCCAAGGCGGAGATCGAGGGCGAGATGGGCGACAGCCACGTCGGCCTCCAGGCCCGCCTCATGTCCCAGGCCCTGCGCAAGGTCGCCGGCGCACTCAGCAGCACCGGCACCACCGCCATCTTCATCAACCAGCTCCGCGAGAAGATCGGCGTCATGTTCGGCAGTCCCGAGACGACGACCGGCGGTAAGGCGCTCAAGTTCTACGCCTCGGTGCGCATGGACATCCGCCGCATCGAGACGCTCAAGGACGGCACGGAGGCGGTCGGCAACCGCACCAGGGTCAAGGTCGTGAAGAACAAGATGGCCCCGCCCTTCCGCGTCGCCGACTTCGACATCCTCTACGGCGTGGGCATCTCCCGCGAGGGCGGCCTCATCGACATGGGTGTGGAGCACGGCTTCGTCCGCAAGTCCGGCGCTTGGTACACGTACGAGGGCGACCAGCTCGGCCAGGGCAAGGAAAACGCCCGCAACTTCCTGAAGAACCACCCCGACATGGCCAACGAGATCGAGAAGAAGATCAAGGACAAGCTGGGTGTGGGCCCGCGCCTCGACGCCCCCGCCGAGCCCGCCGCCGCGGCAGCCCCGGCCGCCGCGCCTTCCGGCCGCGGCTCGAAGTCCACTCCCAAGCCTGGTGACGTCTGATCGTTCAACCCCATGAGTGACACCAACCGGCCACAGGCGCCCCACCCCGCCCAGGGCGCCTGGCCTGCCCGAGTCCACATTCAGAGCGCCCAGCCCGGCCGTCTGTGCGCCACCACCCAGTCCGGAGGGCGAGCGGTTGCGTAGCTCATCGGACAGCGCCTGGCCAGGCGGGCGGGACCTCGCGCGTTCGGCGTCGGACGGCTGGCCGTCGCTCGACGAATGGCGCACACAACGCGACCGCCAGCGCACCTCAGAAGCGCCAAGCCAGGACCCGCCAGAAGCGCCAAGCCAGGACCGGCCCTCAGGACTCCACGAAGACCAGCCGACCACGCCTGTCCCCTCTCCAGAGCACGGACCGATCCCCGCTGCCGACGTCAGTGAGAGGCCGGCCGTCGATGACCAGGACGACGACTCCACTCCGCACGTCCAGGACCGCGCCGATCCGGGGCGGGAGGGGCGGGAGCGTGCCGACGACGCCCCTGCCGGTCGCGGCTACGGGGGCGAGGGCTGGCACTCCGAGGTGCTGGCCGGCAGCAGCTGGTTCGCGGACGACCAGCCGTCCGGTGCCGAACGGGCGAGGTCTCGTCCGAGCGGCACGGGCGAGCAGGCCACCACCAGGAAACGAACGGCAAGAAACCGCCGCCGCGGTGACCGTTCCGCCGATGAGCTCGGCGGGCAGGTCGGCGGAGGGGTGGGCGGCGAGTCCGGCGGCTACGTCGGCGATGCGGGCGACGCGGTGGGTGGCGGGTCTGCAGGTCGGTTCGGCGGCACGGTCGGTGGCGAGTTCGGTGGTTCGTCCGATGGCGGCTCCGGTGGTCGGTTCGGCGACGCGGACGATGGCGAGTCTGCAGGGTGGTCCGGTGGCGAGGCCGAGGGCCGATCCTCAGGGCGGCGGGCCGGAGGCCGGTCCAAGGGGCTGACGGGGAACGGCTCGCGGGGCGGAAAGAGCCGGTCGCGGCGCGGTGGGTGGCTGGCCGACGGACCCGAGGCCGGTAGTGCTGCGGCTTCCGGACCGGATGCGGATCCGGAGTCGGTGGCTCGGGCCATTTGCCTGCGTCTGCTCACGATGGCTCCCAAGACCCGAGCCCAGCTCGCCGAGGCGCTACGGAAGCGGGACGTGCCGGAGGAGGCCGCCGAGGCGGTGCTCAGCCGGTTCTCCGAGCTGGGCCTGATCAACGACGAGGCGTTCGCGGAGGCCTGGGTCGATTCCCGGCATCACGGCCGCGGCCTGGCCCGGCGTGCCCTGGCGGCCGAGCTGCGCCACCGGGGGGTGGACAACGACACGGTCAAGGAAGCCGTGGAGCGTTTGGACCCCGACCAGGAGGCGGAGACGGCTCGTCGGCTGGTGGATCGTAAGCTCGCCGCCACCCGATCCTTGGACCCGCAAACCCGCACCCGCCGCCTCGCGGGCATGCTCGCCCGCAAGGGTTACTCTTCCGGCCTGGCGTACCGCGTCATCCGGGAAGCCCTGGAGGAGGAAGGCATCGACCTGGAAGCCGACTTCCCCTGACATCCAGGGCGCTCCGCCGACGTCCCGGTCGCTCCGCTGCCCTCCGGCGTCCTCCGCTGACGTCCGGCGCCGTCCCGTGACGTCCGGCGCCGTCCCCCCGTGACGTCCGGCGCGCTGTGCTGGCGTCTCGGTCGGTCCGCTGGCGTCCGGCGCGCTGTGCTGGCGTCTCGGTCGGTCCGCTGGCGTCCGGCGCGCTCTGCTGGCATCCGGTGCTCGCTCTGACATCCGCTGCTCCGCTGCTCCGCGGCTCGCGGTGCTGGGGTTCTCCGTGCGTGGCGCCCTCCGCCTTCCCGGCCGGGCAAAGATCGGGACTTTGTGTTTTGTTCACATTTTTCTTGCTCTTCCTGGACAGGCTGGGACTCAAGGGGGCCCGCGCCGGGTCAGGATGCCCGTCACCGTGGACGGTTGCTGGAATGCCTGGTCAGGCGGGGGAGACGGGCCCACGTGCGCGGAATACCGGTATTAATGGGGGATATTGGGCCGGGTGTGGAGATGCAGGCCCGTAAGACACGCTTGATGACGCGTTTGCTTGCTCGTGACCAGTTCGACGCATAACCTCGACGCAGTGAGGGAGTTACTCCGCGCAGCGCGGATTGCCATACCGGTGAACGACGGACGAACAAGCTTGGTTGATCGAGACGGGCGAGGTGTCGGCTTTCGTAGTCGACGCCCGGTCAGTCTTGGCTTGACATCGATCCTGGTGCCGAACGGGCTCTGCGCAGCGCGCTTGTGACCCCTCCCATGTCTGGGTCCGCGTTATGAGGTGTTGACGACGCGAGGAGGGCGGGGCGCACATGGGGCCGCTGGTCGTGGTGCTGATGGTGGCGGTGCTCGTGCTCGCGTTCGGGATGATCGTCGCGCTTCTCGTCGTCATACGCCGCACCTCCGGCGACATTCCGAGAGCGGGGGCCAAACCGAGCCCCGAGCAGATGCAGGTCGCGCACGAGGAGATCGAGCAGGCGCGTGAGGAGGCGCGGGAGATCCGCCACAAGGCGGAGAGCGATGCCGAGGAGATCCTGCGCAGATCCGAGGCGGCCGCCGAGAGCGCCGCGCAGATGCGCCAAGAGGTCGAGCAGGAGAGCCGGATACTCAAGTCCGAGCTCAAGGAGCTGCGCGCCGACCTCGAACGCAGGGAGGCCCGGCTGGCCGAGCGGGAGCAGCGGCTGGACGAGGAGGCCAGGCGGCAGGCCGAGCGGGACAGGAAGCTCGCCGAGACCGAGATCGAGCTCGCCGACCGGCGCGATGAGCTGCTCCAGGTCGAGCAGGAACGCCGGGTCATCCTGGAGCGGGTCGCCGGGCTGACCTCCGACCAGGCCAAGGCCGAGCTGGTCAAGGAGATCGAGAACCAGGCCAAGCGCGAGGCCGCACTGATCGTCAGGGAGATCGAGGGCGACGCCCGCAAGGAGGGCGAGAAGCGGGCGACCAAGATCGTGACGCTGGCCGTGCAGCGGCTCGCGGCCGAGCAGACCGCGGAGTCGGTCGTCAGCGTGCTTCACCTGCCCGGCGACGAGATGAAGGGCCGCATCATCGGCCGTGAGGGTCGCAACATCCGGGCGTTCGAGTCCACGACCGGGGTGAATCTCATCATCGACGACACACCTGAGGCGGTGTTGTTGTCCTGTTTCGACCCGGTCAGGAGGGAGACGGCGCGACTCACGCTGGAGAAGCTCGTGCTCGACGGCCGCATCCACCCGCAGCGCATCGAGGAGGCGCACGACCGCAGCCGCCAGGAGGTGCAGGACCTGTGCGCGAGAGCCGGTGAGGACGCCCTGGTGGAGCTGGGCATCACCGACATGCACCCCGAGCTGACGCTGCTGCTCGGACAGCTGAGATACCGCACCTCGTACGGGCAGAACGTGCTGAAACACCTCATCGAGTCCGCGCACATCGCCGGCATCATGGCCGCCGAGCTGAAGATGAACCAGACGCTGCTGAAGCGCTGCGCCCTGCTGCACGACATCGGCAAGGCGCTCACGCATGAGGTCGAGGGCAGCCACGCGCTGATCGGCGCGGAGATCGCCCGCCGCTACGGCGAAGAGGAAGACGTGGTGCACGCCATCGAGGCGCACCACAACGAGGTCGAGGTACGCACCGTCGAGGCGGTGCTCACGCAGGCCGCCGACGCGATCAGCGGCAGCCGGCCCGGCGCCCGCCGCGAGTCCCTGGAGGCATACGTCAAGCGGCTGGAGCGGCTGGAGGAGATCGCGCAGTCGTACGAGGGCGTGGAGAAGGTGTTCGCCATGCAGGCCGGGCGGGAGATCCGGGTCATGGTCAAGCCGGACGCGATCGACGACATCCAGGCCCAGGTGATCGCCAGGGACGTGGCCAAGCAGGTGGAAGAGGAGCTGACCTACCCCGGGCAGATCCGGATCACGGTCGTGCGGGAGTCTCGCGCCACCGAGTTCGCCCGCTGAGCCCCATGCATTACGCGAAGATCTGCTGGTAGAAGGCGAGTTCGGCGGCGAGGGCGGCAGCGCGGGTCTCGGTGCGGCGGAAGCCGTGCGACTCGCCGTCGAAGGCGAGGTACGTACAGGAGATCCCGCGCTCGGACAGCGCGTCGGCGAAGGCGGTGGACTGCTCGGGCGGCACCACGGGATCATCCAGCCCCTGCAGCAACAACATGGGGCAGGAGACGCCGTCGACGAGGGCGAGCGGTTCGCGAGCGGCGTAGACCTGCGGATCTTCCGGTCCGACCAGCCACTCCACGTAGCGGGACTCGAAGTCGTGGGTGTGGGCGACGAGCGGGGCGAGCGCGCTGACACCGTAGTACGAGACCCCGCCCGCGAACACGTCGGACCGGCAGCAGGCCGCCATCACGGTCCAGCCGCCCGCGCTGCCGCCGCGTACCGCGATCCTGGCCGGATCGGCGAGCCCTCCGGCGGCCAGTCCTTCGGCGGCGGCCACGACATCGGCCACGTCCACCAGCCCCCACAGCCCCTTCAGCCGCTCGCGGTAGGCCCGGCCGTAGCCGGTGGAGCCGCCGTAGTTGACGTCGAGCACGCCGATGCCGCGCGAGGTCAGGAACGCCTTCTCCAGGTCGAGCGCGGTGTTGGCGTGCGCGGTCGGCCCGCCGTGCACGAAGATCACGTACGGTGGCAGCCTGCCCTCGGAGGCCGGGCCGTACGGTGGATAGAGGAAGGCGTGGACCTCCCCGCCCACCCGCATCGGTTGCGGAACGGGCAGGTAGGCGGGGTCGGGCAGCCGGTCCCGGTCCTGCCTGAGCACCCGGGCGGCAACCACCGCCGTGCCTGCGGCCCCGCCTGCCGCCGTGCCTGCGGCCCCGCCTGCCGCCGCGTCTGCCGCCGCGTCTGCGGCCCCGCCTGCCGTCGTGTCCACGGTGACGACCGACCGGGGGATCGCGGCGGCGTACCCGATCCCGGTCACGAATGTGCCGTCGGCGGTCAGCGCGCCGTCCCACCCGCTGTAAGGCACGTCGAGGTCGGTCAGCGTGCCCGACGCGGCGTCGAGCACGCCCAGCCGCAGGTCGCCCCGCCCGTGCAGGACCGCCAGCCGGCCGTCGCCGAGCACGGCGTACGGCCGCCCGCCCAGCTGCCACGGCGGCAGGGCGAACTCCTCCTCGGCCGGATGGAGCTCCCGCAGGCCGTCGCCGCGCAGGCCGGCCTCGTAGAGGTTCCACCAGCCGGAGCGGTCGGAGATCAGGTAGAGGCGGGAGTCGTCGCGCCATGAGGGGGCGAGCACGGACTCCGCCGGACCGCCCCGCACCGTCCAGGAGCCGCCGCCCCCCGCCAGCGGGGTGACGCGGAGCTCGGTGCCGTCCCACGGCATACGCGGGTGGTTCCAGCACACATAGGCCAGATGCCGGCCGTCGGGGGAGATGGCGGGAGAAGCGTAGAAGTCGCAGCCGGTGGCCCATTCGCGCCCCTCGCCGCCCTCCAGCGGGATCGACACGATCCCCCGGGTGACCTTCCCGTCCTCGGCGTGCCGCTCGCGTACACACCACACCTGGCCGTCGTGGATCAGCAGATCGGCGTAACGGCAGCCCTCCGGGGTGAGGGGTTTGGGCTCGCCGTCAGTGCCGAGGAGGTAGAGCCGCTGGTCCTTGAGGTGGGCGAAGACCACCTCGCCCGTGGGGGTCACGGCATACGGCCGCCCGCCGTACTCGTGGACCCGGGTGCGCGCGTTCCACGGCGCGGGCAGCAGCTCGCGGCAGGTACCGTCGGCGGCGCGGCACATGATCGTGGTGCGCCCGCCCTCTCCCGGACGGTCCTCGGTCCACCACACCCGGCCGTCCTGGGCCGTCGGCCAGGCAGGGCGCACGCCCGAACCGGCCACATCTCTGGTCGATATGGGGGAGGGCCAGAAAGGCATACCCGCATCCTGCCGGAAGATCGCCGAGCGTGCGGGCGGTCCCCCGAGATCAGGGGCAACCCTCGGGGCGCGGCAGGGAGGAGGGGAGCCTGAGCCCCGTCTTGCCGAACCATTTGTGCAGCAGCCGCGTGGCCGTGCCGTCCCGCCACATCTGGGCGATCGCCCGGTTGACGGCCTCGCAGGTGGCGGTGTCGCCCTTCTTCAGCCCCACAGCCCACTTCTCCTCGTGGAAGGGGTCGTTGAGCAGCCTGAACCGGCCGGGCTCGGCCTCGGCGAAGCCGGCCAGGATCAGGTTCTGGGTGCTGATCGCGTCGAGCCGGCCGTCGGCGAGCTTGCGCACGCAGTCGGAGTAGTTCGTCGCGGGCACCAGCTCCGCCGGCAGGTCCAGCTTTCCGTCCGGGGGCGGGTCGACGACCCTCCGGTACGAGTTCGAGCCCTCCGCCAGGCAGATCCGCTTGCCCCGCAGATCGGTCACCTTCTTGATCTGGGTCTCGTCGGCGCGGACCATCGTGTCCTGCTCAACGAGGACGTACGGCCCTGCGAACGTCACGTGGGGCTTGCGGGCCTCGGTGATGGCGTAGGTGGCGACGATCATGTCCACGGTGCCGTTCTGGAGCAGCGCCTCGCGGGTGGACGACGGCGACTCCCGCCAGGTGATGTGCACGTCCTCGCCGCCCGCCAGCGCGTTGACGACGTACCTGGCGACGTCGACGTCGAACCCGACAGGGTCGCCGGGACCGGTCTTCAGGCCCAGGCTCGGCTGGTCCCACTTGGTGCCGACGACGACCCTTTCGGCACCCCTGATCTTCTCCACGACGGTGGTGTATCCGCCTCCGCCGCCGCACGCCGCCAGGGCCACCATGACCACGATGGCCGCCCCTGCCAACGCCGCCACCAGCATGTTTACGAGTGTGTGCGCGGGGAAACCTTCGCAAACCGGACTTGCCGAGAAATGGAATTCTCTTGGCGATCTACGGATGTACGGGCGGCGGGCGGTCGGCCCGCCGCCCGGTCACTCGCCTGTGTCGGACAGGGTCGGGCCGGCCACGGCACCGCCCGCGCCGGCCGCCAGGGCGATGCCGCCCGCGCCGGGCGGCGCGACGGGTCTCGCAGCGGTCTTGCGGCTACGCCTGCTGCGCTGCTCCAGCCAGGTGGCCAGGGCGCTGAGCGCCATGTTGAGCAGCACGTAAATGATTCCGATGACGATGGCCGCCGGGATCAGCGAGCCGAAGAGAGCGGCGGGCAGGATCTTGAACCCGGTGTTGAGCAGGTCAACGTAGGCGATGATGTAGCCGAGCGCGGTGTCCTTCAGCAGCACGACGAGCTGGCTGATGATTGCCGGCATCATCGCCGTGACGGCCTGCGGCAGCAGCACCAGCCGCATGACCTGGTTCTTGCGCATGCCCACCGCGTACGCGGCCTCGGACTGGCCCTTCGGCACCGCGTTCACGCCGGCCCTGACGACCTCGGCGAGCACCGAGCCGTTGTACAGGGTCAGGCCCAGGACCACGGCCATGAACGCGTAGTCGCCGCCGCCCATCAGCTGCGGGGCCAGGTAGAAGATGAAGAAGATCAGCAGCAGCAGCGGGATGGCGCGGAAGACCTCGACCACCACACCGGCCGGGATCCGGATCCACTTGTGGTCGGACAGCCTGGCCAGGCCGAAGATCGCGCCGAAGGCCAGCGCCAGTACCGCGGCCACCGCCGCGGCCCGCAGCGTGCCGATCAGGCCCGGGATGATCCAGGTCTCCCACGTGTGCCACCGCAGGAACGGCTGCCAAATCTTGGCTTCCCACTGGCCCTTGGCGTCGAAGCCGGCCCAGATGCCGTAGAGCGCGCCGGCAACCAGGGCGGCGCCGACCACCGTGAGCAGGCCGTTGCGCACCCGCGCGCGCGGGCCGGGGGCGTCGAAGAGGACGGAGGTGCTCATCGGACCACCGCCAGGCGCCGCGACAACCAGCCGGTGAAGAAGCCGATGGGCATGGTCAGCGCCATGAACGCGACGACGATGCCCAGGAAGATCGGGATCGACGCGCCGGTCGTGTCGAACACTTCCTTCATCGTGGCCGCCGCGTCCAGCAGGAACCCGCCGGCGGTCGCGACCGTGGTGTTCTTGATCATCGCGATCATCACGCTACCCAGCGGTGCGATGACCGACCGGAACGCCTGAGGCAGGATGATCATCGTCAGGGATTGCATGAACGTCAGCCCGATCGCCCTGGCCGCCTCCGCCTGCCCGAGTGGCACCGTGTTGACGCCGGCACGCAGCGCCTCGCACACGAAGGCCGCGGTGTAGGCGGACAGACCCATGGCGACGAGCCAGAAGGAGTTCGTCGTCGGCTGGTCCGAGAAGACCAGGCCGAGGGTGTCGCTCAGGCCCAGCGCCGAGAACGCCAGCACCAGCGTCAGCGGGGTGTTGCGTACCACGTTGACGTAGAACGTGCCGGCCGCGCGCAGCACCGGCGTGGGGGAGACCCGCATCGCCACCAGGATCGTGCCGAGGATCACGGACGCCACCGCACCCACGATCGACAGCTTGACGTTCTCCAGGAAGCCGAGCGCAAGCTCCGGGGCGTACTTGATTAGTTCGTCCATCGTGCTCCACCGCATAGAGCGACGGCGGCCGGGATCCCGGCCGCCGTCCCTGACATGATCAGCTGCAGCCCTCGGCCGGCGGGGCCGTCGTGGACACCTGCAGGCCCTGAATGCCGCCGAACCACTTGTCCAGCAGCTGCTTCATGGTGCCGTTGTCCCACAGCTTCTTCACCGCCGTGTTGACGGCCTCACAGGTCTTGGTGTCGCCCTTCTTGAGGCCGATGCCGTACTTCTCGTCCGTGAAGCCCTGGCCCAGCACCTTGAAGTTGCCGCCGGCCTGCTTGGCGAAGCCCGCCAGGATCAGGTCGTCGGTGGTGACCGCGTCGAGGTTGCTGCCGTTGAGCTTCTGCACGCACTCGGAGTAGTTGGCGGCGTCGACGGTCGTCGCGTCGATGTCGAGCTCGCCGTCCGGCGGCGGGTCGGTGATCCGCTTGTACGAGTTGGAGCCCGCGGCCTTGCAGATCTTCTTGCCCTTGAGGTCCTGCGGGGTGTTGATCGAGGTGTCGTCCTTGCGGACCATGACGTCCTGGTGCGCCACGACGTACGGGCCACCGAAGGTGACCTTGCCCTTGCGCTCCTCGGTGATGGAGTAGGTGGCGAAGACGATGTCGACCGTGCCGTTCTGGAGGAACGGCTCGCGGTTGGACGACGCCGACTCCTTCCACGTGATGTTCACGTCCTTGCCGCCGGCCAGCTCCTTGATGACGGCCTTGGCCACGTCGACGTCAAAGCCCTCGGGCTCGTTGCCCACCTTCAGGCCCAAGCTCGGCTGGTCCCACTTGGTGCCGACCACGACTTCGCTAGCTCCCGTGATCTTGTCGACCACGGTGGTGTAGGTCTGGCCCCCGCTACCGCCGCCGCAAGCGGCCAGACCGGCGGCCAGAGCCGCAATCGAGAGCACCGCTCCCGTTCGACGCATGTGCATGTGTACCTGCCCTCGTAATTTCTCAGTGCGTGAGGATCTTCGAAAGAAAGTCGCGCGCCCGGTCGGTCTGCGCGTTCGTGAAGAACTCGTCGGGAGTGTTCTCCTCCACGATCTGGCCGTCTGCCATGAACACCACCCGGTTGGCGGCCCGGCGGGCGAAGCCCATCTCGTGCGTGACGACCATCATGGTCATCCCGTCACGGGCCAGCCCGATCATGACATCGAGCACCTCCTGCACCATCTCGGGGTCCAGTGCCGAGGTCGGCTCGTCGAACAGGATCATCTTCGGTTCCATGGCCAACGCCCTGGCGATCGCGACCCGCTGCTGCTGGCCACCGGAGAGCTGGGCCGGATATTTGTCCGCCTGCGCTGCGATGCCCACACGCTCCAGCAGCTCCATCGCCCTCTTGTTGGCGGCGTCCTTGGCGACGCCGCGCACCTTGACCGGGCCGAGCGTGACGTTTTCCCGGATGGTCTTGTGAGCGAACAAGTTGAACGACTGGAAAACCATGCCCACTTCAGAGCGTAGCCTGGCCAGCGCCTTGCCCTCGGCGGGCAGCACTTGGCCGTCAAATATGATCTTCCCGTCGTCGATCGTCTCCAACCGGTTGATCGCGCGGCAGAGCGTGGACTTCCCCCCGCCCGATGGGCCGATGACGACCAGGACCTCGCCACGAGAGACGGTCAAGTTGATGTTCTTCAGGACGTGCAAGGCCCCGAAGTGCTTGTTGACGTTCTCCAACTGAACCAGTGGAGTGGCGTCGCCGTTCTCCGTCATGGAACGAAACGGTAGAGGGCATTAAGGCGCTGGTCACTAACTGAGCGGTACCGATCCGATCACATCCGGCCGTCAAGCTGGTGTTTTAGATCTGTGAGGACCGTCGCAAGCCGGATTGCGACTACCCTTGAACATGCCATGACTGTGACCCAGGAGGGCGCCCGCACGTACCAAGTGCGCACATACGGGTGCCAGATGAACGTGCACGACTCCGAGCGGCTGTCAGGCCTGCTGGAGGACGCCGGCTACGTGCCCGCGCCGGACGGGGAGACCGCCGACGTGGTCGTGTTCAACACGTGTGCCGTGCGGGAAAACGCCGACAACCGCCTCTACGGCAACCTCGGCCACCTCAGGCCCGCCAAGACCCGCAACCCGCGCATGCAGATCGCCGTGGGTGGCTGCTTGGCGCAGAAGGACCAGGGCGAGATCGTCCGCAAGGCGCCGTGGGTCGACGTGGTGTTCGGCACCCACAACATCGGCTCGCTGCCGGTGATGCTGGAGCGGGCCCGCATCGAGGGTGAGGCGCAGGTCGAGCTCAAGGAGTCCCTCGAGGTCTTCCCCTCGACGCTGCCCACCAAGCGCGAGTCCCCCTATGCGGCCTGGGTGTCCATCTCCGTCGGCTGCAACAACACCTGCACGTTCTGCATCGTGCCGTCGCTGCGCGGCAAGGAGAAGGACCGCCGGCCGGGCGACATCCTGGCCGAGGTCCAGACGCTGGTCGACCAGGGCGTCCTCGAGGTCACCCTGCTGGGCCAGAACGTCAACACGTACGGGGTGGAGTTCGGCGACCGCCTGGCCTTCGGCAAGCTGCTGCGTGCCTGCGGCGACATCGAGGGCCTGGAGCGGGTCCGCTTCACCTCCCCGCACCCGGCCGCCTTCACCGACGACGTGATCGCCGCCATGGCCGAGACGCCCAACGTGATGCACCAACTGCACATGCCGCTGCAGTCAGGCTCGTCTCGCATTTTGAAGGCGATGCGGCGTTCCTACCGCGCCGAGCGTTACCTGGGCATCATCGAGCGCGTGCGCGCCGCCATGCCGGATGCCGCCATCTCGACGGACATCATCGTCGGCTTCCCCGGGGAGACCGAGGAGGACTTCCAGGGCACGCTCGACGTCGTCCGCCAGAGCCGCTTCGCCAACGCCTTCACCTTCCAATACTCGATCCGTCCCGGCACCCCGGCGGCCACCATGCCCGACCAGGTGCCGAAGGAGGTCGTCCAGGAGCGCTACGAGCGGCTGGTCGCCCTGCAGGAGGAGATCTCCTGGGAGGAGAACAAGAAGCAGGTCGGCCGGACGCTGGAAGTGCTGGTGGCCGAGGGCGAGGGACGTAAGGACGACGCCACCCGGCGGTTGTCAGGACGGGCGCCGGACAACCGGCTCGTGCACTTCGCGGTGGGGGCCGAGGTGCCCCGGCCGGGGGACATGGTGACGGTCGAGGTGACGTACGCGGCGCCGCACCACCTGGTGGCGGACGGAGCGGTGCGCTCGGTCCGGCGCACTCGGGCGGGCGACGCCTGGGAAGCGCGCCAGGCCGGCCCTTCGGCGGGACCCGGCGTCATGCTGGGCATGCCCACCGTCGGCCGCCCGGCCCCGCTGCCCGCCGCACCGGCGGGTGCCTGCTCGGCGCACTGACCTCAGGCCGGCTGGCCGAGGACGAAGCCCGCGATGTCGGGGAGCCGGACGACGCGTCCGAAGGCTCCCCAGTTGCCGTCGGGGATCTCGATGATGTGCACCCAGGCGGACGGCTCGGTGGAGAGCCGGTCGGGGTCGTCGTCGGCCTTGGCCAGCACGGCCGTGACCCGCCGCACCATCTCGGCGCGTTTGTCGTCGTCCAAGGACCCGGCCGGAACGCTGACCCGGACCACGTACCTGGCCGGCTCGTCCGCCGCCACCGGGCGCCCGCCGACGGACCAGGCGTCCACGTCCTGGAACACCAGCCACGATATGGACCTGGCGGCCGCGTTGTCCGGCGCGCCCTCCACCTGCATGACCTCCGCGACGAGTTCCTCGGACACGCGGGCGCGCTGGTCCTCGCGCAGCGAGCCGCGGGGAGTGAACACTTCGACGAACGGCATGTCGTCCCCCTTCAGGGTTGCTTTATTGAACTTACCTATGAGCGGACGCTACCCCGGGTGCGTTCAATAAAACAACCCTCTAGGCTGGACGGTATGCGCCGTACCAGCTTCGCCGACATGAGCTGCGCCATCGCCCGCAGCCTGGAGATCGTGGGGGACTGGTGGACGCCCCTCATCATTCGCGACGTCTATCTGGGCGTCCGCCGCTTCGACGACCTGGTCACCGATCTCGGGATCTCCCGCAACCTGCTGACCGCCCGGCTCGATCACCTGGTCGACCAGCAGATCCTCGAACGGCGCCGCTATCAGGAACGTCCCCCGCGTTACGAATACGGCCTCACCGAAGCGGGCCAGGATCTCGTGCCCGTGCTGATGGCCCTGATGGCATGGGGCAACAAGTGGGCCGGGCTGACCGACGGCCCCCCGGCCCTCCTCGAACACCGCCCCTGCGGAAACCTCTTCACCCCGCTGATCGTCTGCCCGCACTGCGGGGAGCAGGTCACCGCCGACGATGTCAAGGTCCACCCCGGCCCTGGAGGTCGCGTGGGGCCCGGCACCTGGGTGCTCGCCGAGCGACTCACTCAACCGGACGTGTCGTGATACCAAGCTGGTCGCCCCGGTGGCACCAATTGCCCTTTCCGTCTCCGCTGTATGTCCGGCGGCATAGCTGGAATCAGCAAATCGCGAGGACGTACTTCAAGATGGCCGCCGCCTCTCTATCGCATGAAGTATCGTATACCTCGAAGAAGCTCTTTAACCATTGAAGGCGAGAACGGTATGTCCGTCCCGGAGTCTGACATCACGGCACCCAAATCGGTAACCCTGCGCCGTCGTCTCATCGCTGAAGTGGAGGAGCTCAGCGGTCCGCGTGGCTTCTCGGCGGCCACTGACGAGGCCTTGTCCTTCTGGGTCGCGCGGAAGAGGCTGCGTCGCGCGATCGATAGTTACGAGGAGGACACCACTGAGATCACCGAGGCGGAGATGGAAGCGGTCGTCGCCAAAGTGGGTGGCTTGTGAGCCGCGCACGGCGCCGCTCGCACACCGCTCCCGTCGCAGGCGAAAGTGCCGTTCACGCTCTCGACGGTCCCGCTGTCGTGCTCGACGCTCAGGGGTTCTCCCTGCTGGCGGAAGAGGATCATCATCCTCGTAAGCGTGAGCTGCTGGCGTTGTTGAAGGTGTACGAGCGCGCAGGCTTCATCGTCGGAATCAGCGCGGTCACGGTGGCGGAAGAACGGCGCACCGGGACGGCTGGACAGCGTCTGGACTGGTGGCGCTCACAGTTGGTGCGCGTGCCCGTATCGGAGCCGACCGCGCTGCTGGCCCGCCAACTGCTGGAAGAAACAGGGCTGGATGGACACCGTAGCGTGGTGGGTGCCCTCGTGGTGTCCACGGCTGCGAGCAGTCCGGATGTGGCTCGCGTGATCTCCAGTGATGCCAGCCATATCCCCAAGCTATGCGCCGCGGCAACGGCCTTCCGGCGCATCCCTGTGGAGTTCAAGCAGATATAGGCCTGACGTGCGGCTCCTCCCTCTGGTGCCGAGCCGCGCGGTTATCGCTGCTACTCGTCAGGTCGGGATCGCCGCCACTGTAGGCGGCGCGGGGCGTCAAGAGGCCCATGCTGGACGTACAGAGGCGTGGCGACGATGAGATTGGCCTGGTCCTGGTGGCTTATGAGGACCCGCGCATGACTTGACAGGCGTGGGCGGGTGCGCCGCGGAGAGTCCCCTGCTGCCATCCGGTACGCGCTGATCACCTCTGTCCTCACCGTCGGTGAGACGTCCGCAAGGTCCCGGCTGAGGCGGGCGCCCGCCGCCAGCGCGGTGAGGCTGGATCGCCGTGTTCATCGCCGCCCGGGTGCACGGGAGGATTTCGGCTGTTTCTGCGCCCGGCGCCGTGTGTGGACCTCAAGGAGGCGGAGTCAGCAGTTGTCGAGAATCGACACCATCGCGTTCTTCTCCGCCGACGTGACCCAGACGTCGTATTTCGCCTTCACGTCAATCTGACGGGCGATGTACGTGCAGCGGTACGACTTGCGCGGCGGCAGCCAGGTCGCCGCGTCCGAGTCGCTCTTCTGGCTGTTCAGCGGCCCGTCCACGGCCAGGAGGTTCAGCGGGTCGTTGGCGAACTCCTTGCGCTTGGTGGCCGTCCACTGCTGGGCGCCCTTCTGCCAGGCGTCCGACAGGGGTATCAGGTGGTCGATCTGGACGTCCATGCTGGTGTCCTGGCCGCGTTTGAACTCGATCGTCTTGCCGCTGTAGGGGTCCTTCAGCGTGCCGGTCAGGACGATGCAGTCGTGGGTGCCGCGCTTGAAGGTCTCGTTGTCCAGGTCGCGCTTGAGAATGTCGTTGCGGGTGTCGCAGCCGTTGCGGTCCACGTCGGCCCACGCCGGGCCGAATTCGTCGCGGTCGAAGCCGGTCTTCGGGGCGCGGCCCTTGACGGCCAGCTTGGCCAGCTTCTTGCGGGCGTCCGCCACCGAGGGCGAGTCGGGTTTGGCGGCGGTGTCGGGGCTGGTGGACAGCGCCTCCAGATCGCCGCAGCCGGTCAGTACCGCCATCGTGGCCAAACCGGCCATGAAACCCCGAACCCGCACCCGAACCCCCACACTTCAGCTTTTGTAAAGTCTAGGTATATATCCCCCAAGAGCGTCAAGTAGCCATTCGGCTGGACGGGGAACGCCCAAGAACCATGGAGACCATGGAATGACCCTTGTCGTACGCTGATCGGGGATCATGACATGTCGGGAAGGGGGGGTATGGCGCAGCGGCGCTTACTCGAAGGGCTAGGGGTCACGGTCGCTGAGGAGACGGCGTACCGGGCCCTGCTCAGGCACGGTCCCGCGACGCTGAGCGAGCTGGCCGCCGAGACCGGCTCGTCCGCCGCCGCCATCCGCCGCATGCTGCCCCGGCTGGAGGATCTCGGTCTGATCTCCCGTGTGGCCGGCCGCCCGCTCCGCCTCATCGCCACCCCACCAACGATCGCCATCGACATTCTCGTCGCCCGCCGCCAGGAGGAGCTCACCCACAGCCGCGCCGCCGCCGCCCTCCTGGCCACGGAAGTGGCCGCCCGCAGCGGGCCCCAGCCGGAGGAGGTGCTGGAGGTGGTGTCCGGCCGCGACGCCGTGGCCCGCCGCTACCTCCAGCTCGAACGCAACGCCACGCGGGAGATGCTGGTGCTGGTGCATCCGCCGTACGCGGTGGACATCAGCGACGACCAGGAGAACCGGCGGCGAGCCGCCCGCAAGGGAGCCCCTGTCACCCGCGGCATCTACAGCCCGCAGGCCTTCGAGCACCCCGGCATGCTGGCCCACACGCGCCGCGCCATCGCCGACGGCGAGGAGGCCAGACTCGGTCCGGTCCCCGTCAAACTGGCCATAGCCGATGCGGCCACCGCCATCCTGCCGCTGGTCTCCGACGAGGACCAAGCCGTCGAAAGCGCCCTCGTCGTCCACCCATCAGCCCTGCTCGACGCGCTGGTCGGCCTGTTCGAGACGCTATGGCGAGCCGCCGTGCCGCTGCGCCTGTCGACGGAGGGCCTGGAACAGGAGCGAGAGGCCCCGGACGCCGAGGTGCTGGCCCTGCTGGCGGCCGGCATGAAGGACGATGCCATCGCCAGGCAGCTCGGCCTGAGCCCGCGTACGGTGCAGCGCCGCGTCCAGGTGCTGAGCGAGCGCCTGGGGGCCAGAACCCGCTTCCACGCCGGCTTCCTCGCCGCCCAGCACGACCTGTTGCCCGAATGATCTAAGAACGCGTTCGTCCCACGGCGATTGACACCGCCAGTGCCGCGATCACTGGAATCGCGGTATAGAAGATCAAGAACAGGAGGCCCACCGGCCATAGTCCCTGACCTCCTCCGCCTTCCCGCACGACGCCGATGAAAAAGACGACATAGAACGGAGCCGCGGCCAGCAGACCCCACCAGACCCCGCCTTGCGGAGCGAACCATGCCGCCGCCCCGGCGAGCACGGACAGCAGGAGGAAGGCCGGGAACAGGAAGGGCGAGTCGAAAAAGTCGCGCGGCGCGCCGGACGAGACCACCGGCGAGGTCATGAGACAAACCCCCACGGCGACGGATCCCGCGATCACCAGGAGCACTATCCACAGGATGGCGTCGGTAAGACGAGGCACAGAACTCCTCCATGTGTCGGGCATTACGTGATGAGCATGCCGCCGTCCACCGGCAACGTCACCCCGGTGATGTACGAGGACGCGTCGCTCGCGAGGAAGATCGCGGCGGCCACCAGCTCGGCCGGGTCACCGGGCCGGCCCATGACCACCCGCGACTCCAACATCCGTGCCAGGTAGCCGGGTTGGTACTGCTCGGTCATCTCGGAGGCGAAGAACCCCGGCTCCAGGCAGTTGACCCTGATCCCGCGTCGTCCGGTCCACTGCTGGGCCAGGTCGCGGGTGAGCCCGATCACCGCCGCCTTGGACGCGCTGTAGGCAGCCTGGGGCAGTCCGGCCGTGGTCTCGCCGAGCACGCTGCCGATGTTCACGATCGACGAGCCCGGTGGCATGACCTGCGCGCACGCCTGCGCCATCCAGTACGTCCCGTGCAGGTTGATGTCGATGACCTGCCGGAACTCCTCCGGTGTCTCGCGCAGCGCGGGCACGGCGGTGCCGATCCCGGCGTTGTTGATCAGGACGTGGACGCTGCCCAGTTGGTCGACGGCGGCGGCGACGAGCGCCTTGCAGTCCTCGGGCCGTGTGACGTCGGTCGGCACGGACACGCACCGGCGGCCGGTCTCCTCCACCAGCCGCCGCGTCTCCTCCAGCCGGTCCGCGCGCCGGGCGCCGATCACGATGTCGGCGCCCGCCTCGGCCAGTCCGCGGGCGAAGGCCACACCCAAGCCCGACGAAGCCCCGGTGACGATCGCCACCTTCCCGTCCAGCCGGAACCGTTCCAGCACGTCAAACCCGCCTTCCTGGTCGAGTACGTTCGGTCGTCACGACGAGCGTGCCACACCGCATGCCTCTCGTCGGGGACGGCGAGGTCCTGCCTCCATCGTGAAACCAAGCCGCTGTGAAAATCGGAACGCCCCGGCCCTGACACGCGGTCGGGACCGGAGCGTTCAGCACCTCGGAGCTTCTTAGAGGCCGTATTCCTTGACGATCCGCTCGTGCCGCTCGACCTCGACGTCGATCTCCCGCGCCAGGTCCAGCCACGCCAGCGGATGCACCCACCGCTCGGTGGCGTCGTCGAGCAGCGCGTCGACCTCCGACGGCGACACGTCCGGCGGCACCGCGACCCAGCCGAACACGCCCGGCAGCGGCTCCCCGCTGGTCGGGTGGGTGACCTTGTAGTTCTCGTCGCTGTAGACCCACATCGGCCAGCCGCGCTCGGCCATGACCTCGGTGAACTCCGCCCAGTCCTCCTCGCTCGGCGCCGCGCCGTCGAAGAAGTAGCTGGTGTAGCCGCCGGGCCGCAGGATGCGCACGGCCGCGAACGGGGGCACGAAGTTCTGCTGCTCCTGCGGGTCCTCAGGCACGGGCTCCAGCAGCTGCGGGTCGAAGACCACCAGGTCACCGGCGTTGTAGTCCATGCCGCGCGGCTGCGGCAGCGCCAGCCTGGCGGTGGCCGGACCGGTGCGGATCGACAACACCTGGCGCTGGCCGCCGTCGGGGGCGGGGAGGATGACCCGGATGAGGCCCATCTCCTCCTCGATCGGCCCCTCCTTGGACTTGATCGGCATGCCGATCTTGGCCGCGCCCTTGCGCACGGTGTCCCAGTCCTCCGCCGAGGTCGCCATGACGATCATGCGCCAGACGTCCTCGTCGCTGAGCTCGTCGATCACCTCAAGCAGCGCCTGGGCCGCCTTGGCGTTCTGGTCGAGCTGCTGCGCGGCGCTGGACAGCAGGCGGCGGGCGTCGATGCCGGCGCCGGCCGCCACGGCGTGCTCGGCGGCGTCGAGCGCCTCCTCCCACCGCTCCCGCGCGCTGTGCAGGCGGGCGAGCGCCACCTGCTGGGCGGCGTGCGGCAACAGCGCGGCCATCTGCTCCAGCCGCTCGTCCTGGCGGGCCTCGACGAGCAGCGTGGTCAGGTAGTTGACGTCGTCGTCGTCCGCCTCGCCGATCTTGCCGGAGTCGACGATCATGCGCCAGTAGATGTCGGCCCCGGTGGCCGGGTAGCCGAGGAAGCCGAGGGTGGTGGTGTGGCGGCGGGTGGCCTCGAGGTCCTCGCCGGACAGCGGCGCCAGCCAGCCGATCCACTTCTCCGGGTCGGCGTTGAAGCCGTCGGCCGCGTCGAACTGGCCCACCCGCTCCTCGAGCGTCCCGGGGGCCTCGGGCTCGGTGGTGGCGTCGGCAGCGGCCCGCAGCGCGGCGATGCGCTCGGCCAGGCCCTCGGTGTCACGCAGCTCGGCGGTGCCGGACTCGGCGAGGTCGGCCAGCAGCCTGGCCTGCCACACGCCCTGCCGGGCGACGGCCAGGTCGCCCGCGATCAGTGCGAGCTCGACGCGGGCGCGGTAGCCGCCCATCATGCCGAAGTAGTCGATCCACTGGCGAAGCACGCGGCCGAGCTGCCAGGTGTTGGTGATCTGCGCGGAGGTGGCCAGCAGGCTGACCGCCTGCGACCACTCCACGAACACCCGCGGGTGCTCGCCCACCACGTCGAGGTCGGGCAGCGCGTCCACGGCCTCGGCGGTGCGACCCAGCGTGGCGAGGATCAGCGCACGGCGCACGCCGTCGCGGTGGTCCTTGGCCACCGGGTCGTCAGGCTGGAACTCGGAGGCCGCCTGCAGCGCGGTGAGCGCGTCCTCGGCGCGGCCGGCCGTCAGCAGCGCGCGGGCGCTCTCGGCGCCGAGCTCCCAGCTGGCCTCGCGCCCGGCCACGCGCAGCCGCTCGACGGCGGACTCGGCGTAGGTCACGGCCTCGCCCGGCTTGCCCGCGTCGATCAGGGCGGCGACGTATTGGGTCACGAGCCCGGTGAAGGAGGCCTTCTCCGGGCTCAGGCCTTCGAGGTATGCCCCCAGCGTCTCCAGACGCTCGTTCGCGTAACCGGGGCCGTCGGTGTTGGCCCACGCGACGGCCAGCGCCTCGACGGCAGCCGGCGCGGACGGGCACTCGCGCACGTCTTCGCGCTGAGCGAACGCCAGCAGCTGCTGCGCGTCGTCGATGGCGACCGCGCCCTGCGCCCGGTCACCGATGCGGCCGATCAGGTGCCAGTAGCGGGCGTAGAACTCGAGCCACGGCAGCTCCAAGGCCTCCGCCTGCTGCGCGATGGCCGGGGCCATGACGTCGAGCTGCGGGTATCGGCCCTCGTAGGCCTGTGCGGGTAGGTCTCCCAGCGCCATGGCGAGGCCAACGTTGCCCGCCTCAGAAAGCTGCTGCTGGGTTTCGCCGACCCAGGCCCAGATGTCCACGTCCATGGGCAGTCAGTCTGCCAGGTCAACGAGCGTCCCCAAAACGCAGGAGCTCGATGAGCTCGTCCGTTTCTCCATCGTCGAGGGCCGAAAACACCGGCGCCATGAGATCGTCGGTACGCTTTTCGGCCTCCGCACGGCGTGCCACCACCTCAGGCGACGGCGTGGCGTACGGCTCGGGCCAGGTGAAGAATTTGGCGATCATCTCGCCCGCAGCGAGCCCGAAGGGGGTCGCGTCGTGGTCGGCGGCGAGCGTGGCCTCCAGCGGGTGCAGCCCCGCCGCGAGCACGACGTTGGCGTGCAGGCCGCCGCGCAGCTCGCGTACACAATGCATGAGCTGGACGGCCCGCGCGGGCGGGTCGTCGGCCAGCGGCACTTTGCGCCAGCCCGCGAACAGCGGGGCGCCGGTGGACGGAGCCCGCTCGACGACGCGTTCGAGCAGCTCAGCGATTCTGGCGCAGCCGTCATAGCCGCCGAGCTTGCGCCGGCCCCAGGCGCGGCACACCTCGGCGTACAGCTCGACGGCCTGGTCGACGGGGAGCTTGCGGCCGCCGTTCCAGCTCTCCTCGACGTGCTCGGGCGGGAAGAAAACCGCGACTGACGCGACCACGTCGGCGTCGCACTCGCCCAGCACGCCGCAGCGGCCCCTGAAGTAGAGCTCGCGGGCGCCGAGGCCATGCTCGTCGCAGATCGCCTTGGCCTCACGGGAGATCATCCATCCGCCGCCGAACTGGCCGATGGGCGCTTTCGCCTGGGTTGCGGTGGTGCGTGGGTCTGCCATGTCCACCCCTCAGTTCGTGAAGTGGACTCAGCATCCCTCAGGAGAACATCATTCTGCAAGCATCAGGTCTCCGCTCGCCACGAGGACGGCAGGACCGGAAAGGTAGCTCGTGTCCTCGTCGAGGATGACGGTCAGCGTGCCGCCCAGCACCTCGACGGTCCAGGTGCCGGTGGTGTCGCCCGACAGGGCCGCTGCCGCGACCGCCGTGGCCACCGCGCCGGTGCCGCAGGAGCGGGTCTCACCGGAGCCGCGCTCGTAGACGCGCATGACCACACGAGTGACGCCCACCGGGTTGAAGAACTCGATGTTGACGCCGGCGGGGAAGACACCGGTGTCGAAGGCGGGCGGGTGGCTGAGGTCCAGCTGGACGACCGGGTCCCCGATGGGGCAGGCCAGGTGCGGGTTGCCCATGTTGACGTGGATGCCGGTGTATTCGTGGCCGCCGAGGCCGGCCACGCTCTCGCCGTGCACGACGGGCTTGCCCATGTCGGCCGTGATGGCGCCGTTCGGCTCGACGTGGATCCTGCGTACGCCGCCGCGCGTGGCCACCGCGAAGCCCTGCGGATCCGCCAGCCCGGCGTCGATCAGATAGCGGGCGAACACGCGCACGCCGTTGCCGCACATCTCGCCCATGCTGCCGTCGGAGTTGCGGTAGTCCATGAACCACTCGGCCGCGGCCACCTGGTCGATCACCTCGGGGCACTGCTTGGTGCGCACCACACGGAGCACGCCGTCGGCGCCGATGCCGGCTCTCCTGTCACAGATCCTGGCGACGAGCGCAGCCGTCATGTCCACCTCGCCGTCGGGATCGGGGAGGATGACGAAGTCGTTCTCGGTGCCGTGACCCTTCAGAAAGCGCATTGTAGGAGTTTATGCGCAGGGGTGGTCGGCGACACGCGCGAGGGACCGTTCGAGGAGGTCTGGGGCGTCGTACGGCAGCCAGCACACCCGCGGATCGCGACGGAACCACGACTCCTGCCGGCGGGCGAAGCGCCTGGTGGCCCTGATGGTCTCCGCGATCGCCTGCTCCTCGCTCCACTCGCCCTCGAGGAAGCGGATGACCTGGGCGTACCCGAGGGCGCGGCTCGCCGTGCGGCCCTCCGCCAGCCCTTGGCCGAGCAGCGTCCGCACCTCGTCCACCAGCCCCGACTGCCACATCCGCTCGACCCTGAGCGCGATCCGCTCGTCCAGCTCCGGCCTGGGCACGTCGAGGCCGATCTGGACGCTCGGGTAGACGGCGTCGTACGACGGCATCGTCGCCGAGAACGGGCGGCCCGAGTGCTCGATCACCTCCAGCGCGCGCACGATGCGGCGGCCGTTGCTGGGCAGGATGGCCGCCGCGGCCGCCGGATCCTGCTCGCGCAGCCGCTCGTACAGCGGGGCAGGGCCGCGCTCGGCCAGCTCCGCCTCCAGCCGCGCCCTGATGTCCGGGTCGGTGCCGGGGAACTCCAGGTCGTCGAGCGCCGCCCGCACGTAAAGACCGCTGCCGCCCACCAGCACGGGCACCTCGACCGCGTCGATGACCTTCCTGACCAGGCGCTGGTATTCGGCCACGCTGGCGGTGACCGTGACGTCCCAGATGTTCAGCAGGTGGTGGGGGACGCCGCGCATCTCGGCCGGGCTCAGCTTGGCTGTGCCGATGTCCATCCCGCGGTAGAGCTGCATGGAGTCGGCGTTGACACACTCGCCCCCGAGGCGGAGCGCGATGTCCACGGCGAGGTCGGACTTGCCGGCCGCGGTGGGGCCGACGACGGCGATGACTGGCTGCTGGCGCACGTCCACCAGTTTGCTAGAGGTCCAGCAGTGTCGGTTGCAGATAACCCTCGTGGGTCAGCAGCCAGCGCTTGGTCTCCACGCCCTCGCCGCCGCTGAACCCGCCCAGCCCGTTGCCCGCGATCACGCGGTGGCACGGGACGACGATCGGGATCGGGTTGGAGCCCATGATCGAGCCGATCCCGCGGGCCGGCACTTTCGAGCCGCTGAGCCGGGCCAGCTCGCCGTAGGTGACGGTGGTGCCGTACGGGACCTTGTGCAGCGCCTGGAGCACCTGAAGGCGCGCGCCGGACATCAGCCGCCAGTCCACGGGCGTCCCGAACTCCTTCAGATCGCCGGCGAAATAAGCGTTCAGCTCCGCGACCGCGGAGGCCGTACGATCCGAATCATGGACCTCCGCCAGCCCGAGCCGGTCGGCCAGCCGCGCACGGGAGCCCCAGCCCGACGCGACGAGACCGGCCTCGGTGACGGCCAGCACAAACGTGCCCACCGGCGTGGGCACGTCAGCGAAGGCAACGGTGGTCATGATGTCCTCACGTGAGCTCGTGGTGCTCGGCACCTCCAGCGCTGTCCCTACCCGACACCGTAACCACAATGGCTACCTTTTGCGCTGGGACGGTCAGGGCTTCCTGTTCGACCCGGGGGAGGGCACGCAGCGGCAAATGGTGCACGCCGGGCTGAGCGCGCACGACGTGCACTGGGTGTGCGTGACGCACTTCCATGGCGATCACTGCCTGGGCATACCCGGGATCGTCCAGCGCATCGCCCGCGACCGGGTCACGCATCCGGTGCGGGCGGTGTTCCCGGCCTCCGGCGAGAAATACTGGCGGCGGCTGCGCCACGCCGCCGCGTTCGCCGACACGCGGATCATCAGCGAGCATCCCATCTCCGGCGACCTGGCCGGCGTCGGGCCGATCATCGCGCGCCGCCTGTCCCACCCCGTCGAGTCGTACGGCTACCGCGTTCAGGAGCCGGCCGGCCGCCGCATGGTGCCGGAGAAGCTGGCCGCTCATGGCATCCGCGGCCCGGAGGTCGGCGAGCTGCAGCGTACTGGCTCCGTGCGCGGCGTCACCCTCGAGGAGTGCAGCGTGCCCAAGCCGGGGCAGAGCATGGCGTTCGTCATGGACACCCGGCTCTGCGACACGGTCTTCGAGCTGGCCTCCGGGGTGGACCTGCTGGTCATCGAGTCGACGTTCCTGTCGTCGGAGCAGGCGCTGGCCAAGGAGTACGGGCACCTGACGGCGTTCGAGGCGGGGCTGGTGGCGGCGGACGCGGGGGTGCGCAGGCTGGTGCTCACGCACTTCTCCGAACGTTACGGGTTCGGCGACGAGCCGGCGTTCGTGGCCGAGGTGCGGCGTCATTACGACGGGGAGGTCGTGCTCGCCCGCGACCTGATGACGATCCCGGTGCCGCGGCGTCAGGTCCACAACCCGGCGAAGTAACCCACGCCATAGGGGGCCGCCCGCGTGAGCAGGCGGCCGTGCAGCCTCGCCGTCTCCGCGGCTCCGGCCAGCACCTGCAGGGCGGCCCTGCCGCTCACCCACAGCCGGTCCGCTTCCTTCGGGTCCAGTGCGGCGAGCGCTCCGGGGGCGGCGGTGGCGACGGCGTCCGCGATCAGGTCGTCGTACGGCTGCGCGGCGTCGTCGTACCTGCCGGGAGCTTTGGGGGTGAGGCAGGCCGAGCCGTCGGCCATGACCAGCAGAGCCACCCGCTCGCCAGCGGCCGCCAGCTCGGCGCCCAGGGAGAGGCATTCCTCGGTCGTGGCGTCGAAGGCCACGGAATGGAAGGCGTCGGGGGCGTGGTCGCGCAGGAGGCAGCGGCCGACGGTCAGCGACAGCGGCAGTACGGGCTCGCCGCGGCCGGCCGTGACGTCCAGGCCCCATGGGCGCAGGGTGCCGGCCGCGTGGCCGTCGTACGAGGCGGCGTGGCCGGCCCCGCCGACGACGATGAGCGTGTCGGGGCGGGTCGCGAGCAGGCCGGCGATCGCGGTGTGGCAGGCGGAGCGGAGATCGGGCAGCTGGGTGACGATCAGCGGAGTGGGCGGGCAGACGGCCGCGGCGGCAAGCACGAGCGCAAGCGTACGGTGCCGCCCTCCGCCACCTGGTCAGTAGGGGCTCTGTCCGTCCCGCACCTTCGCGAACAGACTCTGGGCGTAGGCGTGGGCCGCCCTGTGGAGCCCGCCCCCGAAGCTGACCCTGGCCACCCCCAGCTCCGCCAGTCGCGCGAGTGACGGCGTGTCTGGCCGGAAGAGAATGTTGACCGGCCCGCCGACCTCGGTGACCAGCGCCTTGATCGTGTCCTCGTCGGCGAGCGTGATCGGGTACACGCAGTCGGCGCCTGCTGCGCGGTAGAGCCGCCCGCGCTCGACGGCCTCCTGCGTGGAGGTCCTGCCGTGGAGGTAGGTGTCGATCCGCGCGTTGATCACCAGATCCTGCCCGGCGGCCGCCCGCACCTCGGCCAGGAACTCCGCCTGGACGCCCGGGTCGACCAGCTCCCCGGTGCGGGGGTCGGTGTCCTCCAGGTTGCAGCCCACGGCGCCGGCGGCGGTGAGCCGCTCCACCAGCTCGGCGGGCTTGAGCCCGTAGCCGCGTTCCACGTCGGCCGTGACGGGCACGTCCACGGCTCTGGTGATGCGGGAGACGGCGGCCATCATCTCGCCGACCGGCGTGCCTTCGCCGTCCTCGTACCCGAGCACCTTCGCGACGGCGGCGCTGCCGGTGGCGACCGCCGGGAAACCGGCTTCCTGCACGGCGCGCGCGGAGGCGGCGTCCCAGATGTTGGGCAGGACCAAGGGGCTCCCGGGTGTGTGCAGGGCGCGCAGCACGTCCGCCTTGTCAGTCGTCATGTGACGACCCTAGGGAGCAGAGTGGCTCCCGCCGTAGGTCCAATGCGGCCCATTACCGGCAAGCCACTTGAGACGCCGGCGCTCGGCACCCGCTCCGGAGCACCATCGTGGGGCACGGTCCAGCCGGCACTCAACAGCCGCTCGTGGCGCACTGCCCGGATAGCTCACCCGCCGGGCCGTCCGCCGGGTTGTCGGCCGCCGGCTCCTGCGGCGCCTTCGTGGGTGACGAGGTCGAGGGCCTCTGACCACCGGTGCCGGTCTGGGTGCCGCGGGAGCCCGTCGAGGAGTCGGAGCCGGTGTCCGAGCCGGTGTCGGCGACGGGGTCGCCGCCGGTGCCCGTGTCGGTGTCGGCGTCGCCCATGCTGCCGTCGTCGGGCAGGTCGTTGTTGGGGGCGTCGGTGGCGACATCGCCCACGGTGGCGTCGTCGCCCTGGACGTTCGGATCGGCGCTCTGGGAGGTTGCGGGCCCACCGTTGCCCTGCTGCGTGGCGGGGGTGGTGGGGTTCGCCGCCAGCATGTAACCGACGCCGCCCGCCGCGAGCACGGCGACGAGCGCCGAAGCGGCGATGGCGATGGTCTTCTTCTTGTTCTTCGGGGGCTCCGCGCCGCGGCCGTCGCTCCTTTGGGCCAGGCGCACATCGCCTGGTCCGGACAGGATCTCGTGACGATCCGGCTCGCTCGGATCTTGCATGGGGGCACAACTCCCTGCGGTCGTATCGGGGAAAGCTCGCCGGCTTCCGCGGGTGATGGACCACACTAGCCGCATCAGAGGAATGCTCGCACACCAATCACAAAGGAATCACGACTTGTCCCCGCTTAGATCCATTTCTGCAGGTGGCCGTGGGCGCCTGCCATCGGTGGCAGGAGCGGCCGGAGTCCTCGTCACCGCCCTCGTCGGGATATTCATGGCATTCACCGGTTCCGCGGAACGGTCGCCACAAAGAACCACGGAAATGGATGAGGAAACGCAGCTTTCCGTAAGATCTAATTCACCCTCCGCTACTTCGGTGGTCTCGTATTTGCCATTGATCGCAACGCCACAGTCGGTCCTTGGAACGTTCCACAGCGCTGCCTCGACGCCGCTGCCGGCCCCGTGGGTCCAGGCCGCGCCATCGCCGGGAGCGCTGATCGCAGCCGCGCCGTCGCCGGGAGCGCTGACCGCAGCCGTCCCATCGTTCGGCACGAAACGCGCGACTCCCCAGGCCTCCCGTCCGCAGCGGTCAGCAACCCCCAACGCGACTTCCCCCACGCGGCCGACGACTCCTCGCGCCGCCCCTCCCAAGCGGTCGGCGGCTCCGCGGCAAGTGGGCTCGCCGACCCCGCAGCCGCCTCCCCAAGTGCGCCCGGCGCCGGAGCCGGTCCGGCCGTCTCCCTCTCTCCGGGGCGTCGCGGACCCCTGCGCCACCTTCCACGACTTCCGCCGAGAGCCCTGCTACAGCTTCCTGAACCGCCTCACCGGATGACGTGACGCAGTGGACAGGCCCGCCACCGACGAAGATGGCGGGCCGGTCACCGAGCAACGATCAGTCGTCGTCTTGATCGCCGTCGTCGTCGGCCCGCTTCGTCCCGTGGTCAGTGATCTTGCCGGTGACGGCGTCGACGTCGACCCCGTACCGCACCGAGCCCTTGGTCAGCTCGATCTCCCACACGTCCGGCCGGGTGCCACGCCGGTCGTGGTCGAGCTCGCTGACCCAGGCTCCGGGCACCTGCTTGTGCGCGATCTCCATGGCCTTCTCGGCCGTGACCTTCGGGGCGGCGGCCGCGGTGGCGGCGAAGGCGGCCGCGCCCCCGCCGCCGACGAGCACGACGATCCCGGTACCGACAACGATGAGCTTCTTCGTGATTCGCATGACCCCAGGACATCGGGATGCCGGGTAACCGCGCGCTAAACCGTGGTTAAGACCACCTCTACGCACGTCCCGCCCCCTGGAGGTGAGGAAACGGCGAGCCGGCCGCCACACGACTCGGCCGTCCGCCGGGCGATGTCGAGCCCGAGGCCGGTCGAGCCGCCTCCGCTGTTCCCGCGCTCCAGCAGCGCCGGATCGAACCCGGGGCCCGAGTCCTCGACCGCCAGCAACGCCCCGGACGGATGCGGCGCCAGCCGTACGGACATCGCGGCGCCTTCGGGCGTGTGCGCGAAGACGTTGCCCAGCAACGCGTCCACACACGCCGCCAGGTCCTCGGCCCGCACCGCGACCGCCAGCGGGCCGGAGGGAAACGAGACCGACACCTCCCGCCCCTGGTCCTCGGCCAGCACCGACCAGAACCGCACCCGCTCGCGCACCACCGCCGCCGCGTCGCACGACGCCTGTCCGGCCGTGCGGCGCCGCGCCTCCGTGATCACCGCGCTAACCGCCCGCTCCAAGGCGTCCACCCGAGCCTGCACCCGCGCCGCCTCCTCGGGGTCGCGCAGGGACTCGGCGTCCAGCCGGAGCGCGGTCAGGGGAGTACGCAGCCGGTGCGACAGGTCTGCCACCGACTCCCGCTCGGCCGCCAGCAACTCGTCGATCCGCCCGGCCAGATGGTTGAGCGCCAGAGCCACCGAGCGCACCTCGGGCGGCCCGCCCGGCTCGGCCCGCGCAGTCAGATCACCTCCGGCCAGCCGGTGCGACACCCGTGCCAGCCCGTCCACCGGCCGGGTCACGGCCAGCGCCAGCCGGTCGGCCAGCACGATCCCGAGCACCACCAGCGCAAGCCCCAGCACCAGCAGCCCCGCCCACGCCTCGCGCACACCGCGCGTGAGCTCGGCGTCCGGCACGAACACCCTGATCACGGCCGTGCCCTCAGGCGACTGCCCCGAGACCAGCACCTCCCTACCCCCGGCGACATGGGCGGTCACACTGCGCCCGGTCGCGGCCAGACGCACGGCGTCGGAGCGGGGCGCCGCCGCACCCACCGTGCGCCCGTCGGGCAGGAACACTGTCACCGGACGCGACACCTGCTGCACCGCCAGCTCCAGATCGGGCGTGCCGACCGCGACCGCCACGGACTCGGCGGCGGCCGTGGCCCGGCTCATCGCGCCGTTCTCGGCCACCGCCCGGATCAGCAGCGCCATCGGCACCAGCAACGCGATCAGGACGAGGGACGTCGTCGCCGCCACCAGCAGCGCCAGCCACCGCCTCATGACGGCTCGACCAGCTTGACCCCGACGCCGCGTACCGTGTGCAGATAGCGGGGCTCGGCGGCGGTCTCGCCCAGCTTCCTGCGCAGCCACGACAGGTGCACGTCCACGGTCTTGTCCGCGCCCCCGTACGGCAGCTGCCACACCTCTGTCAGCAGCTCCCGCTTGGTGACCACTTCACCGGGCCGGGCGGCGAGATAATGCAGCACGTCGAACTCGCGCGGCGTCAGATCCAGCGGCGTGCCGTCCAGCGTGGCGGTACGCGCACGCGGGTCCACCCGCAGCGCCCCCACCGCCAGCGGCTCAGGCGCCGAGCCGCCCGCCCGCCGCAGCACGGCCCGCACCCGCGCGTCCAGCTGCGCCGCACTGTACGGCTTGACCACATAGTCGTCGGCCCCCGCGTCCAGCACGGGCACCATTTCGGCGTCGCCGTCGCGTGCCGTGGCCACGATGACGGGCACGCGGCTGACCGCCCGCAACATCCGCAGCAGCTCCACCCCGTCCAGGTCGGGCAGCCCCAGGTCGAGCACGATCAGGTCGGGCCGGTCCTGTACGGCCAGCCGCAGCCCGTCCAGCGCCGTCGGCGAGGAGGAGACGGCATGGCCGAGCTCCCGCAGCCCTCGGCCGAGCGCCGTACGGATCGCCACGTCGTCCTCGATGAGCAGGATGTCAGCCATATACATGAACGTAGACGCTCGTTGACCGTGCCCTGAGTGCCCTTATCGTCCCCTTAACCCCGCCTTAGCATGACATGGGGAAAGCTGAGGGCGATGAAGAGACTCGTACTGGCCTGGGTGGTCACCGCCGTGGCCGCCACCGCAGCGTCCCTGGCGGTGCTCGGCCTGGTCGGCACCGGGCTCACCGGCGCCTCCAGCCGCGTGCTCAGCCAGGAAGACGCCCGAGCGGCCCTGGCCACCGCCACCCCGCGCGCCGCCACCACGACCCCGGCAGGCACGCCCGCGCAGTGGCAACAGGGCAAGCTGATCCGCAGCGCGGGCGGCACCGTGATCGCCTCATGCACCGGCGACCAGGTAGTGCTGCGCTCGTGGAGCCCGGCCCAGGGCTACTCGGTGGACGGGGTGGAGCCGGGTCCCGCGAACGAGGCCACAGTGGAGTTCGAGCCCGACGAGGGCGAGGACGTCGAGCTGAAGATCGTCTGTGTGAACGGGAGTCCCGCCGCGCAATGACCTGCTGACGGTGCGCAGAAAAGACCGCTCAAAGAGACGCGAATAGTCGCCTTCGCGCGCCCCGTAACACCTTCCACCGACCTTGGCTGCGTCTTTGCTCCCTCATGTAGGATCGTGAGTTTGTACTTAGCGCCTCTTGTGCCAATCGTCGTTTCCTCCCGCCCTGAGGTATCGGACCAGATAGTCCTCGAGATTATTGGCGACCCACCATCTGCCGTCCGTCTCATGATCCCACACAAATACGTCAGGCCGCTTCGGCTTGCAGATGAATGCGAACTGGTCTCCGGATCCATTGTCGCCAAAAAATAGAAGTGGATCAAAGGGCATATACAGTTCGTCGAAGTCTGGCCGCATTCTGAAATCGATATTAACGGTCAGTATGTCCTCTATCGTCCAGATGGGACGCATTCCGTAGCGTCCACGTATTCCATTAGTCTCCCCCAGCAAGGCGATAAGGTTGGCTGGGAGGGCGGAGCCAAGTGCTTCTTGGACTCTCTCTATGGACTCAGGCGTGACCGCCGGCTCGAGCTGAGCTTCCGGAAGAATATCGCTGACTAGTTCACGCCACATATTGCTGCCCCAAACGTTTACGATCTCGACGACACTCTTGTTGGCATCTTACATAATCTGGGCGTGCTTCCGCCTTGAGGTATGGGCGTTTTCTGGCTCCGTATTGGCGACACTAAATGTGAAGCAGGAGCCCCGCCCTCGGGGTGCTTGCATACCCTAGGGCGGGGACCCGAGCGCAACTTGGTTGCACCTGAAGCGGATCCCCCTGAGATTTTCGAGCGAATGAATCTCGCTCTTGGTGAATAGTTCGGGATATCTGTCCAGGATCTGCTGCTCGATTGCGTCGTGAACGACATGATCATCCTCCTTCAGGCCCGTGGCCTTGAAGAAAGTGCTCCGATAGTCATCTCTTGTAGAGGTTTCGACTCGAGCTGGTCCTCGCCTCGGAACCGATGTCCCGAGAGGGGGCTGGCAGAGTGCGCAGGACTTGTCCCTGAACCTAAAGTTGAAGGTTGGGAACACCACACCGCACGACATGCCTTCATCGCATGAAAGCGATGCCCAGTCCCACCAAGACAGACCTTCTCTGTAGGACGCGGTGGTCCTGTCCGCCTCGTATTTCGCATCACATTGAGTGACGTCTCGACCGCAAGGATCGTTAACGAAGCCCGAGAACGGGAATGTTGTATAGAAGAGGCCGGTCATCCAGCCCGACCACCAGTTGTCCCCTTCTGGCTGAGAGCTAGCTTTCGGCTGAGTTCCCGTACTTTCGCAGCTTCCGGGGCTCTTCTCGCATGCGTGATACCTCGCGTAGTCGAACTTCTCTGGCTCGAACTTGGGATTGTGCCAGGCGCGCGGTTCGTGGCCGTCGAGCTCGACATTGCTAATTGGGTTGCCGCCAGTAAAGGCGTAGCGGTTGGCGGTCCAGGGGTCGAGACCCAGGCTCAAGTCGCTGAGGGCCCTGTTGTAGGTGTCGAGGTTGAGGAAGCGGTCCCGCGCACGGACGCGGGGAAGTTCGGCGAATCGCTTGACGGGACTCAGGTCTCCGCGCTGAGTGCTGCCTTTGTCAGTTCGGCCTGCCGCCGGACCTGCCCCATGACGACGGGGTTCACCCCCTTGGCCTGGAACGTGGCGACCATCTTGTCCATGACCGCGTTGGCCCGCCCCAGATCCCCCTGCCTCGCCTGGGCCCGGGCGAGGCGGCGCATCACCATGTTGAGGGTGATGTTGTCGATGGTGGCCTCCTGCGCGACCCGGGTCAGGTGCTCGATGCCCTGCTTGGGGTCCGGCGGGCGCACGCGCAGCCGCTTGTCCGCCGTCAGCGCCTTGAACTCGCTCTCCGCGTTCAGGCCCTTCACCATCCGGGCGTACGTGGCCAGCCGGTGGTCGCCGTACCTGTCGATCACCTCGTCCAGCGCCAGGTTGCCGGAGCGCAGCGCCGGCGAGTCGGAGCCGAGCAGCGAGAACAGCTTGCCCTGCTCCTCGCCCAGCATCAGCTCCGCCACCTGGTGGTCGTCGCGGGTGACCGGGAAACGCACCCTGACCAGGCAGGCGGGGGAGATGATGCGGGAGCCGTCGGCGGCGATGTACTGGGCGCGGACCTGGTATTCACCGGGCTGCTGGAAGTAGTGCCCGTCGCGGCCGTGCCCGATGTACGCGCTGCGGTACATGGCCGGGTTGCCCTCGTCCAGCCGGATGTCCGGTGAGGTGTCGACGCAGTGGCGGATCATCGGCCGGTACAACACGGTCCTGCCGCCCGGCTGCGTGATGGACACCTGTGTGAATTCCGTGTCCGGATGCAGGTGACCGTGGGTGACGCGGGGCTCGCCGGCGCAGGAGAGCTTGAGCTCGACGACGATGGGCTCGCCCAGTTCGAACGACTCCTTGGCGCGCAGCTCCAGTCGCAGCCCCGAATGGTCCTCGACCGGCGGCTCGAACGGCTCGATCTCGGCCGCCCCGGTGCCGAACGCGTTCGCGCCCATGGCTATGTCGCGGAAGAAGCCGTGACGTAGGTGCACCAGCTCCGCGTCCGTGAATTGGAAGGGGAAGGCGGCCCAATAGCCCTGTTCGCCGCCGGGGCGGTAATTCTGCACGTAGTTCATCCACGACAGATCACCGAAGCCGCCGTCCGGGCCGAGGGGCTGGGGCGGGGTGGCGAGGTTCTTCTGCCAGGAGTGGAGCAGGTTGAAGGCGTGCCCTAACTCATGCACATACGTCCGTAGCTGCGCGCGTTGCGCCTGCGGCGAGTCGCCCTTGATCGCGTCGTAGAAGACCGCCGCCCCCTGCCTCTGGTGGGCGTCGTTGTAGTCGAACATGATGCCCCGGTAGCCGCCCACGTGCTTGCTGGCCACCAGCAGCCACACCCGCCACGCCGGCGCGTCGCCGAACGTGCTGAACTGCTGCGTCATCGCGTGGTGCAGCTCGGCGTCGTTCCACGCCAGGTCGGCCCCCGACCCGTCCACCGGGATCACCCCGGGCTGCGCAAGGGTCAGCTCGATGCCCGCCTCCGCGTAGGCGGCGCCCACGGTCAGCTGCCTGGCAGGCGAGCCGGTCGGGCCCGGCAGCGTGCCCGTGTCATACGACACGAACGGCACCGTGCCCGTCACCGAGTCCTGCTCCAGCAGCACCCGCCGGAAGTACGGCGAGGCGAACGACAGCGCATACGTACGCCCCGCCAGCGCCGCCGTCCCCGACCCATCGCTGATCGTGACGCTCACGTCCTTGTCAGGCGTGTCGAACGTGAACGCCCCGCGTCCATCGATCCGGACCTCGGCGCCCTCGGCGTGCACGGCGGGGGAGTTCACCACGAACGAGCCGACGTACGAGGTCGTCGCGCCCGCCACGGCGAACAGGTCGCCGCTCACCCTCCCAGTAGGTCTGGTCCCGTCGACGTCGACGCGGAGCGCCAGCCGCGAGTCGCCGTCCTGCCCCTCGTACAACCCGCTGATCATGGCCGCTCCTGGGGAATCGTCAGGGATTACATCGTCCCCCGCCAGGAGCCCCTGTCAACGAGCTCCGCGAACTTGAAGCGCCCCCAGCAACTCCTCCGACGCCCGGGTGATGGTCTCGACGGCCCGGTCGAACGCCTCGGCGTTGTGCGCGGCGGGCGCGCGGAAACCGGAGATCTTCCTGACGTACTGCAACGCGGCCGCGCGCACGTCCTCCTCGGTCACACTCTCGGTGAACGGAGGCCGCAGCGTCTTGATGCTCCTACACATGCCTCAACGGTAGCCCGGGTCGCTCAGCAGGAGGACTGAGCTCGTTGCCGAAGTCGAGGGCGATCTTGCGCAGCCCCTCGGCCAGCTCGTCCCGGTCCCGCGCGTCGATGCGCTCGGCCGGTCCCGACACCGACATCGCGGCCACCACCCGGTTGCCGTCCCACACCGGCACCGCCAGGCAATGCACGCCCAGCTCCTCCTCGCCGAGGTCCATGGCATATCCCACGGTTCGGACGCGGCCGAGCTCGGCCAGCATGGCGCTGACGTCGGTGATCGTGTTGGGGGTGCGGCGCGGCATGCCGGTCCGCTCGAACACGGCCACCGCGTCCCCGTCGGGCCGCCCCGCCAGCAGCACCTTTCCCACGGCGGTGCTGTGCGGCAGCACCCGCCGCCCGACCTCGGCGAACATGCGCAGCCTGCGCGGCGAGGGCACCTGCGCCACGTAGACGACGAAGTCCCCTTCGAGCACGGCCAGGTTCGCGGTCTCGCCGGAGAACTCGACCATCTTGGCCAGGTACGGCTGCGCCCACACGCCGACCATGCTCTCCGCGATGCCGCCGAGCCGCACCAGGCCGCCGCCCAGGGCGTACCGTCTGTCGGATTCCTGGCGCACGTAGCCGCGCGCGAGCAGGGTCTGCAGCAGCCGGTGGATGGTGCCGTACGGCAGCCCGGTCCTGGCCGCGATCTCCGACAGGCCCGCCTCGCCACCGTGCTCGGCCAGCGCCTCCAGCACGTCGAGCGCCCGCTCGACCGACTGCACACTCACAGGCCCTCCTTCGTCGGCCCTGTGAGTACACTGCTGCGTCTAATGGTTCGCTCGCTTCGCTCGCTCACAGACTCACCCCGCGCAGCGAGGCGTCCAGCACCTCGGCGGTGTGCGCCACTCTGATCTCCGCGCCGTCCCGCCGCATGGCGGCGGCGATCTGCATGGTGCATCCGGGGTTGGCGGACACCAGCAGCTCGGCTCTGGTCGAGCCGACCGCCTTGGCCTTCCTGTCGCCGAGGTCGCGGGCCGCCTGCGGCTGGAAGATGTTGTACGTGCCCGCCGAGCCACAGCAGATGGCCGACTCGGGGATCTCGCGCAGCTCCAGGTCGGGGATGCCGCTCAGCAGCTCGCGCGGCTGGGCGCGCACGCCCTGGGCGTGGGCCAGGTGGCAGGCGTCGTGGTAGGCGACCGTGAGCGGCAGCGGATGCCGCTTGGCCACGGGCCCCAGCTCGGTCAGGAACTCCGACAGGTCACGCACCTTGAAGCCGGGCTCGCGGCCGAGCAGCTCGGCGTACTCCTTCATGGAGGAGCCGCAGCCGGCCGCGTTCACCACGACGGTGTCCACCCCGGCCCGCTCGAACGTCCTGACCGTGCGCCGCGCCAGCCGTTTGGCCTGGTCGTCGCGCCCGGAGTGCACGCTGAGCGCCCCGCAGCAGCCCTGCCCCGGCGGGATCACCACGTCGCAGCCCTCCAGCGCCAGCACCCGCGCGGTGGCCGCGTTCACCTGAGGGAAGAACTCGCCCTGCACGCAGCCGGTGAGCATGCCGACCACGGCCCGCCGCTCTCCTCTCGCCCGGACCACCCGCGGCAACCGCTGCCGCCGCTCCACGCGCGGCGCGAGCGCGGCCATGGCCCCGAGGCTCGGGTTGACGCGGGCCAGGAACGGCGCCATCCGCTCGGCCAGCCCCATCCCCGGCCGCAGCAGCCGCAGCCTGCGCGGGTACGGGAACAGGGAGAACACGATGCCGCGCACGGCCCGCTCCTGCGGCTCGCGTTCGTGCTTCCGCTCGACCTCCGCCCTCGTCAGCTCGATCAGCCGGTCGTACTTGACCCCGGACGGGCAGGCGGTCACGCACGCCATGCACCCCAGACAGGCGTCGAAATGCCCCGCCATCTCCGGCGTGATCGGCGTGCCCTCGACGTGCTGCTGCATCAGATGGATCCGCCCGCGCGGCGAGTCCATCTCCTCGCCCCACAGCACGTACGTCGGACACGTCGGCAGGCAGAACCCGCAGTGCACACAGTCGTTGATCAGTTTCGGGTCCATCTCAGATCCCTCCCACGAACCGGCCGGGAGACATCCTGCGCCCGGGATCGAACTGCTCCTTGACCCGCCGCATCAGGGGCAACCCGCTGACCTGCCCCCACCGGTCGATGCTCGCGTACGGGGCGGCGAGCACGCTCACCCGCCCCCCGGCCCCCTCGACCCGCTCCCGCACCGCGGACACGGCCGCGGCCAGCGCCGGCTCCCCGATCGCCCCCCACGATTCCAGCAACACCCGCCCGGACAGCGCAGAGCCTCGCAGCGACAGCCCGGTGCCGGCCACCGCGTCCAGCACGGCCCGCGTGCCCGTGGCCGGGAAACGCACCTCGACCAGCACGTCGTCGTTCGAGATCAGCCCCCACCACGGCGGCGGCTCGCCGGTCAAGGCACCCTTGCCGACCAGCCCGCGCAGCGCCTCGGCCCGCGACTCGGCGGCCGTGCCCTCGACCAGCACGGCCAAAGTCAGCGGCCCGGCAGGGTCCGGCCAGTCCACCTCGGCGGCGCTCGGCTCGGCCTGCGAGGCGGCCAGCGCCGCGGCGACCGGCGGCAGCTCGTCGCGGTCGAGCTCCGCCGTGATCCAGCGGCGGTCGGCAGGCAGCGGGTGCAGGCGGAACGTGGCCTCCGCGATGACGCCGAGTGTGCCGTACGAGCCGGTGAAGAGCTTGCCGAGGTCATAACCCGCGACGTTCTTGACCACTTTGCCGCCCGACCGCGCGATCGTACCGTCGGGCAGCACCACCGTGATGCCGATGAGCAGGTCGCGGGCGGTGCCGTAGCGGAACGCACGCGGGCCCGCGGTCGCGGTGGCCAGCGTGCCGCCGACCGTCGTGCCCTCGGCGAACGGCACGTCCAGCGCCAGCTCCTGTCCCTTGTCCGCGAGCGCGGTGGCCAGGGCGTCCATCGTCACCCCGGCCTGCGCCCGGACCACGAGGTCGCCGGCAGCGTGCTCGAGGATCTCGTTCATGCAGCACATGTCGAGCAGCACGTCGCACCGCTCCGGCGGCGGGGCCCAGTGCAGCTTCGTGCCGCCGCCGGCCGGGACCACCGCCAGGTCCCGCTCGGCGCAGGCACGCAGCACGGCCGCGACCTCCTCGACCGTCTCGGGCAGCGCCACCCAGCGCGGCTTGACCCCGCTGACGGCGTCGTCAGCGCCCGCCTCCCTGACCGTCGCCCCCAACATCAGAACTGCTCCGCCTTCCCGGACTCCACCAGGGGATGCACACCCTTCCGAACGCCCGGCGCCTCCCCGCACAACCGCGGCGTGGGGAACACCTTGCCCGGATTGGACAGTCCCCGGGGGTCGAACGCGCACCGGACCAACTGCATCGTGTCCAGGTCGGCCTCGCTGAACATCCTCGGCATGTAACGGCTCTTGTCCACGCCGACGCCGTGCTCGCCGGTGATCGAGCCGCCGTGCTCGATGCACAGGTCAAGGATCGCGCCGGAGACCACCTCGGCCCGCTCGCCCGCCCCCGGCTCCGCGTCGTCGAAGAGCACCAGCGGATGCAGGTTGCCGTCCCCGGCGTGGAAGACGTTGGCCACCCTGATCCCGTGCTCGGCCGACAGCCGGTCGATGGCGGCCAGCACGCTCGGCAGGGACGTGCGCGGCACGACGCCGTCCTGCACGATGTACGCCGGACTGATGCGGCCCACCGCCGCGAACGCGGACTTGCGACCCTTCCAGATCGCCGCCCGCTCGGCGGGGTCGGCCGCCACCCGCAGCTCGAACGCCCCCGAGCAGATCTCCGTGAGCTGCGCGAACTGCCGCTCCACCTCCGCCGCAGGGCCGTCCAGCTCGACGATCAGCACGGCGCCCGCACCCTCGGGGTAGCGGCAGGCCACCGCCGCCTCGGCCGCCTCGATGGCGAGGGCGTCCATCATCTCGATCGCGGCCGGCACGATGCCCGCCCCGATGATCGCCGACACCGCCTGGCCGCCCTGCTCGATGCTCTCGAACGCGGCCAGCACCGTGGTCACGGTCTGCGGCGCGCGGCTGAGCCGTACCGTGATCTTGGTGGCGATGCCGAGCGTGCCCTCCGAGCCGACGAACGCGCCCAGCAGGTCGTAGCCGGGATCCATGCGGTCGAGCGTGACCAGGTCGCCGTCCGGGGTGACGATCTCGCAGGCCTCGACGTGGTTGACGGTGAAGCCGTACTTGAGGCAGTGGGCGCCACCGGAGTTCTCCGCCACGTTGCCGCCGATCGAGCAGACCTGCTGGCTGGACGGGTCGGGGGCGTAGTAGTAGCCCCGGTCGCGCACGGCCTCGGTGATGGCGAGGTTCGTGACGCCCGGCTCCACGACCGCCCTGCGGTTGTCCAGGTCGATCTCCAGGATCGCGCGCATCTTGGAGGTGACGATGAGCACGCCGTCCTCGCGCGGGAGCGCGCCGCCCGACAGGCCCGTGCCCGACCCCCTGGCCACGAACGGCACGCTGAAGTCGTTGCATAGGCGTACCACCCGGGCGACCTGCTCGGCCGTGTCCGGCAACACGACCACGGCCGGGGTCGCCCGGTGGTAGGTGAGGCCGTCGCACTCATACGTGCGCAGGCGTACCGGATCGGTGATCACCGAGTCGTAGGGCAGCAGGGAACGCAGGGCCGCCACCAGGGTGTCCAGCACTCGATCACCTCCGTTTCCGATTATTCACGGCATGCGGGCATAAGCGGGAAGAGTCAGGAACTCGGCAAAGTCGTCGTCCAGCGCCACTTCCTTGAACAACGCGGTGGCCTGCTCGAACAACTTCTCGTCGTAGCCCGGCTCCGTGGCGATCCCGGCGAGCTCCTCGGAGATGATCTGCTCGACCAGCTCCTTGGTCACCTGTGCGCCCGTGTCCGCGAGCGTGATGTCGTTGTGGATCCACTGCCAGATCTGCGAGCGCGAGATCTCGGCCGTGGCCGCGTCCTCCATGAGGTTGTGGATCGCCACCGCGCCGAGCCCGCCCATCCAGGCGGCCAGATAACGCAGCGCCACGTCCACGTTGTTACGCAGCCCCGCCTCGGTGATGTCGCCGGGCGTCTCCGAGACGGCCAGCAGATCGGCCGCCGTCACGCTGACGTCCTCGCGCAGCCGGTCGAGCTGGTTGGGCCGGGAGCCCAGCACCCCGTCGAACACCTCGCGGCAGATCGGCACCAGGTCCGGGTGGGCCACCCACGACCCGTCGAACCCGTCGCCCGACTCGCGCGTCTTGTCCGCCCGCACCTTATCCAGGGCCACGGCGTTGACCTCGGGGTCCTTGCGCGAGGGGATGAACGCCGCCATCCCGCCGATGGCGTGCGCGCCGCGCTTGTGACAGGTCCGCACGAGCAACTCGGTGTACGCGCGCATGAACGGGGCCGTCATCGTGACCGCGTTCCGCTCCGGCAGCAGGAACTCGCGGCCCCTGGTGCGGAACTTCTTGATCACGCTGAACAGGTAGTCCCAGCGGCCCGCGTTGAGCCCGGCCGAGTGGTCGCGCAGCTCGTAGAGGATCTCCTCCATCTCGAACGCGGCCGGATACGTCTCGATGAGCACGGTGGCCCTGATGGTGCCGTACGGGATGCCGAGCAGCTCCTGCGCGCGGGTGAAGACGTCGTTCCAGAGCCGCGCCTCCAGGTGCGACTCGATCTTGGGGAGGTAGAAGTACGGGCCCTTGCCCTTGTCGATCTGCCGCTGGGCACAGTGGAAGAAGTAGAGCCCGAAGTCGAACAGCGACCCCGACACCGGCCGCCCGTCCACGGTGGCGTGCTTCTCGTCCAGGTGCCAGCCGCGCGGCCGCACCACGACCGTGGCCAGCTCGTCGTCGGGCTTGAGCGCGTACGCCTTGCCGCCGGTCTCGAAGTCGATCGTGCGGTCGAGCGCGTCACGCAGGTTGAGATGACCGGCCACGCAGTTCTCCCAGAGCGGGGAGTTGGCGTCCTCGAAGTCGGCCAGCCACACCTTGGCGCCGGAGTTGAGCGCGTTGACGGTCATCTTCTTGTCGACCGGCCCGGTGATCTCGACCCTGCGGTCCTCCAGGCCGGGCGCCGGTGGCGCGACCTGCCAGTCGGCCTCCCTGATCTCCTTGGTCTCGGGGAGGAAGTCCAGCATGCCGCCATTGGACAGCTCCGCCTGCCGCGTCTGGCGAGCCTCCAGCAGCTCCAGCCGCCGGGCGCCGAACTCCCGCTGGAGAGCCGCCACGAAATCGAGCGCCTCCGGCGTGAGGATCTCGTCGAACCGGTCGAGCATCGGGCCGGTGATCTCCATGGGACCTCTTTCCGCTCTGTTTTCCGCTCCGTGGAAAATCACTTCTGGATTGTGGAAGTGAAGCTACTCCCCTCCTGCTTCCCGGGTCAAAGGTGGGGTATTCCTCGGGGGCTCCTCGGGGGCATTCCTGATGGGATCGGCAGCCTCATCGCGAAAGGATTGGAGGCATGAAGACGATCGCGATCGCGGGTGGGCTGCTGGCCTCGGCGGTGCTGCTGACGGGTTGCGGGCTCGGCGACATCGCCGGCCCCACGAACCAGGACACGACGTCCTACGAGGTGACCGACAAGGTCACCAAGCTGCAGCTGGAAAGCGGCGCCGGCGACACCGTCGTCACGGAGACCGACGGCGCGGCCGTCCGGGTCGTCGAGAAGCTCCGGTGGCGCGGCGACGACAAGCCCAAGCCGGAGCACAAGGTCGAGGGCGGGGTGTTGCTCGTCACGTACGACTGCCCGTCGAACTGGGGCAGCTGCAGCGTCGACTACGAGATCGAGGTCCCGAAGGGACTGGCCGTCGACCTCGACAGCGGCTCGGGCAACATCACGCTCAGGGCGCTGACCGGGGACATCGACGTGCACGTCGGCTCCGGCGACGTCGACGCCACCGACCTGGCGGGCAAGAAGGTGGTCGCGGAGGCGGGGTCGGGGAACGTCGAGCTCAAGTACACGACGGCGCCCGCCAGTGCCCAGCTGAAGGCCGGGTCGGGGGACATCGTGCTCAACGTTCCCGACGGGGCCTACGACGTGCGGACCGACACCGGATCCGGCGATGAGACCGTCTCGGTCAAGAACGACGGCTCCTCGCCGAACAAGATCTCCTTGACCGCGGGCTCCGGCAACGTCAGCGTGTTGCCTCGTTAACCAGGTGCTTCCCCACGGGATGTTCTGCCACCATCGGGGAAGACATCGAGGTGTCCAGACGTTTCCCTCATAGAGATGACACGAATGCACGAAAACATCACGCTCGAGACCGGCGATTTCGACCTCGAGGAGCGCCAGGCGCTCCGCCGTGTGGCAGGTCTGTCCACCGAACTCCAGGACATTTCCGAAGTCGAATACCGGCAGCTACGACTCGAGCGGGTCGTCCTCGTCGGCGTCTGGACCACGGGCACCGCGGAGGACGCGGAAAACTCCCTGCTCGAGCTCAAGCTCCTGGCCGAGACGGCCGGGTCGCAGGTGCTCGACGGACTCATCCAGCGCCGGCAGAAGCCCGACCCGGCCACGTACATCGGCTCCGGCAAGGCGCTGGAGCTGCGTGACGTGGTGGAGTCCCACGGCGCCGACACCGTGATCTGCGACGGCGAGCTGACCCCCGGTCAGCTCCGCCAGCTCGAGGAGACGGTCAAGGTCAAGGTGATCGACCGTACGGCGCTCATCCTCGACATCTTCGCCCAGCACGCCAAGAGCCGCGAGGGCAAGGCGCAGGTCGAGCTCGCGCAGCTCCAATACCTGCTGCCCCGCCTGCGCGGATGGGGTGGCAACCTGTCCCGGCAGGTCGGCGGCCGTGCCGCCGGCGGCGTCGGCATCGGCGGACGCGGCCCCGGTGAGACCAAGATCGAGCTGGACCGCCGCCGCATCCGCGAGCGCATGGCCAAGCTGCGGCGCCAGATCAGCGGCATGTCCACCGCCCGCGACACCATGCGCTACCAGCGCCAGCGGCGCGAGGTGCCGGCCGTGGCCATCGCGGGCTACACCAACGCCGGCAAGTCCTCGCTGCTCAACCGCGTCACCGGCGCGGGCGTGCTGGTGGAGGACGCGCTGTTCGCCACCCTCGACCCGACCGTGCGCCGGGCGCGCACGCCGGAAGGCAGGCTGTTCACGATCGCCGACACCGTCGGCTTCGTGCGTCACCTGCCGCACCAGCTGGTCGAGGCGTTCCGCTCCACGCTGGAGGAGGTCGCCGACGCCGACCTGATCCTGCACGTGGTCGACGGCTCGCACGCCGACCCCGAGGGGCAGCTGGCGGCGGTGCGCGAGGTGCTCGCCGACATCGACGGCGCCAAGGACATCCCCGAGATCGTCGTGATCAACAAGGCCGACGCGGCCGACCCTGAAGTGCTCGACCGTCTGCAGCGCCGCGAGCGGCACAGCATCGTCGTGTCGGCGCGGACGGGCAAGGGCATCCCCGAGCTGATTGCGCTCATCGAGCGGGAGCTGCCCAGGCTGGATCTCGAGGTGCACCTGCTGGTGCCGTACGAGCGGGGCGACCTGATCTCGCGGGCCCACAAGGAGGGCGAGGTGCTCTCCGTGGGCCACGTGGAGGACGGCACGATCCTGCACGCTCGCGTGCTGCCCAGCCTGTTCCAGGAGCTGGAGCGGGTGGGCAAGCCGGTCGAACGCGTCTTTTGACGATTCCGCTGGGCGGGCTCGCCGTGCTGCGGTACGGTGGGGCCGCCCGGCGCGGGGTTGATGCCATCGGCGGCACATCACGGCACGGTTGGGCAGCACTGACCGCAAAGCGTGCAGAGCTGCCCAAAAACGGCAGTGGTCCCCGAACCCCGGGTATTGCTAGGATGGCCAAACCTTACGTAGGTCTGGCTAATGGGCGCGGGTTCTGGGGTTTCGGATGATGGCTCATGGTGTCTGAAGTCGTCAGCGGGGGCCACAACAAGGCGGGGCTGAGTGACGGTTGGGATCTGTGGTCTTTCTTCCGAATAACCCTGTACACCAGCCCAACATGTGAAATAACGTAACTGAACTGAAATCGCCGGATCATGACTCTGGCGATACGGTCACCGCACAACACATCGCGGATGAGAGCAGGAGACCCCCCATGTCGTCCGGACCCGGAGCGGACTCAGTGGGCGCGGCACAGGCCGTGCGCTGTGCTCCGCGCTCGCGTGGGGGCTCGCGCAGGGCGGTGATGCGGTGACCGTTCGGCTCCTGACCAACATCGGCCGCCTCTGGACCGGCAACGAGGTCCTCAGCAACGCGGCCATTCTCGTGCACAACGACCGCATCGCGTGGGTCGGGCGAGCCCCCGACCTGCCGCAGAGCGTGCCCGGGGTCGTCGACGACATCGTCGACGTCGACCACGTCGAAAACCTCGGCGGCGCGCTCGTCACGCCCGGCCTCATCGACGCCCACACGCATCCCGTCTACGCCGGCAACCGCTACGCCGAGCTCGCCATCCGCACCGGCGGCTCCAGCGCCGCCTCGATCACCGCGGCCGGCGGCGGCGTGGGCTCCACCGTCACCGTGACCCGCGGCACCGACCCGTGGACGCTGTGCAACGGCGTGCGCGAGCGGCTGCGCGGCTGGCTGCTCAGCGGCACCACCACCGTCGAGGCCAAGACCGGCTACCACCTCACGCGCGACGGCGAGCTGGCCGACGTGCGGCTCCTGCGCGAGCTGGAGAAGGAGCCGATGATGCCGCGCGTGCACGTCACGTTCCTCGCGGCGCACGTCGTACCGCCCGAATACTTCGGCCGCCAGCGCGAATACGTCGAGGCCGTGGGCGCCTGGTGCGCCGACGCCGCGGCGGCGGGCGCCGACAGCGTCGACGTCTACTGCGACGAGGGCCACTTCACCACCGAGGAATCCCGCTGGGTCCTCGCCTCCGGCCGCAACGTCGGCCTGCTGCCGCGCATCCACGCCGGCCTCTTCAGCCGCCGCGGCGCCGTGCAACTGGCCGCCGAGCTCGGCTGCGCCTCCGCCGACGGCCTGCACCACATGTCCGACGAGGACATCGCCATCATGTCGCGCTACGGCGTGCCCGCGGTCGTCTGCCCCGCCACCGCCCTCCAGCGCGGCCACCTGCCGCCGGTCCGCCAGATGATCAAGCACGGCGTGCAGATCGCACTCGGCAGCGACCACAACCCCGGCTACTGCGGCATCACGTCGATGTCGCTGGTGATCGCCATGGCGGTGTCGGCGTTCGGGATGAGCGTCAACGACGCGCTCCGCGCCGCCACGCTCGGCGGCGCCACCGTGCTCGGCGCTCCCGACCGCGGCGTCCTGGCACCGGGTCGGCTGGCGGACATCGTGCAGTGGGACGCCGACCACGAGGGCGCCTTCGCCTGGTCCTTCGGCCTCAAGCCGCGCCGGGTGTGGCGGGGCGGGACGCCGGTCCAGTAGCACGGGCCGTTTGGTCCCTCTGGCTGCGAGCCTGATCTTTCGCTTTCTCGCTTCAGGGCAGGGCGGCCGACTGGCTAATGTCGGCGTATGTCATCCACGGTTGCCGTCGTCACGGATTCATCCGCTTACCTGCCTGCGGTGCCGGGTGTCATGGTGGTGCCGTTGCAGGTGATCATGAAGGGCACTCCGTATGACGAGGGCCCTCGTGACGAGGGGTCTCTTGAGGAGGGGTCTCTTGAGGAGGGTCCTCGTCACGAGCGCTCTCGTGGCGCGGGGTCTCATGACGAGGGCTTTTCTGACGCTCGCCCGTCGTCGGATCGTGAGGGCCGGAGCGGCACGACTCCCGGGACGTGGCGTGCCACGGACACCCTGAATGACCTGGCCTCCGCCGTCACCTCCCGCCCTTCGCCGGCCCGCTTCTCCACCTGCTACTCCTCTCTGGCGGCGGCAGGCGCCACAGCCGTGGTCTCAATCCACCTGTCCGGCCAAATGTCGGGCACCATCGAGTCGGCCAGGTTAGCCGCGCGGGACGCCCCCGTACCCGTGGAAGTGATCGACAGCCGTTCGATCGCGATGGGCCTCGGCTACCCGGTCCTGGCCGCGGCGCGTGCCGCCGCAGCGGAAGGCGCGTCGCTGGAGACGGTGGCCGCGGCGGCCCGCCGCTGCGCCGAGGCGACCCAGACGTTCTTCTACGTCGACACACTTGAATACCTGCGGCGCAGCGGCCGCATCGGCGCCGCCGCGTCCGTGCTCGGCTCCGCCCTCATGATCAAACCTCTCCTCCACATCGTGAACGGTCAGATCTCCCTGCTGGAGAAGGTCCGCACGGCGACGCGCGCCATCGCCCGCCTGGAGGACCTGGCGGTGCAGGCTGCCGGGGCCGGCCCGGTGGAGGTGGCGGTCCAGCACCTGGCGGCGAGAGCGCGAGCCGAAGCACTCGCGGAACGTCTGCCGAAACGCGTGCCTGGGCTGATGGACCTGCGCGTCGTGGAGGTCGGCCCGGTGATCGGGGCCCACGTGGGCCCCGGAATGCTGGGGCTGACCGTCACACCCCGCGACGTGTGGCCTGCGGGCGCATAGAGGCGCTCAAGAGCGCCTCTGCGGCCCTCCATCCACAATCCCGTCACCTATACCTCCACTGTCCCCAGAACCCCGCTCGGGCCTTCACAGCGGCCGCTGGAGCCCTACGTTCTCTGGCGTGCGAACGCCTGACCCGACCGCAGAGCGCGCCATAGCCGAATCCCGGCTACGGTCGATCATGACCCCTGCCCGCCGCCCTCGCCGGCTCCTCCCTCGGCGCTCGGGCGGCGGTGGCAAGCGCGTCACACCAAGGAAGGGCGGCGACGGCCCTTCCTCCGGGTCTCAGGCGCCCGAATCCCGGATCGAGGAGTCCGCCACCGCACCTTGGGAGAGGATCGGCTACCCGCTGCACGCCGGGGATGAGGCTCCTCTGACGTCGGCATGGGGGGAGACGTCGGCACCGGTCCACGACCCGAGCCCCACCACGTCGCACCAGCCCGATCGCAACGCCGACCCGATTCCCCTCCAGTCCCGCCGTTCAGCCTCAGCCCCCGGTTGGTCAGAGGGTGACCCTGTCCCTGTTCTGCTGGGCTCCGGCGGGCGTCCGGTGTCGGCGCCGGGGTGGCGGGAGCACGACCCGGGCCCCGTATCGCTTCGGTCGGGTGGCCGTCCTGTGTCGGTGCCGGGGTGGGGGGAGGACGAGCCGGGCCCTGTGTCGCTTCGGTCGGGTGGCCGTCCTGTGTCGGTGCCGGGGTGGGGGGAGGACGAGCCGGGCCCTGTGTCGCTTCGGTCGGGTGGCCGTCCTGTGTCGGTGCCGGGGTGGGGGGAGGACGAGCCGGGCCCTGTGTCGCTTCGGTCGGGTGGCCGTCCGGTGTCGGTGCCGGGGCAGCAGGATGACGGCCCCCACTCTGCACGACCTCGATCCAACAGTCTCCTGGCCCCGGCACCACACACCCGTAGCGATGGCACAATCCCTGGATCACCTGGCCGCACTGGCGCACCGATCCCCATACCACCCTCCTTCCAGGCGTTCCGTGCCGCGCTCGCCTCCCAAGCCCCTGCTCTCGATCCCGGCAAGCCGGGTCTTCGCGTGCTGCTCGCCATCGGCGCCCTCGCGGTGGCCGTCGCCGTCTTCTTCGTCTGGCGCTCCCAGCCCAAACCCGAGCCACTACCGCCTCCCACCCCAAGCGCGGCCTCGACGCCGTCCCCCACGTCGAAGGTGACCGTCCACATCGCCGGCAAGATCCGCAAACCCGGCGTCTACCTTCTCCCCGCAGGCGCTCGCGTCGCGGACGCGGTGACGGTGGCCGGAGGGGTGGCCAGAGGCGCTTCCATAGGCTCGCTCAACCTCGCCAGACGCTTGATCGACGGCGAACAGATCGTAGTAGGCGCCTCCGGAGGCCCAGCCGGTCCCGGCTCTTCCGCCGCAGACCCGGCCGCCGCCATCCTTGATCTGAACTCCGCCACGACAGAGCAACTCGAACAACTTCCGGGCGTGGGAGAGGTCCTGGCCGCACGCATCACCGAGTTCCGCGACAGCCACGGCGGATTCACCAGCGTGGAGCAGTTGCGCGAGGTGAGCGGCATCGGCCCACGCAAGTTCGACGAGATAAAGCCGAAGGTCCGGGTCTGACATGGCGTACCACGGACCTGGAGCCCCAGACCCAACACGCACCGACGCAGGGCCTCGGCCGGCAGGCATCGAGCCGGATGCGGCCCTGGAGGAGCGCGAGCACGCCTGGCCCCTGACACTCCCGGCCCTCGCCGCCTGGGCCAGCGCCCTGATCCTCCTCGGCTGCGCCGCGGTCGTCAGCATGATCGTGGCTGTCTCCGCAGTTCTGGCCACCTGCGCCGTGGCTTGGCACACCCGCGCCTCCACCCCGGCTCGGCGGACCCGCGCGTCTGGCAGGGCTTGGCGCACTCGCGCGTCTACCGCGGGGTGGCACACCATCACGCCCAACAGGGCTTGGCACATTTGCGCGACCACGGGGACACTGATCACCCGTGCGTCTACCGGGTCGCGATCACCAGCCACGCCGCCCGCCTGGCGCAACGTCACCCTGGCCACGCTCATCTGCGCAGCAGCAGTCTCGGCGTCGGTCGCCTTCCGGGTCCACGCTCTCACCACCGGCCCAGCGGCCGAACTGGCGGCGAATGGCTCGTCCATCACCGCCCGGATCGCCCTCACCGACGACCCCAAACGCAGAGCTTCCCGGGGCGGACGCTTCGGTCAGGATGGTTATGTGGTCCCGGCCACCCTCGAGACCATTCAGAGCGCCGGAAACAGGCAGACCGTCAGCGTCCCCATCACCGTCTTCGCCAGCGGGAACGAATGGAGCGGCCTGCTCCCCAGCCAGCATCTCGAAGTCACCGGCCGCCTGGCGAAACCGACCCCTGGCGACTTGGTGGCGGCCGTTCTCCTGGTTCGGGGGCCACCACGAGTCCTGACGCCGCCGTCCCGGCTCCAGACGATCGCGGGCAGCCTGAGATCCGGCCTGCGCGCCGCCGCCGACGTCCTTCCCCCTGACCAGCGAGGACTTCTCCCCGGCCTGGTCGTGGGCGACGTCTCGCGCATGGATCCCCAGGTGGCGTCCGATCTCAGGGAGGCCGGCATGAACCACCTGCATGCCGTGAGCGGCGCCAACCTCGCGATCGTCGCCGGCGCCGCACTCGCGATTTCCCGTGTGATCGGCCTTTCCCTCCCCATGAGGGCGGGTTTCGCCGCCGTCGCGATGCTCGCGTTCGCCGTCGTGGCGCGCCCGTCCCCGAGCGTCCTGCGGGCCCTCCTCATGGGCCTGGTGGCTGCCGTCGCCCTTGGCACAGGGCGGGCGAGAGACGGTTTCGCGGCCCTGTCGGCAACGGTCCTGCTGCTGATGTTGTTCGCACCCGAATTGGCTCGCTCGTACGGTTTCGCCCTCTCGGTAGCCGCGACCGCAGGCATTCTGATCCTCGCCCCACGCTGGCGTGACCGCCTGTCATCCACGGAGCTGCGCAGTGACGCGTCCCAGGGCGGTGACTCGCCAGGCGGCGACTCCCGAGGCGGTGATCTGCGAGGGGGCGATCTGCGAGGGGGCGATCTGCGAGGGGGCGATCTGCGAGGGGGCGATCTGCGAGGGGGTGATCTGCGGGGCGGTGATCTGCGGGGCGGCGATCTGCGAGGGGGCGACTCTCGAGGCGGCGACGCCAAACGGTCGTATCGGCTGCCGCGTTGGCTGGCGGAGGCGGTGGCCGTGCCGGCGGCCGCTCAGGTGGCCGTGACGCCCGTGCTGGTGCTGATGTCAGGACAGCTGACCCCCGTGGCGGTGCTCGCCAACCTGCTCGTGGCACCGGCGGTGGCTCCCGCGACCCTGCTCGGCTTCGGCGCCGCACTCGTGGCGCCCTTATGGCCTGATGCGGCGAGTTTCCTCGTCATCCCCGCCGGATACGCCGTCGGCTGGATCATCACGGTCGCCGGCTGGGCCGTCGGCCTGCCCTTCGCGACGTTGCCCTGGCCCAGCGGCCTGCTGGGGCTCGCCCTGCTCGGGCTAGCGGTGGCGATCGCCGTACTCATCCTGCGCCGCCGGTCCTGGCGGGCGATGGCGCTGACGGCCGCCGCTGCTGCACTTGTGGCGGTCCTGGTGGTACGTCCCATCACCGGGCCGTGGCCGCCCAAGGACTGGCTGATGGTGATGTGCGACGTCGGGCAGGGAGACGGGCTGGTCATCGCGGCGGGACCAGGCCAAGGAGTCGTCGTCGACACCGGGCCTGACCCGATCGTCATGGACCGGTGCCTGCGCAGGCTGGGCGTCGACGACGTACCGCTGCTCGTTCTCACCCACCCGCACGCCGACCACGTCGACGGGCTCAGGGGAGTTCTCAGGAACCGGCGGGTAGGGGCCACGGTCGTCAGCCCGCAGCGCACGGAAGCCCGCGCCGTCGCGCACGTCTCGGCCATCCTGGCGGAGCGCCGGATACCGGAATGGACGGCGGCGCCGGGGAGCCGCTGGCGGTTCGGCCCCTCGGATCTGAGCGTGCTCGCTCCCGATCCCGGCATGGGCGACCTGCACGGGCAAGGGGAGGGCAGTGCGATCAACAACTCCAGCGTCGTGCTGCACGTACGGTGGCGCTCGGGATCGATACTGCTCGGCGGTGACCTCGAGACGGAGGCGCAGGAAGAGCTTCTGCGTCGCGTTCGGGTACGGGCTGACATTCTCAAGACACCGCATCACGGATCCGGCCGGCAGTCACCGGCCTTCCTAGCCTCCCTCGGGGCCCGGGCGGCGTTGGTCAGCGTGGGCGCCGACAACGACTACGGCCATCCGGCCCCGTCCACGCTCGCTCTGCTCCGGCGCCTGGGCGCAACCACTTACCGCACCGATCAGTCTGGGGATCTTGCGGTCGTCGAGCGAGATGGGGGATTGGCGGTGGTCGCCCGTGGGCCGTAGTACATAGAGCGGTCTGACGTCGTAGGCAGCGGACAGGCGTAGCAGCAGGTCGGTCGGATGTGGCAGGACTCATGAGCCCGATGGCGGCAGGCGTATGTCGTAGCGCTATGTGGTGGAGGCGTATCTCATGGGTTCAGCGGGCTCTCATGGGTTCAGCGGGCGGAAGCGTGATCTCATGGGCTCTGGTTGGTGGAGGTGCATCTAATGGGGCCGGGCGATCTTCATCCGAAGAACGCCGCGGTCGTCGCCACGAACCGGTCGGCGTCATCGAGCCATGGGAAATGGCCGGCTTCTGGTTGCACGACGAGCTCGGCGTTGGGGAACAGCGCGGCGAACTCGGCCACGGCGCTCGGCGGTGAGTTCAGGTCCACCTCTCCGGCAACCAGCAGCACCGGCGCGGTGAATGCGGCGAGCGCCGCCCGCGTGGCATCCGGATCGAACGCGCCCTCGGCTCCGAACCTGGCTGCGGCTTCGAGGTTCCGATGGTCGTCTTGGGCAGCCTGGTGAGCTTGTGCCGCCGCATCCCAGCGGCCGTAGAAGAAGGGGTCGATGGCCTGCCGGCCGCCGTCGGCCGCGTTGCCGGCCACGAGAGCTTCAAGAGCGGCGAAGGCCGCTGCGAACCAGGGCTCGCCCTTGCGGAGCCGCGCGATTTCCAGCCGCGTCTCTCCGGTGATCGCGATGCCGACGGCGTAGGCGCTCGGCGTGATCAGCGCGAGTCTGCCGACGCGGTCCGGGTGCCGGGCGGCGTACAACACCGCGAGGTTCGTGCCGGCGGAGTGACCGAGCAGATCCAACCGGTCGAGATCGAGATGCTCCCGTAGCGCCTCGACATCATCGACCAGCCGATCACAGCGGTAGGAACCGGCGTCCTCCGGTATCGCCGACTCACCGGTGCCCCGGGGATCCAGCATGATCAATTGCCGGTGCGCCGACAAGCCGCCGAGCTCACCGAGGTAAACGGAGTCCTGCATCGGTCCGCCGGGCAGGCAGATCACCGGGGTGCCCGCTCCGAACACGTGGTAGGCGAGATCGGTTCCATCGTGTGCGGAGAAGGTAGGCATGGCGAAGACCATGACAAGCGCATCCCGGCCCAGGCAACCGATTATCCCGCCCCCACCGATTCGTCCACGGGGGTTCCATAGCCGTCGAGGCCACTGCCAGGCGCACGCCGGCGCGGGGCGTGCCCCAGCCGGGATGGAGTCGTTCTGTGGGAGGTCGCGAGTAGCATCCGGACGCAGTCGACGATCTCGAGGTAGGGGGCCGCGGGCGGCGAGTACCAGGTTGTCGGTGGGGCATGGCATGCTGCCAGGCATGGCGGGAAGCGATCCAGCACCTGTGACCTTGGTCCTCGGCGATGAGGAATTGCTGGCCGAGCGGGCGGTGAGCGGCATCGTGGCGGCGGCGCGGGCCGCTGATCCGGACGTCGAGGTGCACGACCTCGTGGGGAGCAAGGTGACCACAGGGGAGCTGACGCAGTTGACCTCGCCGTCGCTCTTCGGCGATCGGTCCGTGGTGGTGATCCGGTCGGCGCAGGATCTGGCGAAAGAGGTCATCGCCGAGGTCGTGACCTATGCCAAGCAGCCGGCCGACGACACCGTGCTCGTGCTGGCGCACCCGGGCGGGGTGAAGGGCAAGGCGCTGGTCGACGGGGTGAAGAAGGCCAAGGCCGCGGTGATCACGATCAACAAGGTCACCAAGGCGGGGGAGCGGCTGGACTTCATCAAGGGGGAGTTCAAGCGGGCGGGGCGGAGCATTTCGGGAGATGCCGCGCAGGCGTTGCTCGACGCTGTCGGCCATGACTTGCGGGAGCTGGCGGCGGCGTGCAGCCAGCTGGCGTTCGACACCGAGGACAAGACGATCAGTGCGGCGGCCGTCGCGCGCTATCACAAGGGGCGGGCTGAGGTCACCGGGTTCAACGTGGCCGACTCGGCGATCGAAGGGCGGCTGGGCGACGCTCTGGAGCAGCTGCGGTGGGCGCTCGGGACCGGGGTCGCTCCAGTGTTGCTGGTGAGTGCCTTGGCCGGGGGGCTGAGGTCGCTCGCCAAGGTGGGGAGTGCGCCGCGCAATCTCCGGGGCGGGCAGTTGGCGAGCCATGTCGGGATGCCGCCGTGGAAGGTGGATCGGGTGAGGCGGCAGCTCAACGGGTGGGGGCCGGAGGGGTTGTCGAGGGCCATCCAGGCGGTGGCCGACGCGGACGAGCAGGTCAAGGGTGGGGGAGCGGATCCGGCGTACGCACTGGAGCATACGGTGCAGGTCATCGTGGCCAGCCGTACGGGGAGGTAGGGCCCCGGCGCCTGCGCCAGAAAGACAGGTGCCTGTGCTGGAGCCATGTGCGCGCCAGCACGGAGGCACGTGCGCGGTGCCGAGGGGCGTGCGCGGTGCCGAAGGGCGTGCGCGGTGCCGAAGGGCGTGCGCGGTGCCGAAGGGCGTGCGCGGTGCCGAAGGGCGTGCGCGGTGCCGAAGGATGCGCGCGGTCTGGAGGCGCGTGCGCAGCATGGAGGCAGGCGTGCCTGGGCCGGAGGTGCGGCGGCGGGTCGGGTGCTTGGGCTTCGGGGCGCGGCACGTGACCGTCCTTACCCCGCCTGTTCCGTGGAGGCTGCGGTGGTGGAGGCGGGCGTCCGGGTCGGCCGCCGAGGTCAGGTCAGTGCTGCCTCGCGGACCACGCCGTCGCTGATCTCCAGGACGCGGTCGGCCAGCGTGATCAGGCTCGGGTCGTGGGTGGCGACCAGGGCCGTGACGCCCTCGCTGCGTACGAGGGCCCGCAGCAGTTCCATGATCTGCCGCCCGGTCTGCGAATCCAGTTGCCCCGTCGGCTCGTCGGCCACGAGCAGCCGCGGCCGGTTCGCCAGTGACCTGGCGATCGCCACCCGCTGCCGCTGCCCGCCCGACAGCTCGTACGGCCGCTGGTTGGCGTGCGGTTCCAGTCCCACCAGGGCGAGCAGCATGCGGATGCGGGCTTCGCGTTCCTCGGCCGGCATCCGTATCAGCCGCATCGGCACCCCCACGTTCTCGGCCGCCGACAACACCGGGATCAGCCCGAACGACTGGAACACGAACCCGACCACGTCCCTGCGCAGCTCCAGCAGCGACTCCTCCGACATCGCCGTGACGTCGTTCCCGGACACGACGACCCGTCCAGCGTCCGGCCGGTCCAGGCCGCCGATCTGGTTGAGCAGGGTCGTCTTGCCGGAGCCGGAGCGGCCCCTGATCGCGACCAGTTCCCCGGGGAAGATCGAGAACGACACGTCGCGCAGCGCCACGACCTCCTTGGGCCCGCTCCGGTAGACCTTGCGCAGCCCTTCCACCACGACCAGGGGCGAATCAGTCATTGGAGGGCTCCTCTCGGGCCGGCCAGACGCCGATGTGGTCGGATTCGAGCTCCAACCGCACCCGGCGTTCCATGTGGAGGGCGTTCATGAAGTCGCGCGGCAGCTGAAGCCGGCCGACGCGGTCGAGCACGGCGTACTCCTCGGCGATGATCTGCCCCTCGGCGCCCTCGCGCCGCAGCGTCTCGCTGCTGGTACGCCCGTCGCGAATGCCCACCGTCCGGTCGACCTGCTCCGACACCAGCGGGTCGTGCGTCACGATGACCACGGTCACCCCCAGCTCCCTGTTGGCCGTGCGCAGCGCCTCGAAGACCTGCTCCGACGTCTCGCTGTCCAGCTCGCCCGTGGGCTCGTCGGCCAGGATGAGCTGCGGGGAGTTGGCCAGCGCGACGGCGATGGCGACGCGCTGCTGTTCGCCGCCCGACATTTCGGCGACTTTCCGGTTGGCGCAGGAGCCCACGCCCAGCAGCTCCAGGAGCTTTATGGCCCGGCCCTTCCGCGCGGCGCCGGCCAGCTTCATCGGCAGCTCGACGTTCTCCCGGGCGTTCAGGTACGGCAGCAGGTTGCGCGCCGTCTGCTGCCAGATGAACCCGACCACGGAACGCCGATACCGGAGCCGGTCCCGAGGGCTCATCGACAGCAGGTCCATGCCCGCCACCCTGGCCACCCCCGCCGTCGGCACGTCCAGCCCGGACAGCACGTTGAGCAGCGTCGACTTGCCCGACCCCGACGCCCCGACGATGGCGACCAGCTCGCCCTTGTCGATGACGAGGTCCAAGCCCTGCAGCGCGACGACCTCGACGCCTTCGGTCTTGTAGATGCGTACGAGGTTGTCGCACACGATGTGCGCGTCACCGCCGAACGCGGCCTTCTTCCGCGCGGCCCTGGCTTCGAGCTCGGACAGGGTCGGGTTCATGTGGAATCTCCCACTCGGAGTACGGCGCCGAGGTTGCGACGGCGGCCGATGGCGGTATGCGCGTACGCGCCGAGCGCCGCGGCGACGATCAGCGCCGCCGCCAGCGCACCGGGCGTGAGCAGGTCGGGAGAGTAGTCCCCGACCGGCAGGTCCCCCGCGTACGCCGACAGGTCCACACCGGGCCCCAGCGCGGCCGGCAACCCCAGCCCCAGCCCGAGCCCCACCAGCGAGGTGACGAGCACCATGGGAAGCACCTCCAGCACGGTCAGCCGCCGCGCCTGCCGCTCCGACAGCCCGAGCGTACGCAGGAACGACACCGCCCTGGTCCGGTCGGCGGCTCCGACGACCAGCGACAGGACGACGGCCACCAGCGCGTACAGCCCCAGCGCCACCGTCACCACGATCAGCGTGGAGCGCACCGCGCCGGTGAGCGGATCCTCCCGGATGACGGCCAGCGCCCGCTCCTGCGAGTCCACGGTCGACGCCGGCACCATCCGCGCCAGCTCGGCCAGCGGGACGTCACCCTTGATCAGCAACGTGTTCACCTCGAGCCGGGGCAGCGCGCTCGGGGACATGACGATGAACTTCCCGCTGGACCAGAATCCGGGGACCGCGTCGATCACACCCTGGGGGGTCAGCCGAGGCCGCCCCAGCCACCCGATCTCGAACGCGCCTCGCCCCCGCAGCTCGGGCGAGACCAGCGCGGACGTGTCGCCGGACAGCGTCGGCAGGCTGATGGGCGTGCCCGCGACGAGCCGCTGCCACTGTGCCATGTCCACCGCGATGGCGGCGGCCCACTCGGGGACGTCCGCGAGCTGCACCCGCCCCGTCTGCGCGACCACCACCTGCTCCACACCGTCCGTCGCGCGTACCTTCTCGATGACGGAGGCCTGGATCTCCCCGACCGACGTCACCTTGATCGGCGCGCCCACCTGCTGCCAGGACGCCCGTACCTGGGTGCTCGCGATCCCGCTGGAGATCACCGTCGCGAACACCGACACCGCCAGCGCCGGCAGCAGGATCAGCACCGGCAGCCCGCTGGCGGAGCGTGCCCTGGCCGCCCTGGTCAGTCCCAGGAACGGCACGGCGGAACGGCCTCGCCCGGCCAGCCGGACGAGCAGCCGCAGCGGGTACGGGTAGCAGCGCAACGTGATGAGCGCGGCCGCGAGCGTCAGCGCGACCGGCACCAGCAACAGGAACGGGTCCTGGGACAACCCGCGTTCCCGCAGCAGGTACGCCCCCGCCAGCGCCAGCCCCACGACCAGCACCTCCAGCGTGACCCGCCGGGGGGACGGCCGGGCCGCGGCCACGTCGTCGCGCCGCTCGTGCAGCGGCGTACGATGCGCGAGCGACACCCGGACCGCCGCGAACACCACGGCCGTGACCACCACGACCGCCGGGCCTGCATGCACGACGGGCAGCACCGGCCCGGGCACGAGGAACGACAGGGCATACCCGGCGAGGGCCGCGGGCGCCACGGCGAGCGCGGTCAGCGCCGCCCCGGCGCCGGCCACCTGCCGCAGCGACCCACCCCGGGCCCGCGCCAGCCCCAGCGGGTGCTCCATCCGGTCGGTCAGCAACCGCACGCCCAGCACGATCACGCCGAGCGCGACCGCGAGCAGCCCCCCGAGCGCCAGGAAAATCACGGTCTGCGCACTGGCCAGCGCGGCGCTGAAGTCGCCGAGCAGGTTGGGCAGCCCGGTGTCCAAGCGGTGCGGGCTGGGGCTCACCACCTGGACCGGCATCAGCCGCTCCAGCTCGGTGACCGCCGCTGCGACGTCCGGCACGGCCAGCGCGCTCGCGGCCCGCCCGTCGAGGGGAAGGACCCACCGGTAGGTGAGGTGGCGGGACTCGCCGCTCAGCGCGGTCAGCCCCGCGTCGGACATCACCGTCGTGACGTGGTACTCGAAGTCCAGCCCGCCCGGCGGCAACTGCCTGGAGACGTGCAGGACGTCGGCGTGGTGACTCCAGTAACGATCGTCCGGGTTCTTGGCCTTGAAGAGGCCGACGATCTTCACGGCGACGTAGTCGCTCTCGCCCAGCACCTTGGTCTGGCCGATCCCGAGGCCCATCTCGCGGACGGCCTCCTCCACGACGCCCACCTCGATCAGCGGGATCGTCTCGCCCTCGTGGCGCGTCGTGGACAGCGGGCCGGGCGCCCGCCCCCGCACCCACTCCACCCGCTGGTCGGCGTCGGACAGCCAGCCGAGGTTGATGTACGTCCGCCCGCTGGTCCCGGCGACGGGCGTGCGGGAGGTCTTGGCGCTCATGTGACCGGTGGGCGCGAGCAGGGGCCGCAGCGCCGCGGGGACGATCTGGCGCCATTGAGGGTAGAGGGATGCGAACTGGCCACGCTCGTGCAGATCCTGTTCGGGGGAACGCGGCTCCGAGGCCACAGTCAGGTCCGTCTGCACGGCGGGGGCGGTGGTCAGCGACCTGCGCAGCGCCTCGTCGAACGACGCCTGCGTCGCGCGGGGCAGCCCGGCGACGAGCAGGCAGGCGACCGCACTCAGCGCGATGAGCACGGTCAGCGTGCCCGCGTTCGCCCGGGCCAGGAGGGGAATCCTCACCGCTCCTCCACGACGTGCCCACGCCGCAGGCGTCGCGCCAGCCCGGCGACGATCGCGAACAGCACCCCGGTCATCAGCGCCAGCATCGCCGCCGTGGCCGCCCACGGAATGTCGAGCAGCACGCCGGGGGTCACCGCCGCCGCCTGTCCGGTCAGCACGATGTGCGGCACCACCAGCGTCCCGACGGCCACGGCGAGTCCGGTGCCGGCCGCCAGCGACAGCCCGATGACGAACGCCTGCTCCGTCGCCAGCAGCCCGAGCACCTGCCGGGAACTGGTCCCGAGCGCCCGCAACACGGCGAACTCCGCTCTCCGCTCCCGTGCCGCGACCGCCGCGTTCACCAGGAATCCGAGCGTCGCGAACCCGAGTGCCGCGGCGAACCCCAGCATGAGCGCCCCTTGCAGCCCGCTGGCCAGCGGGTCGTCCCGCAGCGCGGCGGCCAGCTCCCGCTGGTCGACCGCGGTCACGTCCCATCCGGGGCTCTTGCGAAGCGCCGCTCGCGCCGGATCGGTGTCGTCGGCGGCGAGCCACCACTCGGTGGCCGGCCTGGGCTGCTCGGCCGCGGCCAGCTCGTGCGCCTGCAGCGTCCCCCAGTCGGCGAGCACAGCCTTCTGCCCGGCCGCGGCCGTCGGCATGCTCTGTACGACACCCACCACCTTGACCTGCAGGACCCGGCCGGCGAGGCTGATCCGCCCGGCCTTTCCGGCCCCCATCTTGAGTGCGGTGGCGAGGTCGGCGGTAAGCACCACGGGCAGCGGCCCGAGCTGCTTCAGCGGCCCGAAGGCGATCACGCCGGGCACGTCGCCGGAGGGCCGGGGCACCGCCACGTCCTGGCCGTCCGCGCTCAGCCCGCCCAGCCTCAGCCCGGCCGGCGAGCTCGCGACGACGCCGCGCAGCGACAGCGGGTACGTGATCTTCCCGGACCGCCCGGCCGGCGACCGCAGATCGAGCTCCAACTGGTTCTCGCCCTTCCGCAGCACGCCGAGGGGCAGGTCCCGCCACACGCCCAGCGCGTCGGACAGCACCAGCCGCGCCGGGACTTCGGCGTCCGCCTCGACCCGCACGACGAGCATACGAGGCTGCCCGGGAAGGTCCAGCTTGCCCGCCTGCCTGCCGACGAGGGCCCGGGACATGTCGGCGACCGTCTGCGCCGACAGGTCGGGACGCAGCTGGAACAGCTCACCGAGCTGGGCCGCGTCGAGGCCGAGCAGCAGCGTGTCCTCGTTGCTCACCTCGGTCTGCCCGCGAAAGGCGGGAGAGGCCGCGGTGACGCCTGGCAGAGCGCTGAACACCGTGCCCCGCCCGAGCGACCCCAGCTCCGGCCCGTCCGGCGGCCCCGACAGCCGCAGGTCGGCGCCGGCCTGGTGGCGGGCCTGGTCGAGTTGCGAGGCCCGCCAGGTGGCGGCGGTGGTCATGGAGAGGATGCCGATCGCGATCGCCATGGTCAGCAGCAGCGCGGGACCGCCGTACCTGAGCGGCCGTCTACTGACCTGCCACGCCCCCAGCGCGGGGGCGAGCGCGGGCCGCCGGGAGGTCAGCCGCTCGGCCAGCCGCGAAACGCGCGGCACCAGCCGCAGCCCCAGCATGCCGCCCGCGAGCAACGCCAGCGCGGGTCCCGAGATGATGAGCGGGTCGATGCCGAGCCCGCCCGCCGCCGTCGCGGTGACCGGCGCGCCGTAGCGCCGCAGCTGCCAGATCGCCAGCGCGGCCACCGCGAGCAGCCCCAGGTCCGCGCCGGCCCGCTCGATCAGCCCGCGCACGCCGCCGCGGCCACGCGCCGACAGCTCCTCCACGTACGTGCGCCGCGCGCCCGCCAGGGCCGGCAACATCAGCAGCACGGCAGAGGCCAGGGCCACGCCGAAGGACACGAGGAACGTGCCGAGGTCGGCGGACGGCGCCAGACGCACCCCCGAGGCCCTGAGCCACGGCAACTGGTTGACCAGCGCGAGCAGCGGCGGGCCCAGGAACGGCGCGACGACCGCGCACGGCAGCGCCACCAGCAGCGCCTCGCCCCCGGCCAGCGCGGCCAGGCGGATCGTGCCCGCGCCGCGCGAGCGCAGCAGCGCCACCTCCATGCGGCGGTGGTCGGCCAGCAGCCGCGCGGTGAGCATCAGCGCGTACCCGGCCAGCAACAGCAGCTGCAGCACCGGGATCAGCATGGTCGAGCGGGCCACCAGCGCCGCGGTGTCGAGCTGGGTGAGGACCTCCGGCAGGCGGCTGGCGACCACGCAGCTCACGCAGCCGGCCGCCGTCAGCCGCTCGCCCGCCTGGCCCACCGCGTCCGCCATCGGGCGCAGCCGCTCGGGCGTCAGCGCGCTCAGGTCGGGCTCCGCCGTCCAGACGGTCCTGACGCTGGTCGCGAAGCGCGCCACGAACGTCTCCCGCGCCACCATCAACGGCCCATAGGTGGTGAAGTCGCCGCGCTCGACGCCCCTGCTCAGCAACTGCTCGCCCGCCCAGCGCTCGTCCGACGTGTCGCGGAGCTGGAAGACGCCGACGATGCGGACCGTGACCGGGCGCGGATCGAGCCTGCCCTTCGTGACGAACTCCCTGCCGACCTCGAACCCGGTGGCCGAGGACGCCGGCAGCGAGATCGCCGCCTCGATCGTCGATCCGCCGGCGCGCGGCCAGGTGCCGGAGATCAGCTCGGCGTGCCGGTCGAGCCCGTCATGGCTGCCGAACCTGAGCAGCTCGGGCTGCTGCTCGCCTTCCTGGCCCGGCATGACGTACGAGTCGGAGCGGAAGCTGGTGGTGATCGCAGGGACCGCGGCGTAGGCGCGGGCGAGCTCGTCCCGCACCGCCCGGTCGTACCTGGGAAAGGTCTCGGCGGTGATCTGGGCGCCCACGGTGGCGGCCGTCTGCCGGTACGAAGCCTGCTCCATCGTCCTGCGGACACCGGCGTCGGCGATGGAGGAGGCGTACATGGTCAAGGCGACCAACGTGGTGGTCGCCAGGAGAATCGACCCGAGCGCGGCCAGCAGGAGCAACGGCTCGTTGAACGCCCTCTTGACGATCACCGGCCCCCGCATGTGTCCCATTCAAAGCGCCCGGGGCCGAAGGCCGGAAGGTGATCACTGCAACGGTGACGCACCCGGTATGGCGATGTGATATCGAAATCGTGACAAAACCGTACGCAAAAACGCCGCACCCCTGAACGGGTGCGGCGTCTGCCGTGCCAGGTGTTACTTGGCGGCGGCCAGCGCGGCGGCCTGCTTGGCGATCGCCGACTTGCGGTTGGCAGCCTGGTTCTTGTGGATGACGCCCTTGCTGGCGGCCTTGTCCAGCTGGCGGGCGGCGGCCTTCTGCAGTGCCGCAGCCTGCTCGACGTCGCCCTGCTCGGCGGCCTCGCGGAACTTGCGGACAGCGGTCTTCAGAGAAGACTTGACCGCCTTGTTGCGCAGACGAGCCTTCTCGTTCTGCTTGTTGCGCTTGATCTGGGACTTGATGTTCGCCACGAAGAAGCCTCGGTGAAAGTCTGAGTGATTGGATGGGGCGCGCGGGCTCGAGAGAGGGCGCGCCACACGCAGTTGTACAGGTTACCAATAACCCAGGGGCCTGCTCAAATCAACGCCAGCGTGTCATGTACTCTCGCCAGTCTTCTTCCGTGGCGGCGAAGTCCACGTAGAGGGCCAGGCCGAAGCGCTCGCGGCGGCCGTGCTCGGTCAGCGCCAGCCTAGCGCCCTCGGCGGCCATCGCGACGCTCTCGGCCGCGTCGGCCCAGGCCAGCCCGTGGTCGTGGTAGGCCGGGGCGCCGATGAGCACCAGTTTGTCGTCGGGGGCCAGGTCCAGGGCGAGCTCGGCCTGGCGGGCCACGTAGCCGCCGTAAAGGGACTGCAGCGGGGTGAACGAGTCGTAGGTCATGACGGCGACCTGGTCGACGCGGCTCACGACCTGCTGGAAGTAGCCGTGGGACCAGTATTTGTCGTGGCTCAGGATCGCTCTGGCGGTCAGGCGCATGCCCGGGTACGGCTCGATCTGCGGGACCGACGTGGACAGGAGCTTCGTGTGCTGCCGGGTGCGTTCCAGCAGGTCAAGGAACTCGCTGTCGTCGTCGCCGATGGGCTCGAAGTTGTAGTGGATGCCGTCGTAGCCCTGTTTCATGATGGCGGCGACGCCGGCGAGGACGTTGTCGCGGGACTTGGGGTCGTCGAGGTCGAGACCGTTCTTGACGGCCTGGCCGAGCCAGGCGGAGACACGGACGGCTGGAAGGTGCTGACGCATCCACTTCACGAAATTTGCGGCATTGGGATATTTGGAGGGTTTTAAGCTGCCGTCCCATTCGAACGGGCCTGAGTGGACGTACACGTCCTTGATGCCTGTGGCGCGCAGCCGTACCGCTAACTGCTGCACGTCACGCTCGGTGCGGCGGCCGTCCACCCACATATGGCCCAGCCAGAGGGCGTCGTTGCCAGTGCTCTTCGCCCAGGCCGCCGGGGCACCGGTAAACTGAAGGCGGAGCGCGGCGGCGAGGAGGCCGGCCAGCGCGACCACGACGGCCAAGGCAAGCGCGAGCAGGCGCAGGCCGCGGCGGATGACGGTTCGGGCAATCACCCGGGCATGTCACCATGAAAGACGCTTGACCTCAACCCTGTCGAAACGGACTTCGGTGCGCACTCAGCCTGGCCAGACCGACCCCGCGTTGATCCGCAACTTCTGCATCATCGCGCACATCGACCATGGCAAGTCGACCCTTGCCGACCGGATGCTGCAGATCACCGGCGTGGTCGACGACCGCTCCATGCGCGCTCAATATCTCGACAGGATGGACATCGAGCGCGAGCGCGGCATCACGATCAAGTCGCAGGCCGTCCGGCTGCCGTGGGACGGCCACGTGCTCAACATGATCGACACGCCGGGGCACGTGGACTTCACCTACGAGGTGTCCCGTTCGCTGCAGGCGTGCGAGGGCGCGATCCTGCTGGTCGACGCGGCCCAGGGCATCGAGGCGCAGACGCTGGCCAACCTCTACCTGGCCATGAACGCCGACCTGCACATCATCCCGGTCCTCAACAAGATCGACCTGCCCGCGGCGCAGCCGGAGAAGTTCGCCGAGGAGCTGGCCGGGCTGATCGGCTGCGACCCGTCCGACGTGCTCAGGGTGTCGGGCAAGACCGGCGAGGGCGTGCGCGAGCTGCTCGACCACGTCGTCCAGACCGTCCCCGCGCCGATCGGGAACGCCGACACGGCCGCCCGGGCGCTGATCTTCGACTCGGTCTATGACACGTACCGTGGCGTGGTGACGTACGTCCGGGTGATCGACGGGCACCTCGGCAAGCGCGAGCGCATCCTGATGATGTCCACCATGGCCACCCACGAGACGCTGGAGATCGGCGTCATCTCGCCCGAGCCCAAGGTCTCCGACCGGGGCCTCGGCGTGGGCGAGGTGGGCTACCTCATCACCGGCGTCAAGGACGTGCGCCAGTCGCGGGTCGGTGACACCGTCACCTCGGCGACCAAACCGGCCGGCGAGATGCTGGCGGGCTACGAGCACCCGAAGCCGATGGTGTTCTCCGGGCTCTATCCGATCGACGGCGACGAATACCCCGAGCTGCGCGAGGCGCTCGACAAGCTTCAGCTCAACGACGCCGCGCTCGTCTACGAGCCGGAGACCTCGGCCGCGCTCGGCTTCGGCTTCCGCGTCGGCTTCCTCGGGCTGCTCCACATGGAGATCGTGCGCGAGCGGCTGGAGCGGGAGTTCGGGCTGTCGCTGATCTCGACCGCGCCCAACGTGGTCTACCGCGTGGTCATGGAGGACGGCAAGGAGCTCACGGTCACCAACCCGTCGGAGTTCCCGACGGGCGGGAAGATCGCGCAGGTCTTCGAGCCGGTCACCAAGTCCACGATCCTGGCCCCGTCCGAGTTCATCGGCGCGATCATGGAGATCTGCCAGGGGCGGCGCGGACAGCTGCTCGGCATGGACTACCTGTCGGAGGACCGCGTCGAGATCCGCTACACGCTGCCGCTCGGCGAGATCATCTTCGACTTCTTCGACCAGCTCAAGTCGCGCACCCGCGGCTACGCCTCGCTGGACTACGAGCCGGCGGGGGAGCAGGAGGCCGATCTGGTCAAGGTCGACATCCTGCTGCAGGGCGAGCCCGTGGACGCCTTCAGCGCGATCGTCCACAAGGACAAGGCTTACACCTACGGCGTCGACATGGCGAAGAAGCTGCGCGAGTTGATCCCGCGGCAGCAGTTCGAGGTGCCGATCCAGGCCGCCATCGGCGCCCGGGTCATCGCCCGCGAGAACATCCGCGCCATCCGCAAGGACGTCCTGGCCAAGTGTTACGGCGGTGACATCAGCCGTAAGCGCAAGCTGCTGGAGAAGCAGAAGGAAGGCAAGAAGCGGATGAAGATGGTCGGCCGCGTCGAGGTGCCCCAGGAGGCCTTCGTCGCCGCGCTGTCCACCGACTCCAGCGCCGACAAGGCCAAGAAGTAACGTTCAGAGCCCCAAGATCTCCGGTGTGTGCGCGAGCGCGCGCCAGCGTGACCTGGGGTCGGCGAGCAGCCGGCGGGCTTGGAGGTCCATCAGCCCGCCGACGCCGGTCATCTCGGCGGCCAGGACGCCGTCCGCGCGCCTGAACTCCTGCCTGACCAGGAACGTCCTCCCTTCGCCCCACTCGAACGCGCACGTCACGTCCACCTCGTCGCCGCCGCGCAACTCCCGGTGGTAGCGGATGGTGTTCTCCAGAGTGACGGGGCCGACGCCGCTGGCCAGCAGGTTGTCGATCGTGATGCCGGCGGCGCGCAGGCACTCCCAACGGGCATGGTCGCCGTACTGGTGATAGACAGCGCCGTTGACGTGGCCCTGCGTGTCGAGCTCGTAGCCGCGGACGGCGACGCGCACCGAGAACGTCATGAGCGCTCCTCCATCCAGGCGTGGGACTTGGCGGTGAGGTAGCGCAGCCCATCGTCGCCGAGTTCCACCCACTCGCCGCGCGCCCAGCCTCCCGTGGTCTGAGGGGCGAACCCGTGCCGCTGGAACAGCTCCGACGCCTCCTTCTGAGTGAGGCCACGGCGCCCCCACTCCCGGATGACCCGGGCCGTCCGCTCGTCCTCGCCCGCATCCTGATCGCCGAGCGCTCCCGCCAGCTCCTCCAGCCCGCGCGCGATGAGCCTCAGTGCGGACTGGATCTTCGGTACGTCCATATCCCATCGCCTATCAATCGGCAGCGATTGCCTATCGATCGTAACGGCTACCCTGAATGCATGGAAGTGGTGCAAACGGCGCGGATGCTGCTATCTCGCGTCACAGGCGACGACCTGCCGGCCGTGCACGAGCTTCACTCCGACTCGCGTACGAGCGTGTACAACCCGTCCGGTCCGTCCCCCGATCTGGAGTCCAGCCGGGCCATGCTGGATCTGTGGCTCGCCGACTGGGACGAGCGCGGGCTCGGCTATTGGGCGGCGCGGCTGCTGGGGGAGCCGGAGGTGATCGGTTTCGGTGGTTTGCGCCACGCCGTCGTCGACGGGGAGCACGTGCTGAACCTCTACTATCGGTTCCGGCCGTCGGCGTGGGGGCACGGCTACGCGCTGGAGCTGGCCGAGGCGGCGCTACGAGTCGGCAAGCGGCTCGGGACCGTGGTGGCCGTGATCCGCGACACCAACGCGCCGTCACGGAGGGTGGCGGAGCGCGCTGGCATGCGCAGGGACCGCACGATTCCGTACGGGGGAGTGCCGAGCGACGTGTACGTCGCCTGAGCGCGCCTCAGCGCCCGGTCCGCCACACGTAACCCGCCAGCACCGCCACACCGGCCACCGCTTGGGCGGCCAGCAGCGCGCCCGGGACGGGAGCCGGAGACGCCAGCGCGATCAAGGCGGGCAGGCATCCGGCCGCCGCCACGTCCACGCCCGTGACCGCCCACAACACCGGCCCGAGCGGGATGGCGCCCCCGGCGGTCTCGATGATCGGAAGCGAGTGATCGACCGGGCTCCGCCGCGCCATCCGCAGTCCTCCAGCGGCCAGCGCGGGAGCGACGAGCAGCCCCACCAACCACGAGACCGCGACCCCTGCCGCGCCCGTCACGGGAGACCCGCCGGCCAGGACCAGTCCGGTCAGGGCCGTGGCGGTCCAGGCGCCGCTCAGCAGTGCGGGCAGCACCGCGCGGGCCGCCAGCGCCGGGCGGTGGCCCACGCCGATCAACCTGGCCAGCGCCGGGTTGTCGCTGTCACGCCGCGCGCCCGTCGCGCTCGACGCGGCCACGGCCAGCCCGCCCGCCAGCACGGCCACTCCGAGCGCCGCAGGCGAAAAGCCGGCCTGGGCCAGCACCACAGGAAGCGCGGCGGTCGTGAGCATCGCCGCCAGGCGCCCCGGCCTGCGGGCCAGGCGGCGCCAGTCCTGCCAGGCCAGCGCCAGCGGCGCCGGCAGCGATGGCCACCGTCGCGAGAGGAGCGTCCTGGCCCTCCAGTGGTTGTCCTCGGCGATCCACGTGAACCTCCCCGGATCCACGCAGACGGCCGCGCTCGCCACGTGTCCGGCCCGGGTCGAGGCCGCCATGATGTCGCGGGCGGGGATCCTGTCCAGCGCCGCCCACGCCTGCCGTACCAGCAGGCCTGAGGCTACGGCGGCGCAGGCCGCCGCCGCGGCCACCGCCTGGAGTGGTGCGCCGGCCGCGATGGCCGACACCGTACGGAGCTGCCCGCTGACCGCCACCGCCGCCAGCACCAGGAGCGCCACCATCGCGGCCGTCAACCAGACCTGCCACGACTGGGACGCCTGCGCCAGCACCGCCAGCGCCATCCCGCCCACGCCGGCGAACACGCCCACCGCCAGCGCGCCGAGCAGCCGCCACACAAGCTGGTCGGGCGCGCCCAGCACGGCCAGCACGCCCAGCCCGAGCAGAGCGCCCCCGACCACCCCCACCGAAAGGAGCGCCTGTCCGGTACGTCCCAGCAGGTGCCGCCGGTTCAGCGGCGAGAGCAACAACCATGACGCGTCCGGCCCCGGAAGCATCACCGGCCCCGCCGCCCGCGCCGCGGCCAGGTAGGCGGCCGCCGCCAGCGCGATCAGCGCCACTCCCGCCCCCATCCGCGCGGGATCGCCGGGCGCGGCCAGCCCCGCCAGCACGTCGGCGAGCGGATCGCCGACCACGGCGAGGAACACCGCGACGCAGAACCCGGTGACGTACCAATCGGCCGCGCGGCGGCGGCTGCGGCCGTGTGACCGCACGAAAGCCCGCACCGACCGCACGCTGACACCGGACTCCGTCATGCCCGCACCTCCGGAACGCGGCTCATGCGGTCACGCCCGACGGTGAGACCTGGCGGGCGCAGGCGGCCAGGCCCGGGTCGTGGGTGGCCATGACGACGGTGCCGCCCTCGTCCGTGTACGCGGCCAGCAGGCCGGCCAGCCGGCCACGGAAATCGGCGTCCAGGCCGCGTTCCGGCTCGTCGAGCAGGAGCAAGGTGCTCGGCCTGAGCAGCGTGGCGGCCAGCGAGAGACGCTGCCGCTGGCCGGTCGACAGGTTCAGTGGCACCGCGTCGGCACGCTCCACCAGGGAGAACACCTCCAGTGCCGCCTCGACCGTCATCCGCGCCGTGGGGTGCACGGCCGCCATCAGCTCCAGGTGCTCGCGCGCGGTCAGCCCCGGGTACCAGGCGGGCTCGTCGCCCAGCAGCGCGACCCGGCGCCAGAAGGGGCCGTCGTCGACCGGCGGCTTCCCGAACATCCGCACCTCGCCGGAGGCGGCGGGCTGGAGCCCGGCCAGGCAGCGCAGCAGGGTCGACTTGCCCGACCCGTTGGGGCCGACGACGGCCACGATCTCGCCGGCCGCCACGGTCAGGCTCATGTCCCGCAATACCGGGTTGCCGCCGAGCTCGACCGTGAGTCCGGAAACGCTGATGATCGAGTCGTACACCGTTCGAGCCTAACCGGTCCGTCCGCCGCCCGTTCGAGGCCCCGGGATTCTGTCGGTGCCGCCGACTACGGTCTCTTCCCGAACACCTGTGCGACTGGAGGGTGGCGTGATTGCTTCTGAGCGATTCGAGCGTGCGGCGGTGCTGGGGGTCGCTGTGGCCGAGGAGACCAGACGGCTGCTGAGCCGGCACCTGGATGCGGCCGGAGTGGAGGGAGACGGTGGCACCGTGCTGGTCGACGTGCCTTATCCCGACGCCGCCGTCGTCACGGCGCTGCTGGATGTGGCGGCCGAGTGCTTCGGTGAGCGGGGTGACTCGATCGAGGAGACCCGGCAGGCCGCGCTGGAGACGTTGTTACAGCTTGCCGGGTTCGATGCCGAGTCGCAGCTCAACTGCGGTGAGGTGGGCGGCGGCTGAAGGGAGTCGCAGGGCCAAGTGTTACCGTCCGGTTCATGCGCATTCTCTCCGTCAACGTGGGCACAACGGTCGAGGCTGGATGGGCCGGGAAGATGGGGCGTACGGCCATCGACAAGCGAGCCGTCACGCACCGTGTCGAGGTCCTCGCCAACGGGCTGTCCGGCGACGAGCGGGCCGACAAGAAGCACCACGGGTCCCCCGACCACGCCGTCTACTCCTACGCCCGGGAGGACTACGACTGGTGGGAGGCCGAGCTGGGGCGGGAGCTGCGTGACGGGCGGTTCGGCGAAAACCTCACCACCTACGGCCTCGACGTCAACGGGGCCATGATCGGCGAGCGGTGGCGGGTGGGCAGCGCCGTGCTGGAGGTGACCGGACCCCGGGTGCCCTGCGTGGTGTTCCGCAACTGGATGGACGAGCCCGGCTGGGTCAAGCGCTTCACCGAAGCGGTCCGGCCCGGGGCCTACCTGAGGGTGGTCGAGCTCGGCGAGCTGGGCGCCGGAGACGGGGTGGAGGTCGTCTCGCGTCCCGAGATCGGGGTGACGGTGGCCGACTGGTTCCGGGCCCGCCACGGGGACAGGGACGCGTTGCGCCGCATCCTTGCCGTTCCCGGACATGACGGCCGATGGGACGAGATGGCGGAAAAGGTGCTGGCCGGGTAGAGGCCCCCTACCCGGCCGGTGTTTGTCAGCGCAGGACCGAGTACAACGCCGATGTGAGGGAGGCGCGCGCGTCGTCCTGGTCGATCGACCACATCATCGACCCGCCCAGCCCCTTGAGCCGGATGTAGGCCGCTTTCTGCAGCATCATCGCCGGATCGTCGTACGACCAGAACTCGTTGCCGTCGTAGAGCCACATCGCCCCGGTGCGCAGGTCCCGGTAGCGCTTGCCGGGCTTGTTCACCAGGTCCTTGTAGTCCTCGCTGCCCGGGGCCCACTTGCCCGGAGCTGGTCCGGTGGCGGGCTTGTAGAGGCCGTCACCGCCGCCGGTCACGCCGGTCCAGCCCTGGCCGTAGGCGGGGACGCCGACCACGATCTTGCGTGCGGGCGCCCCGCGGGTCAGGTAGTCGCGGACGGTCTGGTCGACGCTGTACTTCACCGGGTTCGGATCCCGCCGGTCGGTGAACAGGTTGCCGTTGTGCCCGGTCTGCGGCTCCCAGGTGCCGTGCAGGTCGTAGCCCTGGATGGTGGCGAAGTCGAGCTGGCTGAAGACGCGCCGTACCTCGAAGCCGGCGTCGATCTTGGCGGCGGCGGCCGGCAGGAAGGCCGTCAGTTGCGCGGCCCTCGAGTAGGCCTTGAGCTGCGAGCGCAGCTCCTCCACGAAGAGCGTGAAGTTCTGCTTGTCCTCGGGGCGGATGATGTTCCCCTCGGCCCCGGACGAGCCGGGCCACTCCCAGTCCAGGTCGATCCCGTCGAACACGCCGGCCCCCGCGCCCGGCTCCAGCCCCGGCAGGTCACCGCGCAGCCACAGGTCGACGCAGGAGCGCGCCAGCTTGGCGCGCGACTCGGCGGTGAGCACGGCGTCGGAGAAGTACTTCGAGCCGGTCCAGCCGCCCAGCGAGATCATCACCTTGAGCCCCGGGTGCTTGGCCTTGAGCTTGCGCAGCTGGTTGAGGTTGCCGTTCAGGGCCTGTCCCGGCGCGTCGGCCACGCCGTCCACGCTCTGCTCGGCCGGCACCGGCCGCTGCCAGTCCGCCCACGGGTCTGCCGAATAGCAGGTTCCCTCGGCGTTGACGAACCCGAACGCGTAGTTGAGATGCGTGAGCTTGGCGGCCGCACCCGTGGTGTCCACGTCCTTGACGTGGTAATTGCGGGCGTAGACGCCCCATTGGATGAAGTACGCGACCCGCTTGAAACCGGTCTGGGCCTCGGCGGGCACGGAGACCGCCGAGAGCCCCAGCAAGAGCGAGAGCGTGATCAGGATCTTCTTCTTCACCGAGCGTCTCCCGGAGGTCAACTTATAGGAAACTTTCCTAATAAGTTGTGCCGATCGTAGAGCGCTCACATCCAGGGCGTCAACGATCGGCGCCAGGGGAGCCGCGGCTCTTATGACCGGCGTGGAGCACTCTTGCGGACGGGCAAACTGGAAGATGTGCCATCCACCTTGCCTGACGGCGATCCCGTGCCCACCTCGGGCGAGCTGCCCGACAGCGCCCTGAGCGACCTCGGCGAGCGTCCGTTCGGCTTTTACGTCCATGTGCCGTTCTGCGTGACCCGCTGCGGCTACTGCGACTTCAACACCTACACCGCCGCCGAGCTGGGCCCCGGCGCCTCGCGCCAGGACTACGCGGAAACGGTCGTCGAGGAGGTCCGCCTCGCGCGCCGCGTCCTGGGCGACGCCGAGCTGCCGGTGGAGACGGTGTTCTTCGGCGGCGGCACACCCACCCTGCTGCCTCCCGAGGACTTGGCCAGGATCCTGGCCGCGATCGACTCCGAGTTCGGGCTGCGGCCGGGGGCCGAGGTCACGACGGAGGCCAACCCGGAGTCCGTGGACCCCGCCTCGCTGGACAAGCTCCGCCACGGCGGTTTCAACCGGATCAGCTTCGGCATGCAGAGCGTACGCGAGCACGTGCTCCAGGTCCTCGACCGCAGGCACACACCGGGCCGGCCGGCCGCGGCCGTGCGGGAGGCGAGAGAGGCCGGGTTCGAGCACGTCAACCTGGACCTCATCTACAGCACACCCGGCGAGACCGACGACGACTGGAGGGCCTCGCTGGCCGCGGCGATCGAGGCCGGGCCCGACCACGTGTCGGCGTACTCGCTGATCGTCGAGGAGGGCACCAGGCTCGCCGCCAGGATCAGGCGCGGCGAGCTGCCGATGCCCGACGACGACGTGGCCGCCGACCGCTACCTGATCGCCGACCGGATGCTGGCCGAGGCCGGGTTCCAGTGGTACGAGGTGTCCAACTGGGCCACGTCCGACGGCGCGTGTTGCCGGCACAACCTGCTCTACTGGACCGGCGGCGACTGGTGGGCGGCCGGCCCTGGCGCGCACAGCCACGTCGGCGGCACGCGCTGGTGGAACGTCAAGCACCCGGCCGCCTACGCGCAGCGGCTGGCCGCGCAGTCCTCGCCCGCGCACGCCCGTGAGGTGCTCGACGAGGAGGCCCGCGCCGACGAGCGGCTCATGCTGGAGCTGCGGCTGGCGTCCGGCTATCCGCTCGCCGAGGTGGCGCCGGGCGCGCGTACGGCCGTGGCCGCCGCGCTGGCGCGCGGCCTGCTGGAGCCCGAGCCGTTCAAGTCCGGCGTGATGGTGCTCACGCTGCAGGGGCGGTTGCTGGCCGACGCGCTCGTCAGGGACCTGCTCGTTTAGGTGATCAGGCGGAGGGCGAACGGGTAGCGGTAGTTCTGGCCCTTGTTCGTCGCCATGGCGGCCTGGATGTGGAAGATCAGGGACAGGATCCAGACCACCGGGAGCAGGAGGGCGCCGATGAAGACGATCACCAGGATGCCCGAGATGGCGTAGCCGATGAACATCGTGATCTGGAAGTTGAGCGCCTCGGCCGCCTGGTCCCTGACGTAAGGGGACTCGTCCTTCTTCATCAGGTAGATGATCAGCGGTCCGAGCCAGGAGGCGAGCAGGCCGAGCAGGTGGGCCAACATGGCCATTGTGGTGTCGTCGGTGCCGGGGCGAGGGCCGAACCGGCCGGGGATGTACGGCTCGCCGGGGGCCTGGGCGTAACCGTAGCCGGGCGGTTGGTGAGGCGCGGACCCGTAACCGGGCTGACCCCCGTAACCGCCTGACTGGGGTTGGCCGTAGCCGGGCGCCTGCTGACCATGGCCAGGCGGCTGCTGACCGTAGCCCGGCTGCGATCCAGGCTGCTGTCCGTAGCCGTAGCCCGGCTGCGATCCAGGCTGCTGTCCGTAGCCGTAGCCCGGCTGCGATCCAGGCTGCTGTCCGTAGCCCGGCTGGGACCCCGGTTGCTGTCCGTAGCCGTAGCCGGGCTGGGAGCCGGGTTGCTGGGGGCCAGAGCCCTGGGACGGCGGGACGTCCGACGGGGCTACGTACCGAGTCGCGTCGTCGTCGGGCGGCGGCTGCGCCGGGTCCTGGGTCATGATGCCTCCGTTACGAAGTCGATCAGTTCCTCGACCCGGCCGAGCAGCTCCGGCTCCAGGTCGGTGTAGGTCGAGACGGCGCCGAGGATGCGCCGCCATGCGTCCGCGGGCTCCATGCGCCAGCCCAGGGCGGCGATCACGCCTTCTTTCCACGGCACGCCGCGCGGCACGTCGGGCCAGGCCGGGATGCGCAGCACGGACGGTTTGACCGCCTGCCAAATGTCGACGAACGGATGCCCCACCACGAGCACGTCCGGCGAGGTGATCTTGGCGGCGATCCGGCCCTCCTTGGAGCCGGGCACCAGGTGGTCGACCAGCACCCCCAGCCGGCGCCCCGGCTCGGGGCCGAACTCGGCCACGATGGCCGGCAGATCGTCCACGCCCTCCAGATATTCGACCACGACCCCCTCGACGCGCAGGTCATGGCCCCAGATCTTCTCGACGAGGGCGGCGTCGTGCACGCCCTCCACGTAGATCCGGCTCTCCCTGGCCACCCGTGCCCGCAGCCCCTCCACGGCGATGGAGCCCGACGCGCTGCGTCTGGGCGTCGCGGTGGGCGCGGCTGTGGGACGTACGAGGGTCACGGGCTTGCCGTCCAGCAGGAACGCGGCCGGCGCGAGCGGGAACAACCGCCGCCTGCCGAACCGGTCCTCCAGCGTGACGGCCTCCTTGTCACAGGCCACCACCGCGCCGCAGAAGCCGCTGTCGGCGTCCTCCACGACGAGGTCCGGCTCGGCGGGCACTTTCGGGATCTTGCCCTTGCCCGGCCGCCGCCAATTGCCCGCCAGCACATCGCCCTCGTACACACGGGGACCGTAGCAAATCACCCGCCGACCGCAAGGCGCTTGCGCGCAGAGCTACGGCGCATGAGGACGACGACGGTGGCGACGATCGCGAGGAGGATTCCGGCGCCGGGGATCAGGAACAGCGCCACGGTCCCGCCGACGATCCCGCCCGCGGCGGAGGTCACCGGCTTGCCGACGCCGTACTTGACGTTCGCCGTCTCCTGGTTGGTGCAGGTCAGCTGGTAGTCGCCCTTGCTCGGCGCGTTGATCACGAGGATCTGCTCCCACGTCACGCTGCCGACTGTGAGCGACTGGCTGCCGCTGGTCTCGGCGAGCCTGGCCTGGCCGGAACCGCCGGAGATCTCGCACTCGTAGTTGATCCGCGTGTTGGTGGCGACGTAGACGGCCGGCTTGTCGGCCGGGTCGACGGTCACCGTGATGCTTTCGCCGGGCGAGAACGTCTTGGTGGGGGCCGCATCGGTCACGCTGCCGAGCACCCCGCCGACGAAGATGACGACGCCGACGATCCCGCAGACCACGGCCACGCCCCAGGCCGCCGCCAGCCACCACAGGCTGGGCTTTATGGCTTTGGAATTGATGTGCGGGGGGAATTGGGGCTGTTGGCCCTCCGGGCCATATTGGCCGTACTGAGGTGGCTGTCCGTACTGGGGAGTGGTGCCGTACTGCGGCGGCGGCCCCCATCCTGGCTGGGAGCCCGGTTGGGGCCCGTAGCCGGGCTGGGAGCCCGGTTGCGGTCCGTAGCCGGGCTGAGTGCCGGGCTGAGGTCCGTAACCCGGCTGAGGCGGTTGTGGCTGACCGTGGTAGGGGTCGTGTCCTGGAGGTGGCCCGTACGACGGCGGTTGCGAATTGTCCGACATGTCGGCAAGTGTGGGCCCTGTCGCTTGTAAGCCGCTAGCAACAGGATGGGAGCCGGTGTTATCGCACCTTGTGGGCGAGAGCCGTACACTTGGCACTCGGGAACACAGAGTGCTAGACACGTCGTTCCTGAAGGAAGAGGGCAGGAGGTGAGCACGTGCTCGACGATCGGAAATTGGCGGTGCTCCGCGCCATTGTCGAAGACTACGTGTCCACCAACGAACCGGTGGGCTCCAAGGCGCTGGCCGAGCGCCACAACCTGAAGGTCTCCCCGGCGACGGTCAGAAACGACATGGCCGCGCTGGAGGAGGAAGGCTACATCACACAGCCGCACACCAGCGCGGGACGCGTGCCGACGGACAAGGGATACCGCCTGTTCGTCGACCGGCTCTCGCAGATCAAGCCGCTGTCGGGAGCCGAGCGCAGGGCGATCGAGACCTTCCTCGCCGGCGCGGTGGACCTCGATGACGTGGTCACCCGCACCGTGCGGCTGCTCGCGCAGCTGACCAGGCAGGTGGCGGTCGTGCAATACCCGACATTGACGCGCTCGACGGTCCGGCACGTCGAGCTGGTGCCGCTGAACGACCGGCGGGTCATGCTCGTGCTGATCACCAATACCGGCCGCGTCGAGCAGCGCGTGATCGAGCTGCCCGAGGTGGTGGAGGACAACCGCATCGCGCATCTGCGTGCGGTGCTCAACGCCTGCCTCGACGGATGCGGCCTGAGCAACGTGCCCGAGCTGGTCGCCGACCTGCCGGAGCGGCTGCCGGTCGAAGACCGGCCCGCGGTGGCGACAATCTTGTCGGTGCTGCTCGAGACCCTGGTGGAACGGCACGACGAGAAGATCGTGTTCGCCGGCGCGGCCAACCTCGCCGGCGCCGACTTCTCCACCGGCCTGCGTGACGTGCTGGAGGCGCTGGAGGAGCAGGTCGTGCTCATGCGGCTGCTCGGCGAGACGTCCTCGGACACCCCCTCCGCGCTCACCGTCCGCATCGGTTCGGAAAACCCTTACCTACGCGGCACATCCGTCGTCGCGACCGGATACGGTTCTGGCGACAACCAACTGGCCAGGCTCGGCGTGCTGGGGCCGACCAGGATGGACTATCCCGTGACGATGGGCGCCGTGCGTGCGGTGGCTCGCTACGTCAGCCAGATCCTGGCTGCATCATAAGAGGTCGATAAGTGGCAAACAGCGATTACTACGCCACCCTCGGGGTGCGCCGTGACGCCAGTCAGGACGAGATCAAGAAGGCATACCGCCGCCTCGCACGCGAGCTGCACCCCGACGTGAACCCTGACCCTGAGACCCAGGAGCGGTTCAAGGAGATCACGCAGGCCTACGAGGTGCTGTCGGACCCGAACAAGCGCCAGATGTACGACCTGGGCGGGGACCCCTTCGCCGGCGCGGGAGCAGGAGCGGGCGCCGCGGGCTTCGGAGCCGGCTTCCCGTTCAGCGACATCATGGACGCCTTCTTCGGCTCGGCGGCCGGCACCCGAGGGCCGCGCTCGCGGGCGCGCCGGGGCCGCAACGCCACCATCCGCGTCGAGCTCGACCTGCGCGAGACGGCGTTCGGCACCACTCGCGAGCTGGTCGTCGACACGGCGGTGCTCTGCGAGGTCTGCCACGGGGCCGGCGCCGCGCCGGGCACGCACCCCGACACCTGCGACATGTGCAACGGACGCGGCGAGATCTCCCAGGTCACCCGCTCGTTCCTGGGCCAGGTCATGACCTCGCGGCCGTGCCCGCAGTGCGGCGGCTTCGGCACCATCATCCGCCACCCCTGCCAGGAGTGCTCCGGCGACGGCCGGGTGCGCACCCGCCGTACGATCAAGGTCCGCATCCCCGCGGGCGTGGAGGACGGCACCCACATCCAGCTCGCCGGCGAGGGCGAGGTCGGCCCTGGCGGCGGCCCGCCCGGAGACCTGTTCCTGGAGATCGTCGAGCGGGCCCACGAGATCTTCGAACGGCGCGGTGACGACCTCCACTGCACCGTCCAGATCCCGATGACGGCCGCCGCGCTCGGCACCGTGCTCGTGGTCGAGACGCTCGACGGCTCCGAGGAGATCGACGTCCGCCCGGGCACCCAGTCCGGCCAGGTCATCACCATGTTCGGGCGCGGCGTGCAGCGGCTCAACGAGTCCGGCAGGGGCGACCTGCTGATCCACGTCAACGTCGAGACCCCGACCCGGCTCGACACCGCGCAGGAGGACCTGCTGAAGGAGCTGGCCAAGCAGCGGGGCGAGGAGCGGCCGCCGGGCAAGTTCGCGCCGGGTCAGCAGGGCTTCTTCTCGCGGCTGCGCGACGCGTTCAACGGCCGGTGACCGTACCCGTCTTCCTCTCGGAGGAGCTCGACGGGCCCGAGCTGACGCTCGGCGGCCCGGAGGGGCGGCACGCGGCCTCCGTACGCCGCCTGCGGGCCGGTGAGCGCGTCGACCTCACCGACGGAGCCGGCGCGGTCGCCGAATGCGTCGTACGCGAGGTGCTCAAGGACGCGCTCAGGCTCGACGTGCTGGCCCGCTACCGGGTCGAAGCGCCCCAGCCGCGGCTCGTCGTCGTCCAGGGGCTGCCCAAGGGTGACCGGGGCGAGATGGCGGTCGAGATGATGACCGAGGCGGGCGTGGACGTGATCGTGCCCTGGTCGGCCTCGCGCAGCATCACCCAGTGGAAGGGCGACAAGGTCGCCAAAGGCCTCGCCCGCTGGCGCTCCACCGCACGCGAGGCGGGCAAGCAGGCACGCAGGTTCCATCTGCCAGAGGTGACCGAGCTCGCCTCCACCGCGCGCGTCGAGGCGCTGCTGGCCGGCGCGGGGCTGGGGCTGGTGTTGCACGAGGAGGCGGCCGAGCCGCTGTCCGGCATGGAGCTGCCCGCGGGCGGCGACATCGTGATGGTCGTGGGGCCAGAGGGGGGCGTCTCGGAGGAAGAGCTGGCCAGGTTCCAGGCGGCCAAGGCCGTGCCCGTGCTCCTCGGGCCCACGGTCCTGCGGACCTCCACGGCGGGGGTGGCGGCGGCGGCCGTGCTGCTCGCGCGTACCGGACGCTGGTGACGCACTCAGGACGGGCCGGTGACGTCTCAGGGCGTGTGAGAGGCGTCCACGAGCGGGCTGGCCAGCTCAGTGGGCCCGTCGGTCGTGTCGTCGGGCGGGCACTCCTCCAGCGGGCACGCGGAAGGCTTCGTGGTGGACTCCACGTCCGACGGCGTCGGCGTGGGGGAGGCCGTCGGGCACTGCTCGGCCGTCTCGGCCTGGGAGGGGCACGGGGTGGACGTGGGCTTGGGGCTCTTCGACGGCCTGCTGGTCGAGTTCGCCGTCTTCGCCGGTCGCGGAGTCGGGGACGGGGATTCCGCGGGAACCACGGCCGGGTTCCGCTCAGGGGTCGGCTCCGGGGGCGGCGGCTGCTGCGAGCGGGTCGTGGAGGAGTTGGACGGCACCTTGGAGGTGGTCTCGTTCTCGACCGGCTGGAAGGTCTGCTGTTCGATGATCTGCGAGCGCAGCCCGGGGACGGCCATCACGATCGCCCCCGCCACCAGCACGGCACTGGCGGCGGCCGCACCCGCACGCCACCAGAACAGGTTACGTACGCCGCGCCGCTCGATCCGGGCGCGGATGATCTCCAGTCCGTCCGGCGAGGGCACGACCGCGTCCGCCTCCGCGCGGAGCGCACGGCGGAGGAGGTCGCCGTGCTCGTCGGGGGGCTGGGTCATGACATTTTCTCCAGGACGGATCGCAAGGCGGCCATGCCACGTGCGGTGTGGCTCTTGACCGCGCCCTTGCTGATGCCCATGGCGTGGGCGATCTCAGCTTCGGACAGATCACCGTAATACCGCAGGACCAGTGCTTCTCTCTGTCGGGTCGGCAGGGCACGTAACGCCTCGATGACGGCGGAGCGTTCCAGCTCGCCGATCGCGCCGTTCTCGGCGCTCGGGGCGTCCGGCAGGCCCTTGGGAGCGTACTTCTCGACGACCGCGCGGTGACGCAGCACGGAACGGGACCGGTTGACGACGGATTGACGGAGGTAGGCGAGTGCTTTGTCGGGGTCACGCAGCCTACGCCATGCGCCATGGATGGCGACGAACGCATCCTGCACGACCTCCTCAGCGGTTGCTATGTCGCGCACGAGCAACACAGCGAGACGCACCAATGACCGGAAGTGCGCACTGTACAGCGCGGTAACGGCCATGTCGGCATCCCACCCGACTGGCACCGCCCCCATCGACCTGTCGGCCAGAAGGGTTTCGGTGGTCACATCAGTGGGACGCGCGGCCTTCCCAGTGGGTTTACGCTCTTCCGGTTCTTGAGGTTTCCCCGGTTCCTTAGGGTGCATTACGCCAGTCGTGTCCTCGCCAGGTGGCGCTCGCCCGACCCTGAATCGTCTTTTGTTCTGAAGTGTCGCACACACACCCTAACCGCGCGGATCTTCTCACGCACGACACTGACGATTACCGATTCGCAACGGACTCTCCAACGGAAGGGGGCTCGATAGGGTGCTGCTGTGAACGAGTGCCTCTTCTGCAAAATCGTTGCCAAGGAGATTCCCGCCGAGATCGTCTACGAAAGCGGCAGGACACTGGCGTTCCGCGACACCAATCCGCAGGCTCCCACCCACGTGCTGGTGATCCCGAAAGGCCACCACCCCACCGCGGCCGCGCTGGCCGACGCGGACGACGGGCTCGCCGACGACGTGCTCAAGACCGCCCACGCGGTGGCCGTGCAGGAGGGCGTGGCCGACGGCGGCTACCGGATCGTCTTCAACACCGGCCCGGGCGCCGGCCAGACCATTTTCCACGTGCATGCCCATGTCCTGGGCGGGCGCGACCTGACCTGGCCGCCAGGGTGATATTGAGGAGAGCAATCCGCCCGGCCCCGGATACCATGGGCGGAGAAGCACACCGAAAGAGACCGGGAGGCATCAGGCCGCTGGCCTGCCCATGTCCGAACTACACGAATCCCGACGCACGGCACCTCCCTCGCGCACTCAAGCCAAGGTGCTGATTCCGGACGAATACCCGATGGTCAGCCTCCTCGGCTCCCGCGACGAGCTGCTACGCGTCATCGAGGGCGCTTTCAGGGCCGACATCCACGTACGGGGCAACGAGATCACCGTGACCGGCAGCCCCGATGAGAGCGGCACCGTGGTGCGGCTCTTCGAAGAGCTCGTCGAAGTGCTGCGCAGCGGCGGCGAGCTCACCCCCGACGCGGTCGAGCGCAGCATCGCCATGCTCCGCATGACCTCCGACCGCCCCGCCGAGGTGCTGTCCCTCGACATCCTGTCCTCGCGCGGGCGCACGATCAGGCCGAAGACCGTCAACCAGAAGCGCTACGTCGACGCCATCGACAAGCACACGGTCGTGTTCGGCATCGGCCCGGCCGGCACCGGCAAGACCTATCTCGCCATGGCCAAGGCCGTGCGGGCGCTGCAGGAGAAGCGGGTCAACCGGATCATTCTCACCCGCCCCGCCGTCGAGGCGGGGGAGCGGCTGGGCTTCCTGCCCGGCACGCTCTATGAGAAGATCGACCCCTACCTGCGGCCGCTCTACGACGCGCTGCACGACATGCTCGACCCGGACTCCATCCCCAAGCTGATGGCCAACGGCACCATCGAGGTCGCGCCGCTCGCGTACATGCGGGGCCGCACGCTGAACGACGCGTTCATCATCCTCGACGAGGCGCAAAACTCCTCGGCCGAGCAGATGAAGATGTTCCTCACCCGGCTCGGTTTCAACTCCAAGATCGTGGTGACTGGTGACGTGACGCAGGTGGATCTGCCCTCGGGCACGGTGAGTGGGCTTCGGGTGGTCCAGGAGATCCTTGACGGCATCGAGGACATCCACTTCTCCCGGCTGACCAGCGCCGACGTGGTGCGTCACAAGCTGGTGAGCGAGATCGTGGACGCCTACGGACGCTACGACGCCTCACTGGCCGCCCAGGAGCCCAAGCAGATCCAGCACCGGGGGAAGCGGCGACCGTGAGCATCGAGATCAACAACGAGTCCGGCGTCGGGGTCGACGAAGAGGGCCTCGTGGCGCTGGCCGCTCACGTGCTCGGCGAGATGGGCATCAACCCGCTTGCCGAGCTGTCCGTCGTCGTCGTCGACGAGGGTGCCATGGCGGAGCTGCACGAGAAGTGGATGGGCGAGCCCGGCCCGACCGACGTGCTGGCCTTCCCGATGGACGAGCTGCGCCCCGGTGGCGGCGCGCGTGGCGACGTTGAGAGTCCGACTGACCCCGCGCTTCTCGGAGACGTCGTGCTCTGTCCGCAGGTGGCCGCCAGGCAGGCGAAGGAGGCGGGGCACGGCACGGCCGACGAGCTCGAGCTGCTGTGCACCCACGGCATCCTGCACCTGCTCGGCTACGACCATGCGGAGCCGGAGGAGCACAAGGAGATGTTCGGCCTCCAGGCGCAGCTCCTGGAGTCGTGGCAGGAGGTGCGCAACCCGCGGTGAACGGCTGGTTGCTGTCAGCCATCGCCCTCGTGATCATCGGTGGCCTGATCGCCAGTGCGGAAACGGCGCTGACGCGCATCTCCAGGGTGCGCGCCGAGGAGTTCGTCCGGGACGGCAGGCGGGGCGCGGCCCGGCTGCAGGCCATCGTGACCGACCCGTCGCGCTACCTCAACCTGCTCCTGCTGCTGCGGCTGAGCTGTGAGCTGATCGCCACGGTCATCGCGACGCTGCTGTTCATCGACGTCATGCACGACCAGGGCTGGGCCTACGTGTGGGCCGCGGTCGTGATGATCGTGATCAGCTACGTGGTGGTCGGGGTCATGCCCCGTACGCTGGGCCGTCAGCACGCCGAGCCGGTCGCGCTGGCCAGCGCGCCCATCGTGTACGGCCTGACGCGCATCTTCGGCCCCCTTCCCAAGCTGCTGATCCTGCTGGGCAATGCGCTGACACCGGGCAAGGGGTTCCGCGACGGGCCGTTCACCTCCGAGGCGGAGCTGCGCGACCTGGTGGACCTGGCGGAGGAACGCCGGGTGATCGAGCCCGACGAGCGCGAGATGATCCACTCCGTCTTCGAGCTGGGCGACACGCTGGTGCGCGAGGTCATGGTGCCGCGCACCGACATGGTCTACATCGAGCGCGGCAAGAGCATCAGCCAGTCTCTGTCGCTGGCGCTGCGCAGCGGCTTCTCCCGCATGCCGGTCGTAGGCGAGAACGAGGACGACGTCGTCGGCATCGCCTACCTCAAGGACATCGCCCGCAAGATCCACGAGTCGGGCGAGGGCGGTGGCAAGGAGCCGGTCGAGTCGATCATGCGTCCGGCCGCGTACGTGCCCGAGAGCAAGCCCATCGACCAGCTGATGCGGGAGATGCAGGCCAGGCAGATCCACATCGCCATCGTCATCGACGAATACGGTGGCACCGCCGGTCTGGTCACGATCGAGGACGTGCTGGAGGAGATCGTCGGTGAGATCACCGACGAGTACGACCAGGAGGCGCCGCGCGTCGAGCCTGTTCCCGACGGTGGCCTGCGGGTGACGGCCCGGATGCCCGTCGACGAGCTGGCCGAGCTGTTCGGCGTCAATATCGAGGTCGACGATGTGGAGACCGTGGGCGGGCTGCTGGCCCACGCCCTCGGCCGGGTGCCGATCGCCGGGTCCCACGCTGAGGTGGCCGGGCTGTCACTCACCGCGGAGACCCTCGCGGGCCGCCGCAACCGCATCAGCACCGTGGTGGCCCGCCGCGTCACGCCCCCGGAGGACGAGGCCGTCCCGGCCGCGGCCGAACGCGACTAGCGTCGTTGGCCGTGCGTCGCCGGGACCCGCCGGCGGCGCTGCTCCGCCGTACCTCGGTGCTGGTCCCTTGGGGGAAAGAGGGACGCAGGCGCTGGGCGCGGCGACATGTGGCAGGAGGGTCCGCACGTGCGGGGGAGTCCTGGTCGGGAGGGCCGGCGCGGGTGAGAAGTCCTGATCCGGGGGAAGATCGGTCTGTGGGATGGCCTGTGGACGAATGTGGATGGATACCGCAAGCGTTCTACAAGTCTTCTGCAAGCGACCTCCGGCACTCTCAAATCACGACATCCAGTGCGGTGGGTGTCAGAGGGGAAGCATCCGATCGCCGGGTGGGGTTCGCGGCGAGAGGATGGATCCAGGGGGGACGACAGCGTCCCGGTCGGGCGGCCGACTGAGACGCTGATCGGCGTAAAGGGTGTTCTCATCCGGAAAACCGGATGGGGGCACCCTTTTTGCGTGTTGGTGGGAGCTCCGATGGATTGGTGCATTAATCGGCGGGGGAGGCTTCGCGCCAGGGGGGATCATGAGACGAAGACAGGGGACCATCGCCTGCGCTCTGCTTGCCTGCACCCTGGCGGGATGCGGCGGCGAAGGCGCGGAGAGCTTCATCGACCCGAGCGCCATGGCCCAGCTGCGCGAGGCGGTCAGCAAGAAGCCGCCGATGCCTGACGGGTTCACAGCCCGGCCGGAGCAGGCGTGGCGGATGCCGTTCGGCCCCGCGGACCAGAACTGCCGGGCGCTGCTCGAACCGGCAGGCGGGCACGCTCCCACGCACGCGCTGACCGCCCAGGCGGCGGTCAGCTTCCAGGGGGACAGGCTGGGCGAGCAGGCTGGGGTCGGCCTGGCCAAGTACGCGGGCGAGGAGGCCGAGGAGCACCTCGACGCGCTGGCCAGGGCACGGGCGGCGTGCCGGGAGGTACGCACCTCCACCGGCACCGATCTGCGGCTGCACGAGCTGCCGGTCGAAGACGTCGGCGACGAGGCCGTGGCGGCACGGCTGCAGGGCCGGTTGCACGGCTACCCGTACGCGCTCGACGTCGTGCTCTCCCGGGTGGGCGACACGATCGTGTCAGTGGTGCACACCGGCATGAACGACGTGGACAGCACCCGCACGCGCAAGGTGGTCGCGGCGGCCTTGGCCATGGCCGGCGAATAACCTAGTGCCCGTGACTCTCGATCCTGAAGACAGCAAGATCATCACGTTGGCCCGGGCGGCAAGGGCACGTAGCGGCACGGCCGAAGGGGCCGCGGTGCGCGACGAGACCGGGCGCACCTACTCGGCGACCAACGTGGCACTCGCCTCGCTCACGCTGTCGGCGGTGCAGGTGGCGGTGGCCATGGCGATCTCCAGCGGCGCGCGTTCTCTGGAGGCGGTCGCGCTCGTGACCGAGGGCGAGCCGGGCCCCGACGACGCGGCCGTGGCCGCGGAGCTGGGCGTCAAATCGCTGCTCGTGGCGGGCCCCGACGGCACGCTGCGGGGCTGACATGCCGATGTCGCCGTTCCTGGCCAGGTTGCGGGAGAAGGTCGGCTCCGAGTTGCTCATGCTGCCGTCGGTGGCCGGCTACGTGTTCGACGACGCGGGCCGGCTGCTGGTGGCCCGCCACGGCGACGTCGGGCTCTGGGCGGCGCCGGGCGGCGGCATCGACCCCGACGAGCGCCCGCAGGACGCCGTGGTCAGGGAGCTTCAGGAGGAGCTCGGCATCGAGATCGAGGTACGCGGGCTGATCGGCGTCTACGGAGGCCCCGAGTTCCGCACCCAATACCCGAACGGCCACCAGTGCGGCTACGTCATCGCCGTCTACGGATGTGCGCTCGTCTCGGGTGTGCCCGAGCCCGACGGAGACGAGATCACCGGTTACCGATGGGTGACCGAGAAGGAGCTCGGCGAGCTGCGCACGACCGTCTGGACGCCGCTCGTGGCGCCCGAGGCGTTCACCTGGTGGCGTGAACACGCCTGTTGATGGGACAGAATGCAGAATGTGACTTCGCCAGACAGCCATCGCGCCGGATTCGCCTGCTTCGTGGGGAGGCCGAACGTCGGCAAGTCCACGCTGATGAACGCCCTGGTCGGCACCAAGATCGCGATCACCTCCTCCAAACCGCAGACCACCCGGCGGGCCATCAGGGGCATCGTGCACCGCCCCGACGCGCAGCTCGTCATCGTGGACACGCCGGGCCTGCACCGGCCGCGCACGCTGCTCGGCGAGCGGCTCGACAGCCTGGTGTTGTCGACGCTCACCGAGGTGGACGTGATCGGTTTCTGCGTGCCGGCCAACGAGCCGATCGGCAAGGGCGACCGGTTCATCGCCGACAAGCTGTCCGCGGTGAAGAAGACGCCCGTCGTGGCCGTGGTGACCAAGTGCGACCTGGCCTCCAAGGAGCGGATCGCCGAGCAGTTGCTGGCGGTGTCGGAGGTGGCGGAGTTCGCCGCGATCGTGCCGGTGTCGGCGCAGTCGGGCGAGCAGCTCGACGTGGTGGCGGACGTGCTGATCGAGCACCTGCCGGAGTCGCCGCCGCTCTATGAAGGCGGGCAGCTCACCGACGAGCCGGAGCAGGTGCTGGTCGCGGAGCTGATCAGGGAGGCGTCGCTGGAGGGTGTGCGCGACGAGCTGCCGCACTCCATCGCCGTGGTGGTCGACGAGATGTTGCCCCGCGACGGGCGTGACGACCTGCTGGACATCTACGCGCACCTCTTCGTGGAGCGGCCGTCGCAGAAGGCGATCATCATCGGGCACAAGGGGGAGCGGCTGCGCGACGTCGGCACCAGGGCCCGCAAGCAGATCGAGGCGCTGCTGGGCACGCGCGTCTATCTGGACCTGCGGATCAGCGTGCTCAAGGACTGGCAGCGCGACCCCAAGCAGCTGCGGCGGCTGGGCTTCTACGACTGACGCGGGCGCGCCCGGCGGAACAACGCGAGGACCGAGAGCACCACGACCCCGAGCGAGCACGCCAGCGCCGCGAACCAGCCGAGCCTGATCACCGGCGCGACCGACAGCAGCCCCAGGTCGACGGATATCCGGTCCTGCACGCCGCTGCCCTCGGTCACGAACATGACCACCGCCAGCACGGCCACCGCGCCCGGGATGACAGCCAAGGCGGCGAGCCTCGGATGCGCGAACAGCCCGGCCAGGCCGCACGCCAGTGCCGCCAGCCCCGCCACCATCGTGTAGACGCCGAACACGTCGTCGATGCCCCGCACGTCGGCGGCCACTCCGCCGCCGATCAGGCCGATCTTCGCCTCCAGGCCCGCCCAGGGCAGGACCGCGCAGAACACCAGGAGCGCCCCGGCGACGGCCACGGCCAGCGCGTGGCCGCGACGGGTGCCGGGCGGCGCGGGCTTGAGGTCTTCGGCCACACGATCACTGTATGCCGGGGCCGTCCGCCGGGCCACCGTACGCAACGGAGTCATCACCATCGACGCAAGCTGCTCTTTCCCCCCATTCCAGGCGTGAACGCAGCTCCACGGCGTCGCCGGCCAGGGCCGACACCAGCGTGCCCGACGCCGCCAGGGGCAGGACCGCGACCCCGTCGGCCACGAGCGGTTCCTTGGCCGTGGCCGTGAGAAACGTGGTGCCGACGCAGCGGGCCGCGCCGAAAACGGCCGGTGAGGCGTCGAGCGCCGGGTCGCCCACGGTGAACTCCTGCCGGAGCACCGGGCGGCCGGCGCAGGTGACGTCGAAGCGGGCGTGGCAGCGGCCCGGCTCCTCGCCGTACCGGCCGAAGACGATCTCCTCGCGCCACAGCACGCTCGCGTCCGGCTCCAGGGCGAGCCGGACGATCAGGCGATGCTCGCAGCCGGTGGCGAGCACCGTCGGCTCGGGGGCGAAGCGCAGGGTCGCGCCCGCGCCCACCCGGGCGGTGATCAGCATCTCGGACTCGCCCTCGCCCGGCAGGACCAGCGTGCTCGCCACCGAGCCCAGCTCCAGGGTGGTACGGGGGGCGACGTCCACGTCCAGCGCCAATCGGTCGCCACCGAGCGGGCCGGCCGCCGTCGAGACGAGGTGGACGGTGGACGGGCCGGTCTGGCGCAGCGTCAGCGGCGGATCCGAGGCCATCCGGCTGACCATGGTCCTGCCGTCCGCCGACAGCGTGGTGGCCACGGCGGCACACGCCCGCATCGCCCTACGCCCGCCCCGCCCGGCTGGCGATCCGCCGGCACCCGCAGGGCGGGCATGCCCGGCGGACCGCGTGGTCGCGTCTGCTCCGGTCGCTGCGGCGAGCCCCGTGCGCTCGCCGGACCCGGTGGGGCCGGTGGGTGCGGGAGGCATTACGAGACGGCGGTCGCGTGGGCGTGGGACCAGGCCGTCACCCGTTCGGAGACCCAGTCGGCGACGGCGGCGGCAGTGGAGTCCTGCCGGATCGACGTGAACAGCACCGGCCGCGCCCCGCGTACCTTCGCCGCGTCGCGGGCCATCACCCCCAGGTCGGCGCCCACCATCGGGGCCAGGTCGGTCTTGTTGATCACCAGCAGGTCCGCCGTCGTGACCCCGGGACCGCCCTTGCGCGGCACCTTGTCACCACCCGACACGTCCAGGACGAAGATCTGCTCGTCCGCCAGCCCCCGGCTGAACGTCGCCGTCAGGTTGTCGCCGCCGCTCTCCACGATCACCAGGTCCAGCGGCCCGAAACGGTGCTCCAGGGTCTCGACGGCGTCGAGGTTGGCGGCGATGTCGTCGCGGATCGCGGTGTGCGGGCAGCAGCCGGTCTCGACGGCCATGATGCGCTCGGGGTCGAGCACACCGGCCCGGCGCAGGAAGTCGGCGTCCTCGGTGGTGTAGATGTCGTTGGTCACCACGCCGAGGGACAGCGACGGGCCCAGCGTCCGGCACAGCGCGGCCACCAGGGCCGTCTTGCCGCTGCCCACCGGGCCGCCCACGCCGAGCCGCAACGCGCGGCCGCGGCCGTCGGGTGCGTGGTGATGGTCGTCGTGATTGGCTCCCATGTCGGGGTCCTTCCTATGAGACGAACAGCCTGACCTCGGCCTGAGCGTGCTGCTCGGCCAGAAGGTCCAGTGCTGGTGCTGAGTACGCGGGCAACGCCTCCCATTGGGGGGCGAGCTGGGGTGCCGGGTGCGCGTTCGTGGCCGCGAAGTGGCCTTGGGCGGCCACGGCGGTGAGATCGGGCGTGAAGGCGGCCAGCAGCGCGTGCACGGCGACCGGGTCCAGGCCCAGCAGCCGCACCGCCGCCGTGGCCGGGCCGCTGACCGCGTGGTACGCCGCCGCCATGGCCGCCTCCTCGGGCGCGGCCCCCGCCGCGTGCGCGGCCACGCCGAGTGCGATCGGGTGGTGCGGATGTGGGACGGCCTGCGCCAGGTCGTTCAGCACGTTGGACGGCCACACACGCCGGGCGACCCGGAGGAGCAGCCTGCCCTGGGTTCTGGAGGCGTCCCGCTGGGCCGGTGAGGCGGTCCGCGCGTCCACCTCCTCATCGAGCCGCACCCAGGGCGACTCGTCCGCGCCGCCGGCGGATTGCGCGGTGCCGGCGGCCGGGCGGGTGGCCCCCGCGTCCGGCCGGGCGGTGCCCGGGGCTGGGCGGGTGGGCGTACCGGAGGCCTGGAGGGCGGCGGCGGCTGTGAGGGCGGCGGCGAGGGTGCCGGACGTGTGGAGGCGCCCCCGAAGGAAGCGGTCCAGCGACGGCACGTCATGCACCGCCCCCGACGCGACGGCGCGTTCGACCCCGCCCGAGTGGGCGTGGCCGCCGGCCGGCAGGCGGGAGTCGGCGATAAGGAGCAGGGCCGGGTTCATCAGATCAAATACATCGCATCTCGCTGGTCAGAACAGGAAGTAACGCTGTGCCATGGGCAGGCTGGCGGCGGGAGCCGGCTCGATGAGGTCGCCGTCGATGCGGACCTCGAACGTGTCGGGCGCCACCTCGATCCTGGGCAGGGCGTCGTTGAGGGGCATCGAGGACTTGCCACGCCGGCGTACGTCCGCGACCGGGACCAGCCGCCGGCGCACGTCCAGCCGGTCGGCGAGCCCCGAGTCCAGGGCGAGCGGCGCGACGAAGTGCAGCGAGGTGGCCGCGGCCGTGACCGGCGAGGCGCCGAACATGGGCCGGGGCAGCACCGGCTGCGGCGTCGGGATGGAGGCGTTGGCGTCACCCATCTGGGCCCAGGCCACCACGCCGCCCTTGAGCACCAGGTCCGGCTTGACGCCGAAGAAGGCGGGGTCCCAGAGGACGAGGTCGGCGAGCTTGCCGCGTTCGACGGAGCCGACCTCGGAGTCCAGGCCGTGGGCGATGGCCGGGCAGATCGTATATTTCGCGACGTAGCGGCGAGCGCGGAGGTTGTCGGCGGGGCCTGACCCCAGAGCGCCGCGCCGGGCCTTCATCACGTGGGCCGTCTGCCACGTACGGATGATCGTCTCGCCGATCCGCCCCATGGCCTGCGAGTCCGAGCCGATCATCGAGATCGCGCCCATGTCGTGCAGCACGTCCTCGGCGGCCATCGTCGACGGCCGGATGCGCGACTCGGCGAAGGCCAGATCCTCCGGGATCGACGGGTTGAGGTGGTGGCACACCATCAGCATGTCGAGGTGCTCGTCGAGCGTGTTGACGGTGTGCGGCCTGGTCGGGTTGGTGGAGGACGGCAGCACGTTCGAGTACGCGGCGACGCGGATGATGTCGGGCGCGTGCCCGCCGCCCGCCCCTTCGGTGTGGTACGCGTGGATCATCCGATCGCCGATGGCCTTGAGCGTCGACTCGACGAACCCGGCCTCGTTGAGCGTGTCGGTGTGGATCGTCACCTGCACGCCGGACGCGTCGGCCACGCTCAGGCAGGCGTCGATGGCGGCCGGCGTGGTGCCCCAGTCCTCGTGCAGCTTGAAGCCCGAGGCCCCGGCCCTGAGCTGCTCCAGCAGCCCTTCGCCGCTGACCGTGTTGCCCTTGCCGAGCAGCGCGAAGTTCAGCGGGTACGCGTCCAGCGACTCCAGCATGCGGCCCAGATACCACGTCCCGGTGACGGTCGTGGCCTTGGTGCCTTCGACGGGTCCGGTGCCGCCCCCGACGATCGTGGTGACACCGGACCCGATGGCCTCGTCGAGCAGTTGCGGGCAGATCAGGTGGACGTGCGAGTCGACGGCCCCGGCGGTGAGGATCTTGCCGTTGCCTGCCAGCACCTCCGTGGAGGGCCCGATGACGATGTCCACGCCGTTCATCGTGTCCGGGTTGCCGGCCTTGCCGATGGCGTGGATGCGGCCGTCGACGATGCCGACGTCGGCCTTGACCACACCCCAGTGATCGAGGATGACGACACCCGTGATGACCAGGTCGACCGCGCCTTCGGCCCGGGTGGCCAGGCCCTGCCCCATGGACTCGCGGATGACCTTGCCGCCGCCGAAGACGGCCTCGTCGCCGGGACCGGCGGGTCCGATCGACAGGTCCTGGGTGACCTCGATGAACAGGTCGGTGTCGGCCAGCCTGATCTGGTCGCCGGTGGTGGGTCCGTAGAGCGCCGCGTAGCGGGCGCGTGAGATCCGAGCTCCGTCAGTCATCGAGCGGTCCTGCCCACTCCGGCCGCAGCCCCGGGACCACCCGGTTGCCGGCCAGCGGCACCAGCGTCACGTCCCGTTCCACGCCGGGCTCGAACCTGACCGCGGTGCCCGCCGGCACGTCGAGCCGCATGCCCCAGACCGCCTTCCTGTCGAACTCCAGCCCCGGGTTGGCGGCCGCGAAGTGGTAGTGCGACCCCACCTGGATCGGCCGGTCCGCCGTGTTGACCACCCGCACCGTCACCCGCTCGCGCCCGGGGTTGAGCGTGAGCGAGCCGTCGGGGTGCACGTATTCGCCCGGGATCACGGGATCGGCCTGTGCACGGTCACCAGCTTCGTGCCGTCCGGGAACGTGGCTTCGATCTGCACGCTCTCCAGCATTTCCGGCACCCCCTCCATGACGTCGGCCCGGCCGAGCACGGACCGCCCGGCCTCCATGAGCTCGGCCACGGTACGCCCGTCCCTGGCGCCCTCCATGAGGAATGACGCGATGATGGCGGTAGCCTCGGGGTGGTTGAGCCGCAGGCCTCTGGCCTGCCGCTCGCGCGCCACCCCGGCGGCGACGTGGATGAGCAGCCGCTCCTGCTCGTGTGAGGTAAGCCGCATGGCCGGACCATAGGAACCGGCCGTTTCCTGACTGTTGCCGGGTGATGTCGTGTTGGTTTCGCCCTGCGGCCAACGGCCTCATACCGGATTAAGTGCATTTGTGAATGGTTGGCAATGACGTCTTAACTCCAGGGATCTCCTAGGGAAATTCAGCGGAGTCACCTTTCTGGCAGGAACGCCCGGCAGGAAGGAACCGCTGTGCGCACATCTCGCGCAATCGTCTCCGCGCTCGTCCTCTTCACCCTCGCGGCCTGCGGATCCGACGCCCAACCCGCCGCCGAGTCGAACGAGATCAAGGTCGGCCTGCTCCACTCGCTCAGCGGCACGATGGCCATCAGCGAGGTCACCGTGCGCGACGCCGAACTGCTCGCCATCGAGGAGATCAACAAGGCCGGCGGCGTGCTGGGCAAGAAGCTCGTCCCCGTGGCCGAGGACGGCGCCTCCGACTGGCCGACGTTCGCGGAGAAGGCCACCAAGCTGATCAGGCAGGACAAGGTCGCCACCGTCTTCGGCGGCTGGACCTCGGCCAGCAGAAAGGCCATGCTGCCGGTCTTCGAGCGCTACAAGGCGCTGCTGTGGTATCCGGTGCAGTACGAGGGACTGGAGAGCTCGCCGTACATCTTCTACACCGGCGCCACCACCAACCAGCAGATCATCCCCGGCCTGGACTACCTGAAGGAACAGGGCAAGAAGAAGATCTTCCTGGTCGGCAGCGACTACGTCTTCCCGCGCACCGCCAACAAGATCATCAAAGCGTACGCGGCCGCGAACGGGATGGAGATCCTCGGCGAGGAGTACACGCCGCTCGGCCACACCGAGTACTCCACGCTGGTCAACAAGGTCACCCAGGCCAAGCCGGACGCGGTGTTCAACACCCTCAACGGCGACAGCAACGTCGCCTTCTTCAAGCAGCTCAAGAGCACCGGCGCCACCGCCGAGAGCATGCCGGTGCTGTCGGTGAGCATCGCCGAGGAGGAGGTCACCGGCATCGGCGTGGACAACATCGTCGGCCACCCGGTGGCCTGGAACTACTACCAGACCACCGAAACCCCGGCCAACGACGCCTTCGTCAAGGCCTTCAAGGCCAAGTACGGGCAGAACAAGGTCACCTCCGACCCCATGGAGGCCGGGTACAACGCCGTCTACCTGTGGGCCGAGGCGGTCAAGAAGGCCGGCACGACCGAGGTCGAGGCCGTCAAGAAGGCCGCCCCCGGCATCGCGCTGGAACGCCCAGAAGGCCTGGTCACCATCGACGGCGAGAACCAGCACATGTACAAGACCGCCCGCATCGGCATCATCCAGCCCGACGGCCTGATCAAGCAGGTGTGGGACTCCGGCGAGCCGATCAAGCCGGACCCGTACCTCAAGGGCTACCCGTGGGCGGCCGGGCTGGCGGCCTCCTGATGTCGGCCTTCGTCAACCAGTTGCCGATCGGGTTGTCGATCGGGGCGGTGCTGCTGCTCATCGCGCTCGGGCTGACGTTCACGTTCGGGCAGATGGGCGTGATCAACATGGCCCACGGTGAGTTCATCATGGCGGGCGCGTACACCGCGTTCCTGCTGCAGGACATGGTGCTCGCGCTGCCGGTGGCGTTCCTGGTGGCCGGGCTCATGGGGCTGGTCCTGGAGCGCAGCGCCATCCGGCACTTCTACGGCCGGCCGCTGGACACGCTGCTGCTCACCTGGGGCGTGAGCCTGGTGCTGCAGCAGCTCGCCCGCGACCTGTTCGGGGCGCCGAACGTGCAGGTGCCCGCCCCCTCGTGGCTGGCCGGCGGGGTGGGCATCCTGCCGTACAACCGGCTGTTCATCATGGCCCTGGCGATCGCGGGCGTGGTCGCGGTCTGGGTCTATCTCAACAGGACCGGTCTCGGGCGGCGCACGCAGGCCGTGGTGCAGAACCGGCAGCTGGCCTCCACCAGCGGGATCGACGCCGGCCGGGTGGACATGCTGACGTTCTTCATCGGCTCCGGCCTGGCGGGGGTGGCCGGGGTGGCGCTGACGCTCATCGGGCCCGTCGGGCCGGCGCTCGGCACGTACTACATCGTGGACGCGTTCCTCGTCGTGGTCGCGGGCGGGCTCGGGCAGCTGCGCGGGGCGGTGCTCGCGGCCGTCGGGCTGGGACTGCTGAACTCCTACGCCGAGTTCTGGTCGGACGCCTCGCTGGCGAAGGTGATCGTCTTCGCGGTCATCATCGCGTTCCTGCAGGTGCGGCCCCAGGGGATGTTCGTGCTCAGGTCGAGGGTGCTGACATGATCAAACGGAATCTGCCGTTCGCCGCCATCGCGGTGGTGGCGCTGGTCGCGGCGCCGCTCCTGCTGGAGCCGTTCCGGCTGGGGCTGCTCGCCAAATACCTGTGCTACGCGATCGTCGCGCTCGGGATCGGGCTGGCCTGGGGGCAGGGCGGCATGCTCACGCTGGGGCAGGGCGTGTTCTTCGGGCTCGGCGGCTACTCGATGGCGATGTACCTCAAGCTCACCGAGGCGGGGCCGGGCGGGCTCCCGGACTTCATGGTGTGGAGCGGGGTGGAGGACCTGCCCGCCTTGTGGGTGCCGTTCGCCAACCCGGTCTTCGCGCTCGGCATGGCCGTGCTCGGACCGGTGATGCTCGCGCTGATCCTGGGCACGCTGGTGTTCCGGCAGCGGGTACGGGGGGCGTACTTCGCGATCCTCACCCAGGCGCTGGCCGCCGCGCTGGTCATCCTGCTGGTCGGCCAGCAGGGGCTGACCGGCGGCACCAACGGCATGACCAACTTCTTCGAGCTGTTCGGGCAGGACCTCGCCGAGGACTCCACCCAGCGGGGCCTCTACCTGGTCGTGGCGAGCGTGCTCGGAGTGCTCTACCTGGCCACCCGGCAGCTGGTGAACAGCCGGTACGGCCGCCTGCTCGTCGCGGTCAGGGACGGCGAGGACCGGGTGCGGTTCCTCGGCTACGACCCGGCCCTGGTCAAGACCGTCACCTTCGCCGTGTCGGCGGGCATGGCGGGGCTGGCGGGCGCGCTGTTCGTGCCCGTCGTCGGCATCTTCTCGCCCGCGCTGCTCGGCGTGGTGCCGTCGCTGGAGCTGGTCGTCGCGGTGGCGGTCGGCGGGCGGCACGCGCTGGCCGGAGCCGTGCTCGGCGCCGTGGTCATGGGCTACGCGAAGACGGCGTTCAGCGAGCAGTTCGCCGACGGCTGGCTCTACCTGCAGGGAGCGCTGTTCATCCTGGTCATGACGCTCGCCCCGAAGGGCATCGTCGGCATCATGGGGAGGTTGCGAAGTGCTCGAGCTACGTGACGTGCACGTCGTCTTCGACGGCTACCGTGCGCTCGACGGCGTCGACCTGACCGTGCCCGAGGGTGAGCTGCGCTTCCTGATCGGCCCCAACGGCGCCGGCAAGACCACCCTGATCGACGTGATCACCGGCCTGACGAAGCCCGCGGCGGGCAGCGTGCGGTTCGGCGGCTACGACCTCGTGGGCCGGAAGGAGCACCAGATCGTCCGGTTAGGCGTCGGGCGCACGTTCCAGACCTCGGTCGTGTTCGAGGAGCTCACCGTCCTGGAGAACCTCGACCTGGCCGCCAGCTTCCGCAAGCCGCTGTGGTCGCTGGCGAGGCGGCGCAGGGGCGTCTCGGAGGCCGTCGAGGAGGCCCTGGCCAGGACGGGACTCGAAGAGCTCGCCGAGCGTTCAGCCGGCGTTCTCTCGCACGGCCAGCGCCAGTGGCTGGAGATCGGGATGCTGCTGGCGCAGCGGCCCCGGCTGCTGCTCCTGGACGAGCCCGTGGCGGGCATGTCCAGCGACGAACGCGAGCGCACCGGCAGACTGCTCACCGAGATCGCCGACGACCACACGGTGATCGTGGTGGAACACGACATGGAATTCCTGCGGCGGCACGCCTCGAAGGTGACCGTGCTGCACGAGGGCAAGATCCTCGTGGAGGGGTCGGTCGACCAGGTCAGCGCCGACCCGCGGGTGCAGGAGGTCTACCTGGGGAGGAGGCCCAAGGATGCTATCGGTAACCGCCCTTGAAGCCGGTTACGGGAGGGCCCGCGTACTGTTCGGCGTCTCTCTGGAGGTCGATCCCGGCCGCCTCGTGTGCGTCATGGGACGCAACGGCGTCGGGAAGACCACCCTGCTCAACACCATCATGGGGGTGCTGCCGGCGACGGCGGGCACGGTCGCCTTCGACGGGCGCGACGTCACCAAGCTGAAGCCGCACGAGCGGGTGCGGATCGGGATGGGCTACGTCCCGCAGGGCCACCAGTGCTTCCCCCAGCTGTCCGTCCTGGGCAACCTGCTGGTCACCGTGGAGGCCGCCAAGCAGCCCAAACGCGCCATCGACGAGGCGCTCGACCTCTTCCCCGCGCTCAAGCCCATGCTCAAACGCAGCGCCGGGCACCTGTCGGGCGGGCAACAACAGCAGCTCGCCATGGCGCGCGCCCTGGTGACCAGGCCGCGGATGCTCATCCTCGACGAGCCGACCGAGGGCATCCAGCCGTCGATCATCCTCGAGATCGAGGCGGCCATCGAGCAGCTGCACGCCTCCGGGATGGCCGTGCTGCTCGTGGAGCAGTACCTGGACATCGCGCTGCGGCTGGCCGACAGGTTCCTCATCCTCGACGCCGGGCACGTCGTACGGACCGGGGAGGCCGAGGACCTGCAGCGCGAGGACGTCCGCCGCCTGCTGGCGGTCTGATCGGGCGCCCAGGAGGGCGCGGGCGGTCGGGCCTAGGCGAGCGCCAGGAGCGCGCGGGCGTTCGCGCCGCCCTGGCGGTCGCCGGTCTCCTCGTAGACCTCAAGCGCCGCCTGAGCCAGCTCCCGCGCGCGCCCGGCCGCGCCCTCCGCGCGGTTCACCCTGGCCAGCGCCAGCAGGGCGTGCGCGTCGAGCAGCCGGTCGCCGAGGCGGACGGCGATGCCCCTGGCCTGCTCGGCGGCCTCTCTGGCGGCCGGCTTCGCACCCTGCGCCAGGTACGCCGCGGACAGCTCCAGCAGCGTGTCGGCCTGCCGGTGCCGGTCGCCCAGCTCGGCGAGGTGCCCGACGGCGGCCCGCAGCCGGTCGGCGGCCTCGTCGAGCCGGCCGGCGCGGCGCAGCACGGTGCCGAGCACCCGCTCGGCGTCCGCCATGTCGCGCTGGTTGGCCGCGCCCTCCAGGCAGGTGAGCAGGTCACGCTCCGCCTCCTCCAGACGCCCCTGCTCCAGGTGCACGCGGCCGAGCCGGCGCCTGGTGTGGTTGACGTCCCGGGTGCGGCCCTGGCTTTGGAACATGCCGAGCGCGAGCCGCAGCCTCTCGTGCGCACGGTCCCACTCCCGTTCGGCCAGGTGCAGGTCGCCCAGGTCCAGCAGCATGAGCGCCGCGCCCCGGTCGTCGCCCGCCCGGCGCGCAGACTCCAGCGCGGGCCCGGTCACCGCCCGCCAGTCGTCCAGGAACCGGTGCCGCTCCAGATAAGGCGTCAGCAGGTGCGCCAGCCGCCAGCATCCGTCGTCCAGGCCCGCCGCGCGCAGGTCGCCGACCAGGCTGACCAGGAACGCCCGCTCGGCCGCCAGCCACTCGACCGACTCCCTGATGTCCCTGGTCGCCACCGCTGTGGCCGGATCGCCCGACACCAGCGAGAACCGCGAGGCCTGCACCCGGGCCAGCACCACCTCCGACAGCTTCGCCAGCACACCCGGCACCGGCTGCTCCCGGGCGAACAGCCGGGTCAGGTCGTGCAGCCGGTAGCGGACCTGGCCCGCCACGTCCACGCCATGCGTCTCCAGCAGCCCCGCGTCGACCAGCGCCTCCGCCTGGCCGCCCAGCTGCTCGGTCACCCAGTCCGCGAAGTCCGGCGCCGACAGCGCGCCCAGCCCGCGCAGCGTCAGCTTGGCGCCCTCGGGCAGCCCGTCGAACCCGATCGCGAACACGCTGCGCACCGCCAGATCGCCCGCGTGCAACCGGTCGAGCCGCTTGTGCTCGTCCTCCAGCAGGCCCACGAGGTAGTCGACGGTCCACTCCGGCCGGGCCGCCAGCCGGGAGCCGGCGACGCGCAGCGCGATCGGCAGGCCGCCGCAGAACCTCGCCAGCCTGCGCAGCGCCTCGTCCGCCTGCCGGCCCGAGCTCCTGACCAGCAGCTCCAGCGCGTCCCCGTCGTCGAGGACCCCCACCGACAGCCGCAGCGCGCCGGTCAGGCCGCCGAGCGAGGAGCGGCTGGTCACGACCGTCGGGCACGAGGTCAGCAGCGGCCGCACCTGGGCCTCGTCGACGGCGTTGTCCAGCAGCACCAGCAGTTTGCGGTTGGCGGTGTAGGCGCGGAACAGCCGCTCGCGCTGCTCCAGCGTCGCCGGTATCGCCTGCGCCGGGCAGCCCAGCCAGCGCAGGAAGTCCTCCAGCACCGCCGCGGGGGCCGTGGTCTCGCGCAGGTCGGCGTACAGGATGCCGTCGGGGAAGCTCTCGCGCCGCCGCCAGGCCGCGTGCACCGCCAGCGCCGACTTGCCCGCCCCGGCCTGGCCGTGCACCACGACCTGGCTGCCGATCACCAGGTCCAGCAGCTCCGTCCGGCCGGTGAAGTCGGCGACGTCGGGCGGCAGCAGCACCGGCGGGCCCGCCGACACGTGAAGGGACACGTCGTCGTGCAACATGCGGTGGTAGAGCAGCTGCAGCTCAGGGTCCGGCTCGATCGCGTGCCCGCCGTCGAGCTGGTCGCGCAGCACTGCGTACGCGGCCAGGGCGTCCACCCGGCGGCCGCTGCGGTAGAGGGCCAGCATGTACTGGCCGCGGAAACGCTGCCACATCGGGTGCTGCTTGGTCAGGTGCCGCAGCTCGGCCAGCAGCTCACGGTGCCGCCCCGCGTCCAGGTCGGCCTGCAGCCTGCGCTCCAGCGCCAGCAGCCGCAGCTCCTCCAGCTCCTCTCGCAGCCGCCGCGTCTCCGCCCACCGCTCCCCCTCGGGGTCCACGTCCTCCAGGACCTCGCCCCGCCACAGCGCCAGCGCCTCCTCGTAGGCCTCCCGGTCCACGAGCAGCCGGAACCGATCGACGTCCAGCCGCCCCTCGCCGGGAGCCAGCATGTAGGCGCCGGCCACGGTGATGATCACGTCCTGGCCGACCAGCCGGCGCAGCTGCCCCACGTAACCGCGGATCAGCGAGTCGGACCGGTCGCCGCCCTCGCTCGGCCACAGCAGCCTGCGCAGCCGCTCGGCCGTCAGCGGGCGTCCCGCGTTCAACAGGAACAACGCCAGCAGGTCGCGATGCTTCGGCACGGTCGGCGTGCGATCCCGCCCGTCGTCGTCGCGTACCTCCAGCAGCCCCATGATGCGAAATTCCACGCGGCCTTCTTTCGGGGAGGAGATCTCGATCAGAATGGCACATCTGATCCACCGCCCATGCGGGCTCTCAGCGGATGCCGCCGGCCCATGCGCGGGCCGACTCCACGATCTCCTCGAGCCGGTCGCTGTGCGCGCCGTGCCAGTAGACCTGCCCGCACTCCTGGCAGCGGCCGTACGCGTCGTAGTTGCGCCTCGTGCCCGCCTCCAGCAGCGCCACCACCTCCTGCTTGGCCACGGGCTCCAGGCGGCCGTTGCACGCCGTGCACCGGGTCCACGGGCGCAGCGGTGGAGAGAACCGTTCGAGCAGGTCACGGAGCTGGTCGGCGGGGCGGGAGCCGCGCACGTACGCGCCCAGCCACAGCGCCCGGCGGCGCAGCAGGCCGCGGTCCTGGGTGAGCAGCACCCGGCGCTCCTCGTTGGCCTGCGCCACGAGCGCGGGGTCGTCCATGTCGTTGTGGTAGGCGGCGTCGATGCCGAGCAGCCGCAGCCGCCGGGCCAGCGTGCCCAGGTGCACGTCCAGCAGGAAACGCGGCTCGCCGGGCAGCGGCTGCGGCCGGGGCATCGGGTGCACCTCCACCACGTCGCCGGACGCCGGCTGGTAGGAGGGCGACACGCCGCGCCCGTCCACGATCATCGGGCCCACCTCGGTCAGCGGGATGCCGACCGACTCCACGTGGTGGCCCAGCGTGGACGTGCCGTCCGGCGCCACCTCCTGCCATTCCTGGCGGCGGCTCACGGGCAGGAACATCCTCAGCTCTGGTGCGATGCGCAGGCGTGCGGTCACGAAATCCATTCTGTGCCACCGGATAACGTGAGTTCATGTCCATATCCCGTCGTTACCTGCTCGGGCTCGCCCTATTGGCGGCCGGGTGCTCGGGCGGCGGCGCCCCGCCGGCCGACCTGCGGCTGGTGACCGGGCAGTCCGGTGGGCTGTACGGGCAGCTCGGTGACCAGCTGGCCAAGGAGCTGTGGCGCGGCGGGATCCCCGTGCGGGTGGTGCAGACCGCCGCCAGCGTCCAGAACCTCGCCATGATGGCCGACGGGCGGGCAGACGTGGGGTTCTCGCTGGCCGACAGCGCTGAAGACGCGGTACGGGTACGCCGTCAGCCGGTGTCCGCGCTGGCAAGGGTGTACATGAACTACGTTCACCTGGTCGTCGGCGAGGATTCCGGGATCGCCGAGGTCGGGCAGCTGGCCGGGCGGGTGGTGTCCATCGGGGCGCCGGGATCGGGCACGGCGGTGATCGCCGAACGTGTGGTGGCCGCCGCCGGTCTGAAGCGGCCGCCGGACATCGTCAGGCTGGAACTGGACGCCTCCGTCAAGGCGCTGCGCGGCGGGGAGATCGAGGCCTTCTTCTGGTCGGGCGGCGTGCCCACGCCCGCGCTGGCCGCGCTCGGCGACATCCGGCTGATTCCGCTGGAGGAGCTGGTGCCGGTGCTGCGGCGTCGCTTCGGGCCGGTGTACGAGCACGTGCTGGTGCCCGCGGGCGCGTACGGGGCGGCGCTGCCGATGCCGACGGTGGGCGCCCCCAGCTACCTGATGTGCCGGACGACGCTGCCGGAGGACACCGCCTACATCGTGACCGAGACGGTGTTCCGGGCCCGCGACCGCCTCCAGGGGGCGTCGGCCCCCGGCGGCCGGCTCGACGAGCGGTACGCCATCGGCACGGGCGCCGTCCCGCTCCACCCCGGCGCCATCCGTTACTACCGCTCCGTCTACGGCTGAGCCCGCCCGCGGGCGTCGCTCCTGCCGGGGCCGCACCCTGCCTCAGGGGGCCGGTAGGCGTAGCTCCACGATCAGTCCGTGCGGGTCGGCGGGAAGCAGGCGCAGCGTGGCACCGCACGCCCTGGCCAGCTCGGCGGCGATGGCCAGGCCCAGCCCGCTGCCGGGCACGTTGGCGTGCGCCCCCGACCGCCAGAACCGCCCCAGCGCCTCAGCCCGCTCCTCCTCGCTCAGCCCGGGCCCGTCGTCGGTCACCCGCAGCACGCCGTCCGCCAGGGTGACGGTCACCGTGCCGCCCTCGGGCACGAACTTCTGGGCGTTGTCGAGGGCGATGTCCGCGATCCTGGCCGCCGCCTCGGGAATGACCGCCCTTTCGGAAATGTCGGTCACCAGCAGCACCCCCTTCGCCGCGTACACCTCCCGCCACGTCGCCAGCCGCGGCTCCAGCTCCACGACCTTGCCCTCGACGTCGGCCCCCGCCTCCACCCTGGCCAGCGCCAGCAGGTCCGCCACCAGCAGCGCCAGGCGGTCCAGCTCGGCCATGGCCTCGGCGTGCTCGGCCGTGCCCTCGGCGCGCAGATGCGGCTCCAGGTTCTCCAGTCGCAGCCCGAGCACGGTGAGCGGGGTACGCAGCTCGTGCGAGGCGTCCGCCACGAACGCCCGCTGCCGCTCCATCGCGCCGGCGACCGCGTCGGCCATCGCGTTGAACCGCTCCTCCAGCCGTCGCAGCTCCGACGGCCCGGCGCCGGGATGCGCCCGTGCGTCCAGCCGGCCCTGCGCGATGGCCTGGGTGGTACGGTCCAGCTCCGCGACCGGCCGCAGGATCCAGCGAGCCAGCTGCCTGGCCACCAGCGTCGAGTAGGTCAGCGCGATCAGAGCGCCGACCGCCAGCGCGCCCCACACCAGCCACACGTCCTGCCGCGCCTGATCCGTGGGCGCCTGCAGCAGCACCACGCCCGACAACTGCGCGTCCCGGCCGGCCGGTTCGGCCAGCAACACGCTCGCGGGGCCGAACGGGGTCATCATCGGCAGGTCCTCGGTGGTGCGGCCGGACATCGCCAGGCGGGTCGCGTCGCGGTCGTCGGCGTCGAAGCGGCCCGCGGTGACGCGGACCGCGCCGTCGCGGTCGCGTACGCGGACGGCGGCGCCGTACAGGTCCGCGTAGCGGGTGATCTCGGCGGTCAACCCGGAGTAGTCGGCCTCCCGCGCGGCCTGGTCGGCCAGCTCGGCGAAGCGGGTGGCATCGGCGCGGCGGTCCAGGAGCAGCCGGTTCGTCCGGTGGGAGGCGTACGCCAGCCCCAGCGGCACGGCCAGAGCCGCGATCAGGAACACGATCAGCGTCGTGAACGTGACCACCAACCGGGAGTTCACGCCGTCGAGCCCAGCCGGTAGCCCGTGCCCCGAAGGGTCTCGACCAGCCCGGGACGGCCCGTCTTGGAGCGCAGGCCGGCCACGTGCACGTCCAGCGACCGCGACGCCGACAGCAGCGGGTCGCCCCAGACCTCGTCGAGGATCTCCTCCCTGCTGCGCACCACGCCGGGCTCCCTGGCCAGCAGCGCCAGCACGTCGAACTCCCGCCTGGTCAGCGTCACCGGCTCCCCGGCCACCGTCACCTGCCGGGACTCCAGGTCGATGCGGACGTCGCCGACGTTCACCACATGATCGCGCGCCGGCCGCGGCCGGGTGCCGCGCCGCACCACCGCCTCCATGCGCGCCATCAGCTCCGTCGTGCGGAACGGCTTGACCAGGTAGTCGTCGGCGCCGGAGCGCAGGCCGCGCAGCACCTCGCGCTCCTCGGTACGGGCCGTCACCACGATCAACGGCACCGCCGACACCCGGCGCAGGCGGCGCAGCACGTCGAGCCCGTCCATGTCGGGCAGTCCCAGGTCGAGCAGGACGAAGTCGACGCCCCCCGCCAAGCGGAGGGCGTCGACGGCCAGCCCCGCCCGGGTGACCTGATGGCCGTGCCGGGCGAGGGCCGTGATGAGCGCGGCGGCGAGCCGATCGTCGTCCTCGACCAGCAGAACTCGCATAGCGCCAGGTTAGACGCGCACAGGGAGCGAATCCGCCGTGGCCTGCTCGGCACGCGACAGGGCGGCGTCCCGCGTTTCGCGCATGGTCAGGTACACCACGAGCGAGACCGCCGCGCAGCCGGAGACGTACCAGAAGAAGCCGGATTCGATGCCGGCGTTCTTGAACCACAGCGCCACGTACTCGGCGGTGCCGCCGAACAGCGCGTTCGCGATCGCGTACGGCAGCGCCACGCCGAGCGCGCGCACGTTCGTCGGGAACAGCTCGGCCTTCACCACTGCGTTGATCGACGTGTAACCGGTGATGATCAGCAGGCCCGTCAGGGACAGCACGAGCGCGCCGCCGAAGCCGCTCGCCCCGCCCAGCGCCGTCATCAGCGGCACCGTGCCCAGCATCGACCCGACCCCGAAGGTGATCAGCAGCGGCCTGCGCCCGATCCGGTCCGACAGCGCCCCCGCCACCGGCTGCAGGCACATGAAGATGAACAACGCGCAGAAGCTCACCAGCGTGGCCGTCTCCTTGGGCAGGCCCGCGGTGTTCGACAGGTATTTCGTGAGGTATGTCGTGTAGGTGTAGTACGCGACCGTGCCGCCCATGGTCAGGGCGATGACCAGCAGCGCCTCCTTGCGGTGGGTGAGCAGCTCGCGGATCGTGCCCCGGCTCTCCGTCTTGACCTCGCGCTCCTCCTCGTCGTACGCCTCGGTCTCCAGGAGGTTGCGGCGCAGGTAGAACACGACAGCGGCGCCCAGCGCGCCGATCACGAACGGGATCCGCCAGCCGTAGGAGTCGAGCGCCTCCTTGGACATGGTGTTCTGCAGGATGATCTGCAGGCCGAGGCCGACGAGCTGGCCGGCGGTCATCGAGACGTACTGGAAGCTCGAGGCGAAGCCGCGGCGGCCGCGCGGGGTGGCCTCGGTGAGGTAGGTGGCGCTGGCCGCGTACTCGCCGCCGACCGACAGGCCCTGCAGGAGGCGCGCGACCACCAGGACCAGCGCGCCGAAGTAGCCGACCGTCTCGTACGTCGGGGCGATCGCGATCAGCAGCGCGCTGGCGGACATGAGGGTGACGGTGAGCGTGAGGGCGGCCTTGCGGCCCTTCCTGTCGGCGTACCGGCCGAGCAGCCAGCCGCCGAGCGGGCGCATGAAGAAGCCGACGGCGAAGATCGCGGCCGTGTTGAGCAGCTTGGCGGTGTCGTCCCCCTCAGGGAAGAACGACGCGGCGAAATAGATGGCGAAGCTGCTGTAGACGAACCAGTCGTACCACTCCACCAGATTGCCGACAGAACCGCCGACCACGGCCTTCCACGGCACGCGTGCCTTGCTCACTTCGGTACCTCCTGGGGCGAGTAGGTGCAGGTCAGAGCCTGATCCCAGAAGGTTGTTCGGACAAGGGAGGCGGGGCCAGATCTAACATCCGCTTAACGTCGGGGCTTCCCGTACGTAACCTCAGCGCAACGGCGGATTGGCCAGTTTCGCCCTTTCGAGCGCCAGCTCACCCCACCATTCGCCGGCCTCCGGGGCCACGACGCCGCGCTCCGGGTCCTTGTCGCCGTTCGTGCCCCGCCGGCACCTGCCGCTGGACGTGCCGGCGCGGGCGATCCACAGGTAGGCGTCGACCAGCTCCTCTTGCGTCTGCGTGGTGGGCCGGGGACCGACGCCCCTGCCGGGCGGGTTGCACCATGTCTGCGGGTCGGAGTAGTGCTTGGTCGGCGCCCACCCGCCCTGGCCGTTCCTGCTGGTGTCGACGACGAAGTGCGGCATCCTGGCCGGGTCCACCGTGGCGTCGGCGGGACAGCCCGTCCTGCCCGTGGCCAGCCGGACGGCGATGCAGGCCGACAGCTTCTTGCCGTACGCGACGGCCTTGTCCGTGCGCTGGTGGCCGGCCGTGTTGACGAAGAAGCCGTCGGCCTTGTCGATCCCGGTTGCGATCAGGCGTTCGGCCATGGTCTCGGTGCCCGGGTAGAGGTCCTGGCTGCCGTCGAGGTAAACGGCCGTGTTGGGGTTGGCCTTGAGGGTCTGGGCGGCCTGGCGGAGATCCTTGTACCGCTGGCCGGGGGAGCCCTGCGGGTCGCAGTCCTTGGTGCCGGCGATCTTGACCAGGCTGCCGGGCTCCAGGATGATCACGGCCTTGGCGTCGTTGATCTGGCCGGCTATGCCCTTGATCCAGTCCTGGTAGGCGGCCATGTCGGACGCGCCGATCGGGCGGCATTCGCTGCCGGGCATGTAGTTGATCAGGAACACGGGTACGCCGCCGCCCGACTGCTCGGCACCCGTGATCGTCTCCTCGACCTTGGCTCTGACCTCGGGCTCGTTCAGGCGGACGGCGTGGGGGACGGCGGCCAGCTTGCGCATGAGCTCGGCGTCCACGCGGCGGTTCCCGGCTTCCCAGATCGTGGCCTGGCGGCTGGCGCCCAGCTCGGCGGGGGCATAGAAGCGGACGTCGTCCTGGGCTCTCAGCGGGTTCTGGGCGTTGCGGGGTGCTGGGGTCGCTGTCGTCGCCGTCCGTCCGGGATTCCCGGTGCCGGCCGGGTTGGTGCCGCCGTCGCCTGCGGTGGCATCTGCTGCTGCCGGGCTCCGGCCCTCGGCCGAGCCGCCCGGGCCCTTCCAGACGAGCGCTGCCGCCGTCCCCGCAACGGCCACGACCACGGCAGCGGCCGCCGCCAAGAGCTTCCTCCGCCGTCCGAACGCCCCCTCATCCGAACCGGCCCCGTCCAGACCCACCGGACCTGGGGCCGCCGCACTCGAACCCGCCGCACCTGGGACCGGCCGCTCGGGACCCACCGGACCTGGGGCCGCCGCACTCGAACCCGCCGCACCCGGACCCACCGCACCTTGACCGCTCGCGTCGGCGGCGCCCGCGCCTGGGGTCGTGGTGCTGTGGTGTGCCGCACTGGGGGCCGTCGCGCCCTGGCCTGCCGCGTCAGGCGAGATCCCGCCCGCCATGCCCGCGTTGTGCGGGGTGGCCGGCGGGGGAGCGGCGGAAGGGGGCGAGGGAACCGAGGCGCTGAGGCCGTCCATGAGGTCCTGGGCCGTGGGCCGCTCGGCCGGGTTCTTGGCCAGGGCCGCGACCACCAGGTCCCGCAACGTGCCCGAAAGACCCCGCAAGTCCGGGGCCTCGTTGATGATGCGCATCAGGACCGTGGGCACCGAGCCAGAGCCGAACGGCGGGATGCCGCCGGCCGCGTAGGCGACCGTGCAGCCCCACGAGAAGATGTCCGAGGCCGGCCCGATGGGCGAGCCGGACACCTGCTCAGGCGACATGTACGCCGGCGTCCCCACGACCGCGCTGCTCATCTCCGCGTCCGCGAGCTGCGCGATGCCGAAGTCGATGACCTTGGGCCCCACCTGTGAGAGCAGCACGTTGGACGGCTTGAGATCGCGATGCACCACCCCGGCTCCGTGGATGGCCCGTAACGCCATCGCCATGGCCGCGGCCAGCCCGTCCAGCGCCGACCCCGTCAAGGGCCCCGACGCGCGGACGACGTCGTCCAGGCTGGGCCCCTCGACGAATTCGGTGACCAGATACGCCACGTCGCCCTCGACGTCGGCGTCCAGGACAGGAGCGGTGCAGAACCTGGCGACCCGCTTGGCGGCCGCCACCTCGCGGGCGAAACGCCGCCGGAAGCCGGCGTCCGCGTCCATCCTGGCGTGGATCAGCTTGACCGCCACCCGCGTGCCGTCCGGCCCCTGACCCAGGTAGACGACGCCCATCCCGCCTTCGCCCAGCCGACCCAGCAGAGCGTACGGCCCCACGTGACGCGGATCCCCGTCCCTCAACGCCTCCAAGGTCATAGAAGATCAGGTTATCTTGCGCTACGACGGGTGTTCCATGCTTACAGCGCCAGCCGCCACTCGTTCCACTCGTCGAGCAACTCGAAGCCCATGGCCTCGTTGATGGCGAGCATGTGGGTGTTGGAGGTGGCGTTCCAGGTGATGATCCGTTCGAGGTGCGGCTCGCGTTCGCGCAGCCACAGCAGGTTGCTGAGCTTGAGCAGCAGCCCCAGGCGATGGCCCCGGTGCTCGCGCAGCACCATCGTGTCCGCCTGGTTGCCCCAGCCGTCGGAGCGGTCGGCCTGGAGGTAGATGCGGGTGTAGCCGGCGGGAGCGCCGTCGCGGTCGCGGCGGGCGATCGTGGTGTAGCAGGTCACGCCGTTGGGGGTGATGCGTTCTTCGCGGTCGCGCATGCGTTCGACGGTGAAGAGGGCGTCCTCGATGTCGGTGTCGCGCGGGGCGTCGTTCATGCCGTTCATCAGGATGGCGAGGTCGGGCATGAGCTCGGGGCCGGCCGGTCCGACCCACCGTTCCAGGGAGTAGCCGTCGACCTGAGGGAGGATGCGCTCCAGCGCGCCCCAGTCGGCCGTACGCAGGTCGAGCGTGCGGCGGGCCTCCGCCAGGGACACTGTCATGCCGCGCGCCTGCGCGAAGCGGGCGCCGATCCCCGTGGCGGACGTCTCGGTGAGCAGCAGCCGCCTCCCGTGCCCGCGCAACCGGTCCAGGGCGTGCTCGAACAACGCCGTGCCGAGCCCGCGTGCCCGCCTCTCTGGCCGCACCACGAGCGGGAACAGCCATCCCATGTGGGTGTTGTCGAGCCTGGGCAGCGCCAGCCCATAGCCGCCGGCCACCTTGCCGTCCTCCGCCAGCACCGCCCATGCCTCGGTCAGTTGCCCGGGCAGGTCTGTGCAGACGTCGCCACGGAAGAGGGGGAGGGAGAGCGAGGGGCCGGGGTCGTGGGAGTAGGCCGCCACGTACGCGTCGTGCAGACCCGCGATCAGATCCTCGTGCCGGGCTGGGTCGATGCGCTGGATCCTCATACGACCAGCAAAGCGCACACGCGGCGGCCGGAGCGAACGAATTTCGAGGGGTTCGCTACTGGCGGTAGTTCTCCACCTCGCCGGGCGGGCGCACGGCGGCGCCGTCGGGATCCGCGCCCGCGCTGCGCCGGGCGCGGCGCTGCCTGAGCAGGTCCCAGCACTGGTCGAGAGCCGTTTCCAGCTCCTTGATACGCGCGTGCTCCTCGTCCGTCGTCACATCGCCGGCCGTCAGTCTGCCGCGCAGTTCGTGCTCCTCGTCGACCAGAGCGCTGATCCTGGTGAGTATCTCGTCGTCCCGCATGCCCATGACTCTAATCACTGCGTGATAGAACACGCCCTATGTCTGGTATCGCGCTGGTAAGGAAGCCTGGCCCCCGTATTGCCGAGGGCATCGTCACCCATATCGAGCGCGAGCCGGTGGACTACGAGCGCGCCGCCGCCCAGCACGACGCCTATGTGGCCGCGCTGGCGGGCGGCGGGTGGCGGCCGGCGTACGCCAAGCCCGCCGACGACCTGCCCGACGCGCCGTTCGTGGAGGACGCGGTGGTGGTGGCGGGCCGGGTGGCCGTGCTGACCCGGCCGGGCGCGGCCGAGCGGCGGCCGGAGGTGGAGTCCGTGGCGCAGGCCGTACGGGAGCTGGGCATGAAGACGGTCAGGATCGCGCCGCCCGGAACTCTCGACGGGGGCGACGTGCTGCAGGTCGGCGCCACCGTGTACGTCGGCCGATCGGCGCGCACCAACGACCACGGCATCACCCAGCTGACGGCCCTGGTGCCGGAACGCCGGGTGGTGCCCGTCGACATGACCGGCGTGCTGCACCTGAAGTCGGCGGTCACGGCGCTCCCGGACGGGACGCTCATCGGCGATCCCCGCTACGTGGACCTGCCCGATCTGCTGGTGCCTCCGGAGGAGTCGGGCGCGCACGTAGTGCTCATGGGCGGCGATCGGGTGCTGATGGCCGCCTCGGCACCCCAGACCGCCACGATGCTCGAAAAGCGCGGACTTAGTGTGACGACGGTTGATATTTCGGAATTTGAGAAGCTCGAAGGGTGCGTGACCTGCCTCAGCGTCCTCATCGAGGAATAACCGGACCCGTTCCGCGTTCTCAAGATGTGAGATCTGGCGCGGCGCATCCCGAGACGTCTGGTAGCGTGCATGGCATGCTGCGCGGACTGCTTCTTAGCTGCCGCGGCGAGGGCCTCTAAGGCCGGCTCCCTCGCCGCGGAGCCAGTCATGCGCGTCGGCCGCTTCCCTTGGACGACCGACGAGGAGCATCTGACATGACCGCCCAGCAGCCCAGCCCCATGCCGATCCATCGTTATCAGCCTTATCAGCCCGTCCGGCTGACCGATCGCACCTGGCCCGACCAGGTCATCACCAAGGCGCCCCGCTGGTGCGCCGTGGACCTGCGCGACGGCAACCAGGCGCTGATCGACCCGATGGACTCCCACCGCAAGCTCCAGATGTTCGAGCTGCTGGTACGCATGGGCTACAAGGAGATCGAGGTAGGCTTCCCGGCCGCCTCGCAGACCGACTTCGACTTCATCCGGCAGATCATCGAAGAGGACCGCATCCCGGACGACGTCGTCATCCAGGTGCTGACCCAGGCCAGGCCAGAGCTGATCGAGCGTACCTTCGAGTCGATCGAGGGCGCCAAGCAGGCCATCGTCCACCTCTACAACTCGACCTCCACGCTGCAGCGGCGCGTCGTGTTCGGCCAGGACAAGGACGGCATCACGGCGATCGCGGTCGAGGGCGCCAAGCTGGTCAAGAAGCTCGCCGACGCGACCGACGTGGACGTCTACTTCCAGTACTCGCCGGAGTCGTTCACCGGCACCGAACTGGAGTACGCCGTCGAGGTGTGCGACGCGGTCAACGACGTGTGGCAGCCCACCCCGGACCGCAAGGTCATCATCAACCTGCCGGCCACGGTCGAGATGGCCACCCCCAACGTCTACGCCGACCAGATCGAGTGGATGCACCGCCACCTCAAGCACCGCGACTCGATCGTGCTGTCGCTGCACCCGCACAACGACCGCGGCACCGCCGTGGCCGCCGCCGAGCTGGGCTACATGGCCGGCGCCGACCGCATCGAGGGCTGCCTGTTCGGCAACGGCGAGCGCACCGGCAACGTCTGCCTGGTCACGCTGGGCATGAACCTGTTCTCCCAGGGCGTCGACCCCGAGATCGACTTCAGTGACATCGACGAGATCCGCCGGGTCACCGAATACTGCAACCAGTTGCCCGTGCACCCGCGCCACCCGTGGGGCGGCGAGCTGGTCTACACCGCCTTCTCCGGCTCCCACCAGGACGCCATCAAGAAGGGCTTCGAGCACCTGGAGCGCGACGCCGCGGCGGCCGGGGTGCCGGTGGACGACTTCACGTGGGCAGTGCCGTACCTGCCGATCGACCCCAAGGACATCGGGCGCACCTACGAGGCCGTGATCCGCGTCAACAGCCAGTCCGGCAAGGGCGGGGTCGCGTACATCATGAAGGCCGACCACCAGCTCGACCTGCCGCGCCGGCTGCAGATCGAGTTCTCCAAGGTCGTGCAGGCCCGCACGGACAGCGAGGGCGGCGAGATCAGCCCGGCCGCGATGTTCGAGATCTTCCGGGACGAATACCTGCCCAACCCGGCCAACCGCTGGGGCCGCCTCAGCCTCATGGCCCACCGCCACGAGTCCACGGTCGACGACAAGGACCGCATCAGCGCCGACGTCCGCCTCGATGGGGAGATCAGGGAGATCGAGGGCTCGGGCAATGGCCCGATCTCGGCCTTCATCGACGCCATCGCGGGGGTGGGCATCCAGGTGCGGGTTCTCGACTACGTAGAGCACGCCATGAGCGCCGGCACCGACGCCAAGGCGGCGTCTTACCTGGAGTGCGAGGTCAATGGGCAGGTGCTGTGGGGTGTCGGCATCGACGCCAACACCACGACGGCCGCCCTCAAGGCCATCATCTCCGCGGTGAACCGCGCTTCCCGCTGACCCTGTAAGTCTCCAAGGCCTGGGCCCTGCAACGACCTTGCAGGGCCGGTGGCTCGGCACGCGCCCACAAGGCCCCGCCGCCCATCACTCGACCGCGCCCCGTGACCGACGGGAGGCGCGGTCGAGTTGTTTGTGGTCCCTACGTGCCGGGTGTGCAGTTGTACACCTCGCCGTAGCGTTTCTGGGCGATGCGCATGAGTTCGGCCATGTCTTTATTCGCATCCCTGCCCTTGGTGACCTGGGGCAGATAAATGTCGATCAATCGCTCTTTGCTGCCGCAGCGAAACTTCGCGCTTACCTGGTATGGCTGGTCGGCGGCTGGCGGATCGCGCAGGTACGCGGCCATACCGTCACCAAGATCGGCAGGGAGCGCGACTCCGCCGTAATCGCTGTAGAACTTACGCCTGTCCTCGATAAGGAACTCCATATGCTCACGAGACATCCCGGGCCCCTCCTGCTTCCACCACACCTCTAGAGATCCGGAGGGCGTATCAGGAGCCCGGCAGTCGCCGTTCCGCTCGTTGCCGGCGGTTTTCTCGACAAGAGGTCCGGTCACCCCACTGACGAGACGAAATGCCTGCTCTGGAATGAGCGTGCAGACATATGGTGAGGAATCCACGACCGGCCGGAGGGCTGAGGCCGGTGTGGAGTCGATGCCGGTCGTCGGGGTGCAAGCCGCGGCGAGCAACGCGAGAGCGGCCAGCGCGGCAGAAGCATGCCTCATTCGTCACCTCTGTCGGATGAGGAGACCTTAAGACCGAGATAGTCGTCCACATCAGTGTTCGAGCGGAAGGTCTTGCTGAAGAGACCGAGCAGCTCGCTACTTCCTCCGGAGTTGCGGGCCCATGCGAGGAACTTGCTGTATTCCTGCGGACTCATCTCGGTGAAGGGCTTGAGCCTAGGCGGAGTTCCAATGGCGAATGGCTGGTTCTTCAAGTCCAGTGTGTCGAGCAGACCCTTGTTCAGCAGGACTGTTCCGAGCAGTTGCTCCCCCAGTCGTTCCACTGCAAGGCGATTGTTTGCCAGCGTCTCGTGTGCCGCATCCAGGCCCACCCTGTGTTCCCGCATCCAATGGGCGACTTGCGTGGAGAGTTGGTCGTACGCGGCTCCGGCGAGCTTGTCATATCCCTTGCCGATCAGTTCGCCGAAGGCTCCTGTGGCCAGCGCACCCGCCTGTTTGGCACCCGGAACCGGGAGCAGCCCGAGTGCGTCCCGCACCATGCCTTTCACTGCCTCGTCAGCCTTCTTGTCGTCCAGCCCCTGCGCGATCAGGATCTGGCGGCGGATCTCCACGATGTGGCCGAAGGGACGTGCCTCCTCCTCGGTCCGGTCCTTCAGGGCCTGAATGACGTCGGCCTTGTCGACCTGTCCGTTCTCGTTGAGGTCGTACTTCTTGACGTCGGCCTTCGTGAATCCGAGTTTCTCGGCGTTGGCGGCGTTGAGACCGACGGGCGGTACGGTGCCCAGCGCCGCCCGCATGTGTTCGGTCTGCGCTCTCACTAGTGCCTCAAACGCGGCACTGTCGGCGGTGGCCAGGATTAAGGCATACGACATGTCCTTCGCCGCGACCTGGCCAAAGGTCTCATGGTTCAGGATGAGCCGGGAGAGTTGATCGATGTGGGCCGCGATCGCCCTGCCGAGGGGGTAGGCCAAGGGGGCGTAGCGATCGAATAGATATCTATTCCTGATCTCCAGATTGCCGTCCGCGGCTTTGCCGAAGGCGCCGCCTACCTGGTCCGAGAGCGTTTTGATCATCTCGGCGGCCAGCTTCTTGGAGGTCGCGTCCTGACCGGTTGTCGCGATCTCAAGCATGTCCCGTATCGGCTTGTAGTCGTTCAGGAAACGGGAAGCGCTCCACCGGGTCGTCAGAAGGTAGTCCAGCACGGACTCCTTCCACCCTGCCGGGGTGTGATTCAGCAGCGCCTGGGACGCCTCCCGGCTGGATTTCGCCGCATGGAAGAGGCCGTCCACCACAGCTGATTGGGCCTTCGTGTCGGGACTGCCCATTTGAGTTCCCGGCCTCAGCAGGATACCGAGGCCGAAAGCGCCGGCCAGGTCGATGATGGGCAGCTGCTTCCCCTTGACGTACCGGCCCAGCAGATCCTTGGCCGCCGCCCATTCGTCCTTGCGCTGCTCGTGCTCGTAGACGATCACGTCACGCCCGACGACCTCCATGAACTCCTTCGAGAATGGCGGCTTCCCGTCGTGAGCACGCCACATGAGCGCCTGGGCCTGGTAACCGGAGTATTTGGTGTCACCCGCCTTGTGCTCGGCCCGGCCCTCCTTCACCAGACCCTTGAGGAGGTCGGCACCCACATAAGCGGGACTCTTCGGATCCGTCCCTTTGGCCAGAGCCGTGCTCAACATGGCCAGGACCTTCTGCCCTTGTCTGGAGAGCTGCGTCACGCCCTCGGCGTCCTGACGCTTCCTGGCGTCGCGCAACTGCATGGCGATCGCCCCGGGCACCCGCGTCACGCTGATCGCGCCCAGCGTGCGGAGGAATGACTTGACGAACTCGGGGTCCCCGGTCCGCGACGCGTATTTCTCCAGCTCGGCCAGTGCCTTGCGGTCGCCGTCCGCCGCCTTCAGTGCGGCACGACCCGCCAGTGTCCCGTCCAGCAGCCCCTGGGCGGCCTCCAGATTGTCAGGAATCTCCAGGAAGCTCCCCATAGGCGTGCTCCTCCCGAAGATGACCTTCTGCCGCTGCAGCTCGTGGACCAGTCTCTGCCGCCGCCGCAGGTCCTCGGCCTGTGTGGTGACCCGTCCCGCCAACTTTCGCAGCCGCGCCGCCGGTGCGGTGTCGAGCCCGGCGCTCTGCAGCTCCTTGTGCAGAGCCTGCGCCAGCTCCTCCAGCTGGCCGGCGGTCTGGGTGTGCTTGCTCGTCATCGTGTCGAATTCGGGCTGCTTGACCCCGCTGAACTCGCTCATGGCTTGTCCGGAGTCGAGGCCAGCTTCTGTTTCGCGCTGTCTACGGCCTGTGCCAGCATGGCCCGCAGTTCCCGCTGGTCGGCGTGGACCTGGGTGTCGAAGCGGGCGCCCGTCGGCCCCACCCATGCGTCTTTCTCCATGAACCGGCAGACGGGATCGAGCGCCCACCAGTGGTCGTCCGACAGCCGCTGGATCCGCTGGGCAACGGCCCGCATCGCCTCACGATCGAGGTCAGCCACGATGATCCTCCTCGTACGGCTCGCTGCACCAGAACAGATCAGGAGGCGGCGTCTCCCACGTGTTTCACACGCTAATCAACATCACGTCAACAGAACAAGCTGGAACGCAGTGAAAGGTATGGCACGTTCGAGTTTTGTTGGAAAATGAGCGTTTTGTCCGACTGGAGCATGGGCTCGACGGTCTTCCGCCAGTCTTGTCGGTATGAATTGACTGCGGTCTATGGTCTCTTCCCTAAATGAAAGTGAAGCTTCTCATTGTGGCTCCTCATTAATATCGACTGAAACAGCCGGGGTGGGGCCTTGCCGCCGTAGGAGGACCGGCCCCGGGGGCGCGAAACTGCGTGGGGCCTGCGTGCCCGAATCTCGACTGGTCGCCCATGGCGATGGTGAGGGTCCATCGGCTGTCTACTGGTGCCAACGTCGGAGATAGACCGCTACACGGGTCCCGCTACGGAGATCGACGTGCATCGTTCACCGATAGGCTGTGGGTTTGCCATTCAGTTCAAGAGTCTCGAGGTGCAGCACGTCACCGGCTCGTGCTCACGCCATTCGATCAGACGCTTTGTGCGTGTTCGAGACCGATGATCTTGGCTGGTCGCCGACAATTCTGGTCCCCCTATCCTGAGCGGGAATTCGGCCGTCGCGCGCCGGCCGTCGCCTTTTTCGATGAGGGGGAAAGGCGACGGCCGACTTGTTGTATGTCCGGGGATGTGGCCACGAGGCAGGCTCGCCGCCGGTCGGCGAGCCTTCCCCTTCTGGTCAGTTGCGCGCCTCGTCGGCGGGCTCGGACACGGACGGCTCGACGGCCTGGCGTGTGTCGCGCCTGGACTTGAGCAGGCTGGCCACCGTCGTGACGGTGAGCACGGTGACGATGACGGCCAGCGAGATCCAGTTGTTGATCTCAGGGACCCAGGTGACGTGCTCTCCGCCGTTGATGAACGGCAGCTCGTTCTCGTGCAGGGCGTGCAGGACGAGTTTCACGCCGATGAAGCCGAGGATGACCGCCAGGCCGTAGGTGAGGTAGACGAGTTTCTCCACCAGCCCGCCGAGCAGGAAGTACAACTGTCTCAGCCCCATCAGCGCGAACGCGTTGGCCGCGAAGACCAGGTAGGCGTCCTGGGTGATGCCGAAGATCGCGGGGATCGAGTCGACCGCGAAGACCAGATCCGCGCCGCCGATGGCGATGATGACGATGAACATCGGGGTCAGCAGGCGGCGGCCGTCCTGTTTGATGGTCAGCCGTGAGCCGTGGTAGACGTCGGTGACGGGGAACAGCCTGCGCACCAGCCGTACGACGCCGCCGTTGGGGTCGTACTCCTCGTCGTCCTTGCTGTTGAAGGCGAATTTCCACGCGGTGTAGATGAGGATGCCGCCGAAGAGCCAGAACACCCAGCTGAAGCGCTGTACGGCCTGCGCGCCCACGCCGATGAAGATCCCGCGCATGACCAGCGCCATCATGATCCCGATGAGCAGCACGCGGTGCTGGTGGATCGCGGGCACGGCGAAGTTCGCCATGATGAGCATGAAGATGAACAGGTTGTCGACGCTCAGCGTGTATTCGGTGATGTAGCCGGTGATGTAGGAGGCCGCGTGGTCGTCGCCGCCGAAGATCCACACGCCTGCGCCGAAAGCGACGGCACAGCCGATGTAGAAGGCGATCCACCGGGCCGACTCGGCGATCGTGACCTTGTGGGGTCTCCTGTTGACGATGATCAGGTCGAGGAGGATGAGTCCGAGCAGGGCGGCGATGGTGGCCGCCCACAGCCAGGCGGGCACGGACATAGGTGGGGGCATGAGCGCTCCTCCGACTTGGCGTTGACACGTCCGTCGGAGGTCTTCTCCGCCCGCGGCGTCGCGGACCGACCGCGCCGGGCCCCGAGGGCGGGTCCGTGATGACGACGTGGCCGCGAAGGAGTACTCCCCTCCACTTTGCCCTGCGATCATACATACCGAATGCAGGAGCCCAACATCCCCCCTTGCGAGTCCCGCGCTGAGTGCGGGCTTACGCACGATCTCCAGGGTGGTGCGCACAGTGTTGCGTGCCCCGTCCACCAGCGTTCTGATGCCGCGCTGATGCGCGCCGCCTGTGCGCCGGCCTCTTAGTGAACGTTGCGTTTCTGTGGAATGAATCCTATGCTCGATAGAGAACGAAACGTTCTCTAAGGGGCGGGTGCCATGGGTCTCGTGTTGTCGGGTCTGATACTGGCGATGCTGCTGGGCGCGCTCGACCAGACGATCATGGCTCCCGCCCTCCCCGCCGTCGCGGGCAGTCTCGGCGGGCTCGATCAGATGCCTGCCGTCGTCACCGCCTACCTTGCCGCCGCCACCGTCGTCATGCCCGTCTACGGCAAGCTCGGCGACCGGTACGGCCGCAAGCCCACCATGCAGGTCGCCATCGTCATCTTCGTCACCGGCGCCGTGTTGTGCGCCCTGGCCACGTCGATGCCGCAGTTCATCGCCTTCCGGGCGGTGCAGGGGCTCGGCGGGGGCGGGTTGATGATCGGGGCGCAGGCGATCATGGGGGAGATCGTCAGTCCGCGTGAACGGGGCCGCTACCTCGGGTTCATCGGCGCCGCGTATGTGGTGGCGGCCGTGGGCGGGCCGCTGGTCGGCGGGTTCTTCATCGACTCGCTCGGCTGGCGGTGGATCTTCGCCATCTACCCGCCGCTCGGGTTGCTGGCCCTGGTCGTGCTGAGTGTCACGCTGCGGCTGCCGAGGCCGCGGAACCACCGGGTGCCGTTCGATGTCGTGGGCGCGTTGACACTGGCCGTCGCCGTCGTGGGCGTGGTCATGGTGGGGCAGACCGGGGAGCCGGTCTACCTGCTGGTGGCGAGTGCCGGGGTGGTGGCGTGGCTGGTCAGCGCTCGCTTCGCCAAGGATCCGATTCTGCCGTTGCGGCTCTTCCGCGACCGGGCCTTCGCGGTGCCCGTGGCGATCAGCCTGCTCATCGGGTTCGCGTTGTTCGGGACGATCACGTACATGCCGGCGTACCTGCAGATCGCGTTGCGTACGAGTGCGACGCAGGCGGGGTTGCTGGTGACCGCGCTGATGGGCGGCGTGCTCGTCACCACCATCGTGTCCGGGCGGCTGATCACCAGGACCGGGGTGTACAAGCCGTACCCCGTCGCGGGCACGGCCGCGGCGGCCGTCGGGCTGGCGCTGGTCGGGGTGGCGGGGGCGTCGCCGCTCGCGCTGGCCGGCGCGATGCTGCTGACCGGGCTCGGGGTCGGGCTGGTCATGCAGGTCATGGTGCTGGCCGCGCAGAACGCCGTCGAGCACGCCGACCTCGGCACCGCCACTTCGTCCGTCACGTTCCTGCGGCAGATCGGGGCGTCGGCCGGGGTCGCGCTCGTCGGCGCGCTCATCACGCTGAGGTCCGGGATCTCCGCCACCGCCACCCCGGCGGAGCTGCCGGACAGTGTGCGCGACGCGTTCGCCGCGGCCGCGCCACCCGTGTTCGCCGCCATGGCGCCGTTGCTCGCCGTGGCCTTCTTCCTCGCGCTGGCCCTGCCGGCGCGTCCGCTCCGCACCCGAGCCCACGTCGAGGAGTCATCGTGAAAGAGGAGACAACGTGAAACTCGTCGCACCCCTGAGCGCGTTCGGCCGGGACGACCTGGCCATCGCCGGTGGCAAAGGAGCGAACCTGGGGGAGCTGGTCAGGAACGGCTTCCCGGTGCCTGGCGGCTTCGTCGTCACCACGCATGCCTACGACCTCGTCGCCCAAGGCCGCACCACGGCCGACATGCCTGACGAGCTGCGGCGCACGATCCTCGACGCCTACGCCGAGCTCGGCGGCGGGCCGGTGGCGGTGCGGTCCAGTGCCACTGCCGAGGACCTGCCGGGGGCCGCGTTCGCCGGCCAGCAGGACACCTACCTCAACGTCGTCGGTGACGAGGCCCTGCTGGACGCGGTACGCCGCTGCTGGGGCTCGCTGTGGACCGATCGCGCCGTCGCCTACCGGGCGAGGCTGGGCATCGAGGACGTGAGCATCGCGGTGGTCGTGCAGTGCATGGTCGAGGCCGACACGGCAGGTGTCATGTTCACCGCGAACCCGGTCAGCGGCGACCGCACCCAGCTCGTCATCGACGCCAGCAGCGGCCTGGGCGAGGCCGTCGTGTCCGGCCTGGTCACCCCCGACCACTACGTCGTCGACGCGGACGGTGGGGTGGAGTTCACGGCCGGCCGCCGCGAGGTCGTCATCCGGGGCAAGGCAGGCGGTGGCGTCACGCGTGAGACCGGGGTGACGGGGGAGCGGTTGCCCGACGCGGTGGTGGGGGAACTGGCCGCTCTGGGCCGGCGGGTCGCCGATCTCTTCGGACGGCCGCAGGACATCGAGTGGGCCTGGGCGGACGGCAGGGTCCACCTGCTGCAGGCCCGGCCCATGACGGCGCTGCCACCGCCTCCGGTCGGCAGGCTCAACCCGTTCCAGCGGCGCCTGGGCACCGTGCTGATCGAATACCTGCCCGCGCGGCCGTACCCGATCGACATGTCCACCTGGATCCCGTACGGCCCGGCCGGGCTCATGGGCAAGGTGACCGGCGCCTTCGGGCTGCGCCGCGCGTTCGAGGGGTTCCTGCGTGAGGAGGACGGCGTGGTCTACGCGTTGCTGCCGCCGAAGCCGCACCCCACGCTGGGGGTCCTCGCCGCGCCGTTCCGGGTCGCGGCCAAGGCCAGGCGGTACGACCCCGCCCGCTGGACCGAGGACCCGCGGTTCCACGACTACCTGGCGGCCGTCCGGCGCCTGGCCGCCGAAGACCTGGCCGCGATGCCGTGGCCGGAGCTCATCCGCGTGCCCCGGCAGGCGCTCGCCCTGGTCGCGCCGGTGGCCGACCTGCGCATCGACTACCTGCCGGGCACCGGGCTCGCGCTGCTGCGGCTGCTGCTGGCCGTCAAGCTGCTGGGGCGCGGCAGGCTGTTCGGGGGCCTGCTGCACGGCGCGGTCACCCGTACCACCGAGGCCAATCAGGCGCTGACGCGGCTGGCCGAGCTGGCCAGGCGCACCGGCGCGCTCGACACCGACCCGCCGCCCGCCGAGTTCCAGGCCGCGCTGGAGGAGTTCCTGGCCGAGTACGGCCACCGCGAGACCCTCAGCCCGATCCTGGTCACGCCGCCCACCTGGGCGGACGACCCGGAGACCGTTCGCGGGCTGATCAAGGTGCTGGCCGCCGGCCCGCAGGAGCAGAAGGAAACCGACGACGCGCTGGAACGCCTCCTCGACCACCCGCTCCTGCGTCACCCACGCCGCCGCGCCCGCATGACACGCTGGGTGACGGCCGCCCGTGCCGGCATCGCCTTCCGCGAGGACAGCCACTTTTACTTCACGATGCCGCTGCCCATCCTCCGCAGATCGCTGGTGGAGCTGGGGCGGCGACTGCACGACAAGGGCGTGCTCGACCGGCCCGAGGACGTCTTCCACCTGCGACTGGAGGAGCTGGAGTCGTTCCAGGACACCGCGGCCGACCGCGAGCGGCTGCGCGAGGTCGTGCGGGCACGGGCGGCCAAGCGGGAGGAGCTGGCCGGCACGCGGCTCATCGACCCCGCCGCGGTCTTCCCTCCCCGCCAGGCCGGCGACGCGCTGGTCACCGGATCGCCCGCCAGTGGCGGCGTCGCGACCGGGCCGGTGAAGGTGATCAGAGGGCCGGGCGAGTTCGGCAAGCTCGACACCGGTGACGTGCTCGTGTGCCCCTACACCAACCCCTCGTGGACGCCGCTGTTCCAGAGGGCTGCGGCCGTGGTCGTGGACAGCGGCGGCGCCGCGTCGCACGCGGCGATCGTGGCCAGGGAGTACGGCATCCCGGCCGTCATGGGCACAGGCACGGCGACCTCCGTGCTGGAGGACGGCCGGCTCGTCACCGTCAACGGCGACACCGGCACGGTCACCGGCGCTGCCTAGGATCGCCCTATGGTGACCGACCACCGCAAGCTGCCGCGCCGCCGGGGAGAGGCGCTCAACGCCGCCATCTACCAGGCGACGCTCGACGAGCTGGCCGAGAGCGGGTACGCCGGGCTGACGATGGAACGGGTGGCCGAGCGGGCCAGGGCCAGCAAGGCCTCGCTCTACCGGCGCTGGCCGACCCGCATCGAGCTGGTGATGGAGGCGGTCCGCAACACGCTGCCCACCCCCGAGTCGACGCCCGACACCGGCACCCTGCGCGGCGACCTGGTGGCCATGCTGGGACAGGTCGCACAGGCTCTGTCGGGACCCGCTGGAGAGGCGATGCGAGGGCTGCTGGGCGAGGCACTGAGCAGCGGGTCGCCGCTGAGCTCCATGCGCAGGACGTCCCAGGGGATAGGCAGGCGGACGATGGAGGAGGTCGTCCGGCGTGCCGTGGAGCGCGGCGAGATCGACCCGGACGCGATCACCCCGCGCCGACTGGACGCGGGGCACGCGCTGCTGCGCCACCATTTCCTGTTCAACGGCGCGCCCATCCCCGGCGAGCTGGTCGTCCAGATCGTGGACGAGGTCCTCGTCCCGCTGCTGACCCACCGGATCACGCAGGGCTGAGCCGGCCGGGCGGCGGCCGCGACGGTGTGCGCGGTCGTGCGCACAGAGGCGAACAAGCCTCAGCTTCGATGGTCGCTAACCGCACCGGACATTGATCGCTTTGTGTGGCAAAATCGCCGAAAGGTAGTCCCAGTTACATAGGAGCAAGAAACATGAGGCGTGCCCCCATATTGTCCGCCCTGGCTCTGACCCTCTCCGCGGTGCTCGCCGGCATGCTCTTCCTCACGGGGCGGGGCGGTACGGCCGCCGCGGTCAGCGCCACGGCCGGTGCCGCGGGCGGCAAGGAGGATACGCTCCTGGACAAGATCCCGCAGCGTGGCAGGCTGCGAGTCTGCACCACCGGCGACTACCGGCCCTTCACCTACCTGGACCCGAAGACGGGCGATCGGACCGGCATCGACGTTGACATGGCCAGGCACTTGGCGGGCAGCCTGGGGGTACAGGCCACCTTTGTGCCGACCACGTGGGCCACGATCGTCGACGACCTGGCCGCGAACAAGTGTGATGTCAGCATGGGCGGCGTTTCGGTGACTCTGGCCAGGGCGCGCAAGGCGTACTTCAGCACCCCCTATATCACCGACGGCAAGGCTCCTATCGCCCGCTGCGCCGACAAGGACAAGTACCAGACCCTCGAGCAGATAGACCAGCCCGGCGTCCGGGTGATCGTCAACCCGGGGGGCACCAACCAGCAGTTCGTCCAGGCGAACATCAAGAAGGCCACGGTCATCACTCATCCCGACAACAACACCATCCACGAGGAGATCGCGGCGGGAAGGGCAGACGTGATGATCACGGATGCCTCCGAGACCCGCTACCAGTCCAAGATCCGCCCCGAACTGTGCGCGATCAATCCGGACAAGCCGTTCACCTTCGCGGAGAAGGCGTACCTGCTGCCCCGCGGTGACGAGGTGTTCAAGGAGTACGTCGACCAGTGGCTTCACCTGAGTGTCAACGACGGCACCTACGCCCGCTACGCTGCCCCCTGGCAGAGCTGAATCCCACCTGGTAGGCGATCGCGGCGGTCACGGCCCCGAGGACGGACCGTGGTCCATGACAACCACCAGAGCGTCCCCGGAGAGCCTGGACTGGTCCACAACACCACGCACCCCTACATCGGTCACTCCTGACGCTGGGTCACCGATGCGGCCCGTTCTGCCGGCTCGGTCCGGCGGTCGCGCTGCGCCGGTGCCGGCCCTGCCCTCGGCCGCAGAAGTAGTAGATCGGCTGCGTACAGTTATGGGGTATGGGAGTATGGGTCCATGGGTATGGTCGGCAATATGAAGACGACGGTGGACATTTCCGACTCCTTGCTCAACGAAGCTCGTCAAGTGGCCCGCGCCGAGGGAACTACGCTGCGCGCCATGATTGAGGAGGGTCTCAGGGTTGTGCTTTCGCGGCGCGCCCAGAATGCCCGTTTTATCCTGCCTGACGCATCGGTGGGCGGCGAAGGCCTGCAACGAGAGGTTCGCGGAGCCAGCTGGGAGGACATCCGAGCACTGGCCTATGGAGATCGTCTGTGATTGCGGTAGACACGAACGTCCTTGTTTACGCCCATCGGCGAGACAGCGAGTTCCATGCGGCCGCGGCGTCGAAGATCAAGGAACTGGCTGAGGGAAGAGCGCCCTGGGCGATCCCTTGGCCGTGTGTCTATGAGTTCTTCTCGGTGGTAACGCATCCCAGAATCTATGCGCCTCCCAGCACGACAGCACAGGCGATCGACCAGATCGACGCGTGGCTGGGATCCCCGGCCCTGGTCGTGCTCGCAGAGCCCAACGACCACTGGTGTGGCCTGCGTACGCTGCTTGAGCAGAGCAAGATCGCCGGTCCAATGGTCCATGACGCCCGGATAGCCGCGCTGTGTGCGGCTCACGGGGTGAGAGAGTTGTGGACCATGGATCGAGACTTCAGTCGCTTTCCGAGCCTGGTCACGCGCAATCCCCTTTAGCCCTCAGTGCCTCGCAGGCAGCGGTGAGCCGACACGATTGATGACGGTGTCTTACTGAGCAAGGCCCATCAGCGCGGCCATGAGCCGCATCGAGTGGTCGAAGGCGGTGCGGCGGTCCTCGATGGTGTTGTTGTACTGGCCGAACAGCTCGAAGCTGACCCAGCCGTACAGGGCGGTCCACGCCATCACGCCGCGGAAGATCACGTCGTCGGGAACATCGGGGATGAGAGCGCGTACGGCTGACGCGTCCGCGTGGAGCGAGGGCGGAGGCGAGGGAGCCGGTTGTGCCGGGCTGAGGGCTGCCGCCTGGTGGGCCTCCGACAGGATGCGGCCGAACACGATCGTGTCGCGCAGGGCTGCGGGGACCGTGTCCTGCGGGGCCTGGTAGCCGGGCACGGGTGAGCCGTAGAGCAGGGCGTATTCGTGCGGGTGTGCCAGCGCCCAGTCGCGGACGGCGTGGCAGACGGTCAGCCATCGGCCCAGGAAGTCCTCCCGCGGGCAGCCGGCGTCGGCCTGCTCCACGGCCTCGCCTATGGCGTTGTATCCGTCGATGATCAATGCGGTGAGCAGGTCGTCCCGGCTCGGGAAATATCGGTAAATGGCAGAGGAGACCATGCCCATCTCCCTCGCCACGGCCCGGAGCGACAGGCCGCCCGCGCCCTCGGTGGCGAGCTGGCGGCGCGCGATGTCGGTGATCTCCCTGGTGAGCTCGGCCCGGACCCGTTCTCTGGCGGTACGGCTGGCTGTCATGTCCAGCAGGCTATCAGAGCGGTGAGAAGAAACGAGATCACTGCTCTTGACGAACGGTGCTCTTTTAAGAGAGCATTGCTCTCATAAGCGGATGGCACCACCCACGGAGGAAGCTCCCATGCTGCAGCTCGCCAAGCACGCCAACGCGGCTCTCATGTTCTTCCTGGAGCTCGGCGTGCTGTTCTCCGTGGGCTACTGGGGGTTCACGCTCAGCCCCAGCTGGGCGATCAAGCTCCTGGCCGGGCTCGGCGGGCCGGCGCTGTTCATCGCCGCGTGGGCGCTGTTCGGCGCCGGCGGCGGCGCGAACGCCACCTTCCCGCTCACCGGCCTGGCCCGCGCCGCGCTGGAGATCCTCTGGTTCGGCGGCGGCGCCCTGGCGCTCTACGCCTCCGGCCTGACGACCTCCGCGGCCGTCTTCTTCGCGCTCTTCGTCCTCAACGCGGTACTCCGCATCGTCTGGAAGCAGGTCTGATCATGGGTAAGCACATCGTGGTGGGCTCCGGCCAGGTCGGCACGCACCTGGCCACCAAGCTCCTCGCTCAGGGGCACGAGGTCACCGTCGTGACCCGCTCGGGCGGCGGACCCGAAGGCGCGGTGAGGGTGGCCGCGGACGTGGCCGACAAGAACAGGATGATCGAGATCGCCCGAGGGGCGGACGTCCTCTACAACTGCGTCAATCCGAAGTACCACCGCTGGCTCACCGACTGGCCGCCGATGGCCGAGTCCTTCCTGGCCGCCGCCGAGGCCGGCGGCGCCGTTTACGTGATGCTCGGCAACCTCTACCCGTACGGGCCCGTCTCGGTCCCGATGACCGAGGACCTGCCGCTCGCCTCGACCAGTCCCAAGGCGCAGGTACGCGCCAAGATGTGGGCCGACGCCCGGGCCGCTCACGAGGCCGGCCGGATCAGGGCGACCGAGGTGCGCGGCTCGGACTACTTCGGCCCGGGCGCGACCGACCAGTCCTACCTGGGCGACCGGTTCCTGGTCCCGCTCAGGGCGGGCAAGACGATCCAGCTCGTCTGGCCGGCCGACGTGCCGCACAGCTTCACGTACCTGCCCGACGTGGCCGACGCCCTGATCGTGGCGGGCCGGGACGAGCGCGCCTGGGGCCGCCCCTGGCACGTGCCGACCGCCGAGCCGGTGACCTTCCGCGAGATGGGGAAGCGGGCGGCCGCGCTGCTCGGCCGCCCCGCGCCTCGGATGATGCAGCTGCCGTGGCCCGTGGTGCGGGCGGCCGGGCTGTTCTCGCCCATGCTGGGCGAGCTCGGGCACGTCCGCTACCAGTTCACCGAGCCGTTCGTGCTCGACTCGTCGGCCTTCCAGCGCACGTTCGGAGTCGCGCCTACCCCGATCGACGAGGCGCTCAAAGCTACGCTCGACGGGTGAAGATAGCCATGATCGGCCTGGGCGACATCGCGGAGAAGGCCTACCTGCCCGTGCTCGCCGCTCAGCCCGCCCTCGACCTCCACCTCTGCACCCGCAACAGTGCCCGGCTCGACCGGCTCGGCGACGCCTATCGCATCGCCCGCCGGTCGACGAGCGTGGACGAGGTGATCAAAGCGGGGATCGACGCGGCGTTCGTGCACGCCGCCACCGACGTGCATCCGGAGATCGTCGGGCGGCTGCTCGCCGCCGGGGTCCACGTTTATGTCGACAAGCCGATCGCGTACACGCTGGCGGAGTCAGAGCACCTCGTACGGCTGGCGAAGGCCGAGAACAGGTCGCTGATGGTCGGCTTCAACCGCCGCTACGCACCCGGATATGTCGGACTCGCCGCCCATCCCCGTCACCTCATCCTCATGGAGAAGAACCGCCACAACCACCCCGACGAACCCCGTCGGGCGATATTTGATGACTTCATCCATGTGGTGGACACGCTCCGCTTCCTCGCCCCCGGCGCGATCACCGGCACCACGATCCGCACCCGCGTCATGAACGGCCTGATCGAGCACATGGTCCTGGAGTTGTCCGGCGACGGTTTCACCGCCATCGGCGTCATGAACAGGATGAGTGGCGCTGCCGAAGAGACCTGCGAGGCCATGGGCGACGGCGTCAAACGCCGCGTGGTCAACCTCGGCGACATCATCGACTACCGCGACGGCGAGCGGCTCGCCCGGCGGCCCGACTGGGTGCCCGTGGCGAGGCAGCGCGGCATCGAGCAGATCTGCCTGGAGTTCCTCACCGCCGTCCGCGAGGGCCGCAGGATCGACGCCGAGGACGCCCTGCGCACCCACGCCCTCTGTGAGGAGATCGTCAGCCGGGCCGTTTGACCTGCATCGCCCGGTCGGCCCTGGCGAACATGCGCTCGAAGGGCCGGCCGCCCAGCCTGGTCATCACGGTGTACCCCTTCGCGTCACGCATCGGGCTGGACGACGACACGACGCCCGCGATCGCGCCGCCGTACAGCGCGGGGCCGCCGCTGCCGCCGGCGGCGGCGTGGCAGTTACGCGTGACCATCAGCCCGGGCCCCTCGGAGACGCCCTCGACGGCGTCGCCCAGGCACCGGTGCAGCCGCATCACCGGATACCTCTTGCCCGCGGGGTAGCCGAGCAGCTCCAGTCCGCGCAGCGCGGTGCCCCTGACGGTGGGCAACGCCCGCAGCCCGCGCCCGGTCACGTCCTCCAGCGGGCGCTTCGGCCCCGCCACCCCCACCAGGCCGACGTCGTACGGCAGCAGGTCGGGCGAGTACGGCCGGTTCCGCCACCTGGCCGGCACCCACGTACGCACGACCGGCCACACCCCCAGGACCGGCCGCCCCCGGTCGTAACCCGGCAGGAAGGCGAGGTGCCGCAGCACGCGGCCCTGGTGATAGAGGCAGTGCGCGGCCGTCAGCACCAGGCTGCGGCTGCGCGAGCCGATCACCGTCCCCCCGCACATCACGTCCCGCCGCGTGACGGGGTCCTGGCCGACCAGCACCCCCGTGAGCCGCCGCGCCCCCGTGATGGGGCGCGGGACGGGGGCGTAACCGAGTTGATCCCCGTTCGGGGTCAGCACTTGGGGAACGGGGATGTTACGTTGCGACACCTCGGCGACGGCGGCTGGATCGAGCAGGACCAGGGACAGCACCAACCTGAGCACCCTCCACAGTTAGCAGAAGATGATCAGTGCCCTGACCTGCCACAATCATTGTTTACCTAACCTGTGTATTGGGAACCCAGGGCCCGCAGCCGGGCGTGCGCGTCCTCATAGACGGCTGTGTCCCCGAGATAGGCCTTCGGCATCTTGGCGACCATCGTGTAGTTGGTGTCGCACACGTTGCCCACCGGCGCCTGCCCGGCCTGGCTGACCAGCTGATAGGCGTCGAGCGTGTCCAGTCCGGTCAGCTCCGAGGCCCAGGTGACCAGGTCGTGCTGGCTGATCCGGTACGCGTCCTCCAGCGGCCGGGCCGACCCCGTCGACATCAGGTGCAGGTCGTCCTCCAGCCGCGGCCACGGCGTGGCCACACCCTTGATCAGCTCCACCGCGACCACGGTGTTCATGGCCGACTCGACCGCGGTGCCGCACACCTCGCCGTGCCCCTGCAGGCCGTGCCCGTCGCCGATCGCGAACATCCCGCCCTCGACGTTGACGCCCAGGTAGACGGTGACGCCGGCACGCAGCTCGGGGGTGTCCATGTTGCCGCCGTGCGCGTCCGGGGTGATCGTCATGCGGGCCTCGTTCGCGCCCGGGGCCACGCCGACCGTGCCGTGCATCGGGTCGAGCGGCAGCTCCACGCTGAAGTCGCTGTTGCGGGCGTGGTAGACGGCCACGCCCTTGGCGAGGTCGATGTCGTAGCGCCAGACCCGCTCCTCGAGCGGCGGCTGTAGCGTGGCCGTGGTGTGGGTGCTGGTCAGCGCTCCGAAGTGCGGGAACGTGGTCGACACCGCCCAGTCCCTGGCCGGGGTGATCTTGATGAAGTGCAGGGCGAGGGTGTCTCCGGGCTCGGCCCCCTCCACGTGGAACGGCCCCGTCACCGGGTTGAGGTACGGGAACTCGCACACCTGCGACGGCAGGTCCTCGACGCTCCGCACCAGGCCGCCGAAGCAGTCCTCGGTGTACAACTCCAGGATCGTGCCCGGACGCACCTTGCCCAGGGCCGGGCGTCCCCCGAAGGTGTAGCTCAGCTCCTCAGGCGAGGGATGGTAGGACACGACGTTCACTGGACCTCCTTGGGAAGCACAGGCCTGCGGCCCATGACGTAGGTGATGCCGAGGGCGACCAGGCCGATGGCGAGCCAGATGCCGCCGACCCATTGGGCGTGCACGTTCTGGTTGACCACGACGGCCACCAGCACGACGAAGCCGATAGCGGGCGCGATCAGGTGCGCGAGCCAGTTGCGGCTGCCCCGCTTGATGACGTAGTACACGACGACGGAGACGTGCAGGAGCAGGAACGCGGTCATGGCGCCGAAGTTGACCAGCGAGGCCAGCTCTCCGATGCCGTTCTCCCTGGTGCTCATGTAGATGCCGAGGATCAGCGAGATCGCCGCCACGACGAGGGTCGCGTTGACCGGCACCTTGTGCTTGGGGTCCACCTTGCCGAGGAACGAGGGCAGCTGGCGGTCGCGGCCCATCGCGAACAGCAGGCGGGAGGTGGCCGCCTGGGCGACCAGCGAGTTGGCGAAGCCCCACGCGACGGCCGTGGCCACGGCGGTGAGCACCGACAGCCAGGTTCCGCCGGCGAACGCGGCGGTGTCGTAGAACGCGCTGCCGGCCGGGTCGCCGTTCGCGATCAAGTTGTCCCTGTTGGGCGTCAGCAGCGCCGCCACCCACGTCTGGACCACGAACAACACCGCGGCCAGCCCCAGCGCGGCCACCATGGAGCGGCCGAGCCGCTGCGCGTCCTCGCGGTTCTCCTCCGCCAGCGTCGAGATGCCGTCGAAGCCGAGGAACGACAGCACGGCCACCGACGCGGCGGCCAGCACCACGTTCCATTCGAACCCGGATGAGTCGAAGATCGGCGTGAAGAAGCCGGTCTGCGCCTTGCCCTGGGCCAGCGCGATGCCGCCGACCACCAGGAAGATCGCCAGCACCGCCAGCTCGGCCACCAGCATGATCCTGGTGATCCTGGCCGTCATCTGGATGCCGAGATAGTTCACCACAGTGTTGAGCACGACGAACGCGACCAGCCACGCCCAGACGGGGATCGCGGGGACGAACGAGTTCATGGCCACGCTGGCCACCAGGTAGAGCAGTCCCGGCACGAGCACATAGTCGAGCAGGATCGCCCATCCCGCCATGAAACCGACCGGCGCGCCGATGCCGCGCCCGGCGTAGGTGTAGACCGAACCGGCCATCGGGAAGGCCCGGGCCATCTGCGCGTACGACAGCGCCGTGAACGCCATCGCGACGAGCCCGATGACGTACGCGAGCGCCACCATGCCGTGGGAGACGGCGAAGACGTTTCCGAAGATGCCGAACGGCGCGATCGGCACCATGAAGATCAAGCCATAGATCATCAGATCGGCGAAGCCTAAGGAACGGTTGAGCTCCTGGCGGTAGCCGAACTGCTCAAGTGTGCTCATGTACAGCTCCTCGCTGCTTTGGGGGGCGATTCGCACATTAGAGGCAAAGTCTTATACGGAAAAGATCTCTACGGAACGAATCCGAGGCCGTTGTTCAGCGTGTGATCGCCCGGGCGAAGAGGGCGGCGTGCGCGGTGGCGCGGCGGCGAGCGCCCTCCCGCTGTGACTCCGTGGCCTCGGCGTGCAGCCACTGCAGGCGGGCGTGTGCGCGCCACCCAGCCCTCGAACACCCCCGTGGGCCGGCGCGTCGTCGATGCCGGTGCCGAGCGTCTCGTCGTGGATCAGGCCGTCACGCGCCGCCTCGACATCCTGGCCACGTACCGGTGTATGAGGGCCAGTAGGCGGTACTGATCAAGTGATGACGGGAGCCCGCCAGGGCGAGCCCCCGTCCGGCGGTCACGGGTAGAGGCCCCGCATCTGGTGGGCCTCGGCGACGCGGCCCACGCCGATGACGTGCGCCGCCTGCCTCAGCGTCAGCCCGCGGGCCGCGGCCATGGACTTCACCTCGGAGAACGCGCTCTCCATGAGGTCGCGCAGCTTGAGCTCGACCTCCCCGGAGCTCCAGGAGTAGGCCTGCATGTTCTGCACCCACTCCAGGTACGACACGATCACCCCGCCCGCGTTGGCGAGGATGTCGGGCACGATCGTGGCCCCGCCCGCGTTCAGGATCTCGTCGGCCTCCGGGGTGGTGGGGCCGTTGGCGCCCTCCACGATGAGGCGGGCGCGGATGCGCGGCGCGTTCGCCTCGGTGATAGCCCCTTCCAGCGCCGCCGGGATCAGGACGTCCACGTCCAGCTCCAGCAGGTCGTCGAGGGGCAGTGCGTCGGCGTGGCGGTAGCCGTGCACGCCGCCGGTCTCGGCCGCCCGCGTACGCAGGCCGGCGATGTCGAGCCCGCCGGAGGCGTACACCGCCCCCGTGATGTCGGAGACCGCCACCACCTTGCAGCCGGCGTCGGCGAGGTATTGAGCGGTCAGCGCGCCCACCTTGCCGAACCCCTGCACGGCCACGGTCACACCCTCCGGCGAGCGGCCGAGCGCGGACAGCGTGGCGATCTGCACGCCGCGCGCGGTCGCGCCGGAGCGCCCGAGCGAGCCGCCCAGCGTCATCGGCTTGCCGGTGACCACGCCGGGCACCGAGTAGCCCGCGCTGACGCTGTAGGTGTCCATGATCCAGGCCATGGTCTGCTCGTCCGTGCCGACGTCGGGAGCCGGGATGTCCTTCTCCGGGCCGATCAGCGGCAGGATCTCGTTGACGTAGCGGCGGGTCATGCGTTCGAGCTCGCGGGTGGTGAGCCCGGTCGGGTCCACGGCCACGCCGCCTTTGGCGCCGCCGTACGGGATGCCGACCAGCGCGCATTTCCACGTCATCCACATCGCGAGCGCGGTCACCTCGTGGATGTCCGTGCCGGGATGAAAGCGGATGCCGCCCTTGGCGGGGCCGCGCGAGACGTTGTGCTGGACGCGGAAGCCCTGGACGACGTCGAGGCGTCCGTCCTCACGCCGCACAGGGACCGAGACGGTCAGTGAGCGGCGGGGCGTGGCCAGCACCGTGCGGAGCCCGTGGTCGAGCCCGAGGTGCTCGGCCGCCTGGTCGAGCTGGTGGAGTGCGGAGTCGAGGGCCTGACGGCCCGGAGTGATCAGCGCCGGCGTCTTTGACGGCACCAAGATGCTCATGGAAGAGATTCCTCCTGGTATATACGCCCTATTTGTAGGGAAAGCGCCATTGCCTTCACCTTCTGGGCGATGTTGTCGCGATCATCCTAGAGCGGGGGATTTGACCTTGCCTAGTTGTTGGTAAAAATCCAGGCCGCTGATACGGGATGCTGTGGACCGTGCCACTCTGGCAGGCTTGGGCCACGAGGTTGTGCCGAATCGTGACATCGGAGGTGGGATGCCCGCACTGGTGGTGGGGCCGATGCTGCGACACGTCGGTGCCGACAGCGCCTCGATCTGGGTGGAGTCCGCCGAACCCTGCACGGTCACTGTCGAAGCGGGTGGCAGGGCTTACCGGTCGCCTACCTTCACCGTGCACGGACACCACTACGCGATCGTGGATCTCGTAGAGCTCTCCCAGGATATCCCCTCGTATTCGGTGAGCCTCGGCGGGGAGCAGGTATGGCCCCTGGCGGGTCGCCCGCCCAGCCGGATCCGGCTCCTGCCCCCGGAAGGGGCGCGCCGGCTGGCGTTCGGGTCGTGCCGGACCAGCGTTCCGCATGACGCGGCGCACGTCCGCACCCAGGGCGAGGACGTCCTGCGCTCCTACGGCCGCCATCTGGCGGACTCCGGCGACGAGGAGTGGCCCGACCTGCTCCTGCTCCTCGGCGACCAGGTCTACGCCGACAGCCCGTCGCCCGAGATGCTCGCCTACATCCGCGCCCGCCGGAGCACCGAGCCGCAGGGGGAGATCGCCGACTTCGAGGAGTACGCCGAGCTCTACCGCCAGGCGTGGAGCGACCCCGAGATCCGGTGGTTACTGTCCACCGTGCCGACGGCGATGATCTTCGACGACCACGACCTGCGTGACGACTGGAACACCTCGCAGCCCTGGCGCGAGGAGATGGCCAGGACGAGCTGGTGGCGCCGCCGGGTGGTCGCCGGGCTCGGCGCGTACTGGGTCTACCAGCACCTCGGCAATCTCTCGCCGGCCGAGCGCGCGGCCGATCCGCTGCTGCGTACGCTGCTCGATCTCGGCGGCCGTGACGGCGGCGACGTGCTGGACGCCTTCGCCGAGAAGGCCGACGCCGAGCCGTCGAGCAGCCGCTGGAGCTACGCCCGTGACCTCGGGCCGGCCCGGCTCATCATGGTGGACACCCGGTGCGCCAGGCAGCTCACGCCCGGCGCGCGCCGCATGCTGGACCCGGCGGAGCAGGCCTGGCTCGAGGAGCAGGTCGCCGCCCCGGCCGAGCGCCTGATCATCGGCTCGTCGATCCCGTTCCTGCTGCCCGAGGGGGTGCACGGGGTGCAGAGCTGGAACGAGGCCCTGTGCGACGGCGCGTGGGGCCCGGTGGTGCGGCGGTGGTCGGAGAAGTTCCGGCAGGCCATCGACCTGGAGCACTGGGCGGCGTTCCGGCGCTCGTTCGACGATCTGTCCAGGTTGTTCATCGGGCTCGGCAAGCCGGTGCTGATCCTCTCCGGCGACGTGCACTTCTCCTACCTGGCCACGGCCGACCGCGGCACCGTCCACCAGGTGGTCTGCTCGCCGATCCGCAACCCGCTCAGCCCCATGCTGCGCTGGGCCAACGTGGTCGCCCAGTTCTCCATCGCCACCATGGTGGGCGGCCTGCTGGCGCGTCTGGCGCGGGTGCCGCGGCCGCCGTTCCGCTGGCGGATCACCAAGGGCCCGTGGTTCCAGAACGCCATCGCCACTCTCACCCTGCCCGACGAGGTGACCTGGTACGACTCCAAAGGCGAGGTCCTCAGGCAGATCGATTCTGTACGACTGCGGTGAAAACGGTTATCGTATCTCCCTGTGGATGACGACAACTATTCCCTCGCCGTGCCGTTCTACGACCTGTGGCACGAGGACGGGCACGTCCCGATGATCCGCGAGGTGCTGCCGCCGCTGCTGAAAGGCGTACGCCGCAGCGTCATGGAGATCGGCGCGGGCACCGGCCTGATCACCCGCGTGATCCTGGAGGAGACGCCCGCGGAGGTCTACGCCGTCGAGCCGTCGTTCGGCATGCGATCCGTGCTGGTCAACCGGCTGGCCGAGGACCCCGATGCGCTGAGTCGGGTGACGGTGCTGCCGTGCGGGGCGCTGGAGGCGGAGGCCGACGAGCCTGTCGAGGCCATCGTGATGATCTCGGTGTTGCAGAGCTTCGACGCCGAGCAGCGGCCCGAGCTGTGGCGGACGTTGCGCAGGCAGCTCGAACCCGGCGGGTTGTTGCTGTTCAACTGGCGCGAACGCACCAATCCCGAGCCGGGCGAGCTGGAGGTCGTCGGCTCCTACCGGGTCGGCAGGCACATCTACGAGGTCGCGGGCCAGGTGCTCGCGGTCGCCGGCGAGTCGGTCAAGGCCCGCTATGTCTACCGCGTCAAGCAGTGCGGCATGGTGATGAGCGAGGACGAGGTGGTCTCCGTGGGCCACTGGCCGGCGGGGGAGCGCCTGTTCGCCGAGCTGGAGGCGGCGGGATTTGCCCGCGACGCCGCTCCTGACGGCATGCAGGCCTGGCGTGTCCTGAAATAGTGGGAACCGGCCTCCGGTGTGCGGTCAACAACAGGGTGACCGCATGAGAGAGGACCGGCACAGTGGTGGGTGTTCAGGATGTGCCCGAGACGCTGGATGACTCGACGTTGATCGGGCATTCGCTCAGCGACCCGGAGAGCTTCGCGGCGCTGTTCGACCGGCACGCCGACGAGATCCACAGGTACGCGGCGCGGCGTCTCGGGGCGGAGCTGGCCGAGGACGTGACGGGGGAGGTGTTCCTCGTCGCCTTCCGCGGGCGGGCCCGCTACGACCGCTCCTGGCCCGATGCCCGGCCCTGGTTGTACGGCATCGCGACCAAGGTCGTCGCCCAGCACCGCAGGGCGGAGAGGCGGCGTACCGCGGCCATGGCCAAGGTCGGTGTGGAGCGCCCGGGCACGTTCGACGAGCGCAGCGCCGACCGGGTCACCGCCGCGCAGCTCCAGCCCCGGCTGGCCAGGGCGCTGACCAGGCTGAGCACGAGCGAACGCGACCTGCTGCTGCTGGTGGCCTGGGCCGACCTGACCTACGAGGACGCGGCGATCGCGCTGGGCGTGCCCGTCGGCACCGTCCGGTCCAGGCTGCATCGGCTGCGCGTCAAGGTGCGCAGGGCACTCGGCGGCATCGATCCCTTCGCAGCAGCAGAGGAGCCCCACCATGGATGACGACGAGATCCGCGAGTTCGCCGACGGCAGGCCGGCGGTTCCGCCGTACCGGGCCGAGGCCCGCGCGCGGGCGCGGGCGCGGCTGCTGGCGGAGGCGCGGGGAGCGGGTGGCCGCTTTCGTCTGCCGCGGCTGGGCTGGCAGGCCGCGGCCGCGTTCGGGGTGACGGCTGCGCTGATCGGCGGCGTGGCGGTGACCCTGTCGAACCAGGGCGGCGGCACGACGACGTTGATCCAGTCGGCCGCCGTCTCCGACGAGCTCGACCCCCGGCCCGGGCAGTACATCCTGATCGAGTCCGACACGATGTACGGCTCGTACGCGGTCGGCAAGAACGGCGAGGAGACCCGGCACCTCTACCGGACACACAGGAAGATCTGGCAATCGGTGGACGGCGGCGCCGACGGCCTGCTGCTGATCGAGAGCCGCGAGCCCAGGCCGTGGCCGGGCCGCGAGCTGCCGGAGTCCGCCAAGGGGGAGCACAAGGGCTCCGTCTGGTTCGTGCTGCCGTCGTGTCCCGGCACCCGCGCCGGCACCGCCTACACCTTCCTCAGCACCCTGCCGGCCGACGCCACCGCGATGCGCGAGCACATCTACCGGGGGATCGACGGCCAGGCGGATGGCGGCAAAAGCGTCGATCCGGACGCGGTGGCCTTCACCCGCATCATGGACCTGGTCAGGGAGACGTACCTGCCGAAGGCCCAGCGCGATGCGCTGTTCGAGGCCGCCAAGACCATCCCCGGCGTCCAGATCGCCGAGGACGTGGCGGATTCGGCGGGCCGCAAGGGGGTGGCACTCGGCCGCATGGACCCGCAGGGAACGCTCACCCAGGCCATCTTCGACCCGTCCACGCACATGTACCTGGGGGAGCGGCAGACGGTCGTGGAGGACAAGGGCGTGGGAGCCCCCGCGGGAAGCGTCCTGGCCCTGACGGCCCAGCTCAACGCCTCAGTGGTGAACGAACTCCCCAAGTCCCCAGCCCCACCCAGGCCCGCCGAACCCTGCCCCTCCGCCGAGCCGAACCCCTCGTCCTCAGCCGCCCCGACAGAGGAGCCGGTACCGGAGGACGAGCCGATGCCGGAGGACGAGCCGATGCCGGAGGACGAGCCGGTACCGGAGGACGAGCCGATGCCGGAGGAGGAAGCGGCGCCGACCGAGGACTCTGTGCCCGCCGAAAAGCAACCGACAGCCAACGAACCGACCGAGGAGCCGCCGGCCGACAACTGACCACGGACCGAGGTGCCCGGGCGCCGTAACGGCGCCCGGCCCCGTGAACCACAGGACCGTCTCCCTGGACAGGGCCCAGCCACGTAGGGCGGTTGGGCCCACCCGGCGCAGCCGTAAAGAACCTAAGGCTTTTGAATTTTGAGCTCGTAGAGGGCATCGGCGAGCTGGTCGATCGCCCAGAGGAGATCCTCCTCGGAGACGACGATCGGCGGAGCCAGCCGGATCGTGGACCCGTGCGTGTCCTTGGCGAGCACGCCCCGCTTCATCAGCGCCTTCGACACCTCACGACCGGTGGCGAGATCAGGGGAGATGTCCACACCGGCCCACAGCCCCCGCCCACGCACCTCGACGACACCCTTGCCGATCAGCTCGCGCAGCCGGGCATGCAGCACCTCGCCGAGCTTGGCGGCCCTGGACTGGTACTCGCCGGTGCTGAGGATCTCGATGACCGCGTTGCCGACCGCGCACGCCAGCGGGTTCCCGCCGAACGTGGACCCGTGCTGCCCGGGATGGATGACCCCGAGCACGTCCCGGTTGGCCGCGATGGCCGACACGGGGACGACGCCGCCGCCGAGCGCCTTGCCCAAGACGTAGATGTCGGGCACGACCCCTTCGTGGTCGCACGCGAACGTCTGCCCGGTCCGCCCCAGCCCCGACTGGATCTCGTCGGCGATCATGAGGATGCCCTCGGCCGTGCACAGCTCCCGGATGTCGGTCAGATAGCCGTCCGGCGGCACCAGCACCCCGGCCTCGCCCTGGATCGGCTCGACCAGTACGCCGACGGTGTTGGCGTCGACGGCGTCCCTGATCGCCTCGATGGACCCGTACCGCACGATCCGGAACCCCGGCGTGTACGGCCCGAAGTCGTCGTGCGCGTCAGGGTCGGTCGAGAAGCTGATGATCGTGGTGGTGCGGCCGTGGAAGTTGTTCTCCATCACGATGATGTTGGCGAGGTCCGGCTCGACGCCCTTGACCTCGTACCCCCACTTGCGCGCCACCTTGATGGCGGTCTCGACGGCCTCGGCGCCGGTGTTCATGGGCAGGATCATGTCCTTGCTGGTGAGGTCCCCAAGACCGGCGCAGAACCGGGCGAACTGGTCGTGGTAGAAGGCGCGGCTGGTCAGGGTCAGCCGCCGCAGCTGCTCCTGGGCGGCCTCGATGATCTTCGGGTTGCCGTGGCCGAAGTTGAGCGACGAGTAGCCGGACAGGCAGTCCAGGTACCGCTTGCCGTCCACGTCGGTGACCCACGCCCCGCTCGCCTCGTGGATCACGACGGGCAGCGGATGATAGTTGTGTGCGCTGCGGAGCTCGCTCAGCTCGATCAGCTCTGCGCTGCTGGTCATGTCAGTTCTCCCCCCTGATCTCCAGTGTGCAGCACTTGGGGCCACCGCCCGCCTTGCGCAGCTCCGAGAGATCGACCGGAATGACCTCGTACCCACGGCGCTTGAGCTCCAACTGCAGGCCGGAGGCCTCGGCGTTGATGACCACGTTCGTGCCGTCGCTGACCGCGTTCAGGCCGAGCACCTCGGCGTCCTCGGCGGTGGCGAGCACCGCGTCGGGGAACATCCGGCGCAGCACCTCCCTGCTGCCCGCGGAGAAGGCCTCCGGGTAGTAGGCGACGTTCTGGCCGTCGAGCGGGAACAGCGCCGTGTCGAGGTGGTAGAAGCGGGGGTCGACCAGGGTCAGCGAGATCACCGGGCGGCCCAGGTATTCCTGCGCCTCCTGGTGGGCGACCACCTCGGTGCGGAAGCCCGTGCCGGCCAGGATGACGTCGTCGAGCGTGAGGAAGTCTCCCTCACCCTCGTTGACGTGCTGCGGCGCCTGCACCGGGTAGCCGCGCTCGGCGAACCACCGCAGGTAGGCCGGTCCTTCGGGGCCGCGCTGCGGGTAGGCGAACCTGGCGCCGTAGACGCGCCCGCCCACGACCAGCGCGCCGTTGGCGGCGAACACCATGTCCGGGAGGCCCTCGATCGGGTCGATCAGGCTCACCTGGTGGCCGAGCTCCTCGTAGGCGGCCTTCAGTCCCTCCCACTGCCGGACTGCCACGTCGCGGTCGGCGCCGGTCTCGGGATGCATCCACGGATTGATCGCGTACTCGACCGTGAAGTAGTCCGGACGGCACATCAGGAAGTGTTTGGGCATGCAGGTCTCCGTCGAGCTTTATGGGCGGATGTCCCTGATCGAAGGGGACGGAGACAGCCTAAGAATGTATGTTTATGCAGGCCAAGCCGTTGCATTGCGTGTTTGCGCGGGTCTGTTGCGTCTCTCAGCTCGTGGTGTCCGATCCATTGCGTACGACCCCCGGAGGGGCGTCCACGAGCCGCGACAACACGATGGAGCTCTTGGTCCTGACCACGAAGGACTGCGCCGCGATGCGCTCGATCACCCGCTCCACATGCCGCACGTCCGTCGCCCTGATGTGCAGTAACGCGTCCGCCTCGCCGGTGATCGTGGCCGCCCCCACCACCTCGGGGAACTTGGCGACCGCCAGCGCGATGTCCGACGGCTTCGTCTTGCCCTGGCAGAACAACTCCACGTACGCCTCGGTCGTCCAGCCGAGCGCCTGCGGCGACACGATGGCGCTGAACCCGGTGATCGCCCCGCTGTCGAGCAGCCGGTCCACCCGCCGCTTGACCGCCGACGCGCTCAGCCCCACCTGGTGGCCGATCTCCGCGTAGGTCGCGCGGGCGTCGTCGACGAGCGCCGCGATGATGTCACGATCGAGCCGGTCCAGTTCCACGGGCCCTGTATACCGCCTGGCCAGGCTGGCGCGCGACGAGCGGCGCGCGGGAGACTGGACGCTCTGTCGTTTCACCGAAGGACTTCCGCCAGAATGAGCACAGCTGCCTTCCCCGAGGGATTCATCTGGGGAGTGTCGACGTCGGCCTTCCAGATCGAAGGGGCCACCTCCGCCGACGGGCGCGGCCCGTCCATTTGGGACACCTTTTCCGCAGACCGCGCCGACGCCTGCGACCATTACCACCGCTATCGCGAAGACGTGCGGTTGATGAAAGACCTCGGAATGGCCGCCTATCGGTTCTCCGTCAGCTGGCCGCGGGTGTTCCCCGACGGCACGGGGAAAGTGAACGCGGCCGGGCTGGACTTTTACGACCGGCTGCTCGACGAGCTGGTCGACGCGGGCATCACGCCGTACGCGACGCTTTACCACTGGGATCTGCCACAGGCTTTGGAGGACGCCGGCGGCTGGCCGGTCCGGGACACCGCCCGCCATTTCGCCGATTACGCCGCGGCCGTGTTCGGCCGGCTGGGGGACAGGGTCGACACGTGGTTCACCTTCAACGAGCCGTGGGTGGCGGCCTTTCTCGGCCACGGCTCCGGCATTCACGCGCCGGGGCGGAAATCGGCCGCCGACGCCTTTCGCGCCGCTCACCATTTACTGCTCGCGCACGGGCTCGGCGCGCAGGCGTTGCGGGCGGCCGGGGCGACGCGGGTGGGCGCCGTGCTCAACATCTCGCCCGTCCTGACACCCGGCCAGGTGAGCGACGCCGGCCGGCCACTGTCGGACGAGGACGCCGGCGCCGTGGCCAGGATCGACGCGCTGGCCAACCGGCAGTTCCTGGAGCCGATGTTGCGCGGCGCGTATCCCGCCGAGCTGCTGCCGATCATCGACCGGACCGCCGGGCTCGGCCACGTGCGCGACGGCGACCTGGAGCTCATCGCCCAGCCGATCGACCTGCTCGGCGTCAACTACTACACCCCGCTCGTCGTGCAGGCCCAGCCCAGCGAGCCGGCCGACCCCGCCTTCCCGGGCAGCGAGGGCGTGCTGTTCTGCACGATCCCCACCGCCGTGACCGCCATGGGCTGGCCCATCGTCCCCGGCTGCCTGACCCACCTGCTGCGCCGCCTGACCGCGGAGTACCCCGACACCGAGCTGATGATCACCGAGAACGGCGCCGACTTCGCCGACGTGGTGACCGGCGACGGCATCCACGACGTGGAACGCATCAGCTTCATCGAGGAGCACCTGCGCGCCGTGCGCCTGGCCGTCCAGGACGGCGCGAAGGTCCGCGGGTTCCTCGTCTGGACGCTGCTCGACAACCTCGAATGGGCCGACGGCTATCAGCGCAAGTTCGGCCTCGTCCACGTCGACTTCGCCACCCAGCGCCGCCGGCTCAAGGACAGCGCGCTGTGGTACCGCGACGTCATCACGCGCAACGGCCTGACCGAGACCCGCCCGAAGCGGCCCACCCTGGAGACCGTGGCCGCCCGCGCCGGCGTCTCCCGCGCCACGGTCTCGCGCGTGGTCAACGGCGAGGCGTCGGTCAGCCCCGAGGTCCGCGAGGCCGTGCTGCGCGCGGTCAAGGAGATCGGGTACGTTCCCAACGCCGCCGCCCGCAGCCTCGTCACCCGCAGGACCAACTCGATCGCGCTCGTCCTGTCCGTCCCCCGCCAGGGCGGCGACCAGCTCACGGCGGCCGTCGTCCAATACGTGACCAGCTTGCTGGAAGGCGCGGGCAAGCAGATCACGCTCATGCTCGCCGACACGGCCGAGAGTCACCGGCGCATCGTCCAGCACGTGGAGGCGCGCCTGGTGGACGGGGTGGTGCTGCTGCCGCCGGACAGGGGCGACACACTGGCCGAACGGCTCTCGCGTACCGGCGTGCCGATCGTCTTGCTCGGCAAGCCGGCGATCGCCTCGATGATGCCGTACGTCGATGTCGACAACACCGGCGGCGCGAAGGCCGCGACCGAGCACCTGCTGGCCCGCGGACGCCGCCACATCGGCATGATCTGCGGCCCCATGGACCTGGTCGCCGTGCAGGACCGCCTGGACGGCCACCGGATCGCGATGCGGCAGGCCGGCCGGCAGCCGCTGCTGGCCCTCGCCGACCTCACCCGCTCCTCGGGCGCGGCGGCGACCCGGCAGCTCCTGGCCGACCAGCCTGCCCTGGACGCCGTCTTCGCCGCCAGCGACCAACTGGCCATCGGGGCGCTGCAGGCCGCCCGGGAGGCCGGGCGGCGGGTGCCGGAGGATCTGGCGATCGCGGGCTTCGACGACATCGACGCCGCCTCGGCCACCACACCCGGCCTCACGACCGTCCGCGCCCCGGGCGCCGAGCAGGCGCTGGCGCTCGCCCGGCTGATGTTGTCCCGCCTGGAGGGCCGGCACACCGAGTCCGTCGTCCTGCCCACCCGCCTCGTGGTCAGGGACTCCACGTGAGCGGCTCAGGAGCGGGTGCGGCGACGCAGCACGATGCGCTCGGCCCAGCTGGCCGCCTCCGGGTCCTTGAGCCCCTCCACCACGCCGCCCAGGTACGCCGTGGCCAGGCTGTCGAAGCCGCTGTCCAGCTGGCGCAGGCGGCTGGCCTTGCGGCGCTCCACCGCCTGCAGGTATTGGGCGATGCTCTCCGCGTATCCGGCGTCGTGCTGGTAAGCCGCCTGGGCGGCGGCGCAGGCGGCGGCCTCGGCGTCGCGCTTGGCCCGCAGCTCCCGCAGCCGGCGGTCGTTCGGGTTGTGCATGCGCCGCCCCAGGTCGGCGGCGATGAGCGCGGTGGCGATCAGCAGAGCCAGCAGCAGGATCATCGTGGGCACCTGGCCGACGCCCTCTGACGTGGGGCCGATCTCCTGACCGTCCACGATCAACGGCTTGACCAGGGCGTCGCGGCGGAGCACGGCGACGGCGACGATGAGGCCGAGCCAGGCGAGCGCCACGCCGATCAGCAGCCAGCGGCCCTTGGCCGAGCTGCCGTGCTCCTGCCAGGACCGGAACGATCTGCCGTACATGTGGGGCGCGACCAGCATGACGAGCGCCGCGCCCGCGGCCAGCAGCGCGGTCATCGCGACGCTGTCGCCCCAGCTCAGGATGACCTGGTAGAGGATCGGCACCTCGACGATCAGCAGGAGCAGCAGCAGGAGCGCGGCAGGCAGCCAGCGGCGGATCAGCGGCCAGTGGCTGCCGGAGATCGCGATCGAGCTGGGCCGCCCGTCGCCCGGCCGCCTGCTCGGCTGCTCCAGCTCCGTGACCCGGCGCTGGCTGTCCTCCAGGGCCTTGCGTGCCTCCCCGAACGTGCGCTGCGACTCCGCCAGCTTGATCTTCTGGGACTCGAACGCGGCCCGCGCCCGCTGGATCTCCTGCTCGGTGCGCTCGTCCAGCTCGGCCAGCTCCGCCAGCCGCTCGTCCTCCAGCTCGTGGAAGCGCGGCACGCTGCCGGTCTGGAGCGTGAGCGTGTCGATCTGGCCGTCGGCGGCGTGCGCGCGGCCCAGGTCGCGCTCCTCGCGGCGGCGCCGCGGCCAGTCGGGCAGGCGGTAGAGATCGCCGTCGTACCCGACGGCAGGCGTGATGCGGGTGACCTGGCCAGGCTCGAGAGACTCGTCCTGCTTGCGGCGTAAGAAGCGCATCGGGCCTCCAGCGAGGGTCCTGCCTTCGATGCTAAACGCGCGATCTGTAGAACAATGGCGTCGTGAGCGAATTGCCGGTCATCGATATCGCGCCCCTCCTCACCGACGCCCCGGATCCCGGCAAACGTGCCGTCGCGGACGCCATCGGCGCCGCCTGCCGGGACAGCGGCTTCTTCTACGTCACCGGCCACGGCGTGCCGCCGGAGCTGCTCGCGCGGCTCGACGCGGCGAGCCGGCGCTTCTTCGCCCTCCCCGAAGAGGTGAAGGCCGAGATCTCCATGGACAAGGGCGGCAAGGCCTGGCGCGGCTTCTTCCCCGTCGGCGGGGAGCTCACCTCGGGCCGTCCGGACCTCAAGGAGGGCATCTACTTCGGCGCAGAGTGCCCGCCCGGCCCGCTCCCGCTGCACGGGCCCAATCTTTTCCCCGCCCAGGTCCCCGAGCTTCGTGACGCCGTGCTCGAATACCTCGACAGGATGACCGCGCTCGCCCAGTCCGTCATGTCGGGCGTCGCCCTGAGCCTCGGCCTGGACGAGGACTACTTCCGCACCGGCTACACCGCCGACCCGACCATCCTGTTCCGGATCTTCCACTACCCGCCCGCTCCGCCGGACGCCCCCGACACCTGGGGCGTGGGCGAGCACACCGACTACGGCCTGCTCACCCTGCTCCTCCAGGACGAGAACGGCGGTCTGCAGGTCCGCACCCCGCGCGGCTGGATCGAGGCGCCGCCGCTGGCGGGCACCTTCGTCTGCAACATCGGCGACATGCTCGACAAGCTCACCGGCGGCCACTATCGCTCGACCCCGCATCGGGTACGCAACCGTAGCGGCAACGAGCGTCTCAGCTTCCCGTTCTTCTTCGACCCGGGCTGGGACGACGAGGTGCCGCCCCTGCCGTACGCGCCCGGCCACCGCTGGGACGGCCAGGTGGACTTCACGGGCACGTACGGCGATTACCTGCTGTCGAAGGTCTCCAAGGTCTTCCCGAGTCTCTTCGAGAACGTCAAGAGGTCGAGAACGTGAACCAGTTGACGTTGACGAAGTCGGCCGGCTGACCACTGCTGAAGGTCAAGTAGACGGTGTGCGTCCCCGTGACGCCCGTGATGTTGGCGGGCACCGTGCGCCAGCTCTGCCACCCGCCGGTGTTGGCGATGGCGAAGTCGCCGATGGGCGCGGCCGTGGGGCTGTCCAGCCGCACCTGCACCAGCCCGCTCACCCCGGCCGCCGCTCCCGAGGCCACCCTGGCCCTGAACTGCCTGGCCGCCTCCGTGCCGAAGTTCACCCCGTCGTAGCGCAGCCAGTCGCCGTTGGAGATGGCGCCGACGTTCTGCCCGCCGCCCGTGTCGGTGGTGGTCTCGACGATGGTGCCGGACTGGGCCTGGTAACGCTCGGCCTGGATGATGGAGCGGGCGTCCACGCCGCCGGGCGGGGTGGTCGGGGTGGTGGTGCCGCTCTGCCACACCGCCACGTAGTCCACCACCATGGGACGACCGGGCACGGTGGCCGCCGTCGGCGTCTGGCCTGCCAGGGCGTTCGGGAACGCGCCGCCCATGGCCACGTTGAGCAGCAGGAAGTAGCCGGCGTGACTGGTCATGTTGTTCCAGGTCGTGGCGTCGAACTGGGACTGGCTCACGCTGTGGAACTGCTGGCCGTCCACGTACCACCGCAGCTGGTTGGGGCTCACGCTGCGGTCCCACTCGAACCGGTAGGTGTGGAAGGCCGACTGGCAGGTGGAGCCGGGGCAGGCGCGGCTGGCGCCGAGGCCGGTCGTCTCGTTGCACGGCCCGCCAGGGTTGACGCCGCAGTGGAGCACGCCCCAGACGGAGTTGATGCCGTTGACGTTCTCCATGATGTCGAACTCGCCGATGGCCGGCCAGTTCCAGTAGTTCCCCCGGTACGGCGACCCGAGCGCCCAGAACGCCGGCCAGTAGCCGAGGGCGGCGTCGCCGGTCACGTTCGGCATCTGGATCCGGCTCTCGATGCGCAGGATGCGCCCGTCGGCGGGCTTGAAGTCGGCGCGCCTGGTCTCGATGCGGGCCGACGTCCACTCGCCGGAGCTGCTCCGCAGGGGCGTGATGCGCAGGTTGCCCGCACCGTCGAGGCTGAGGTTGGAGGTGCTCGACGTGTAGTTCTGGATCTCACCGGTGCCCCAGTTGGCCGGGCCGCCGGGGTACGAGTGTCCCGTGTCGATGATCCAGTTGGCCGACGAGGGCAGCGTGCCCGCGGTGCCGTTGAAGTCGTCCGACCAGACCAGTGACCAGCCGGCCGGGGTGGGTGGGACGGCGGCCGAGGCGCTGACGGCCACCTGGACGAGCAGGCCGGTGAGCGCTGTCAGCGCCACGGCAATCGCCGTCAGGCGGCGCCTGCGTCTGCTTGCTGTTGTCATCGTTTCGCTCCTGGGGGGTGCGAGCGGCGTCATGTGAGAGAGCGCTCTCTCAGGTGATGTGACCACAGCCGGTTACGCACTGTCAATATCGCGCACCAGGGGAGTTCGGTCTTGGTGAGCGCTCTCAGAGCAGGTCGGCCGTGGTCGCGCCCGCAGACTCGAAGGCCTCCCGCCAGAAGGCCTCGAGCAGGGGGAACCGGTCGGGGTCCGACGTCTTCTTCCGCAGGAAGCCGTGGACGACCACCGAATACCCGGTCATGTCGGGGAGCAGCCGAGCGTCCCGCAGTTCCTTGATCTTCTGCTTGCGCGCGCCCTCGCTCAGGTCGAGCTTGTTGATGTCCAGGTCACCCCGGTTGTTGATGAGGTCGCTGAACACGATGATCTCGTGCGCCTTGTCCGGCTGCCGCTGGGCGCCGAGCTGCCTGACCACGTACCGCAGCGCGCCCAGCACGTCCGACCCCTGGCCCTCGGTCGGGCAGTCGAACAGCTGGGCCGCCCGGGGCAGGACCTCCTTGATGCGGTGGGATCTGACGCGCTCCTCGACGACCGGGTTCTCGTTGGGGTTCTCCGCCCTGGTGGCGGCGATGGCCACCGGATCCTGGCGGCACGTGCTGCTCTCCGAGCTCCCCGTGACGGCGGCGAACGCGATCCAGTCGCAGTTCTGGGCGAACGCAGGCAGCTTGGAGGTGAGGTCGCCCCTGGAGGTGGCGGGCTCGGCGTAGCTGGTCGAGTCGACGATCACGCCGCAGACGGCACGCGCCTCGGTGCCGCACCCCGCCACCCCGGTCACGACCAGCAGCAGTGCGCCTAAGGTTGCGACGAGCCGATGCCGGGTCATGCGTCCCCTTGCCCAAGATCTTGTCCCTCGGCCGTGGCGTGGTCGTCCGGCGGGTCCGACGCGAAGGGCGCCGGGCCGAGCTGACGACGGGACTCGGCCGGCAACTCGCGCGGCATCACCTCCGCCTGCCACACCTCGATCCGGCCCTCCACCTCCCGCAGGATCCGCCCGATCTCCTCGCGCCCAGAGATCGCCGCGGGCGTGTCACCATTCGCCTCCATCGCGATGACCTCGCCCTTCCACAGGGACGGAATCTCCTCCCGGCGCGGATGGGCCTCCAGCACGCCGCCCTTGTACGCGGCGATGAGCTGCTCGGCCCTGGCGTGCACGGCCTCCACCTCATGGTCGCGCTCGATCAGCGCGCTCTCCCACTCCTGGCTGAGCTGCTCGATCCGGGCCCTGGCCTGCTGCACGTTGGCGTTCGCCTCCTCGACCACGGCCCGCCGCCGCGCCTCCGCCCGCCGCGCCCTGGCCTCCGCGATCGAGATGAACGTGTCCTCGTCGGCCGTGGCGTGCCCGTTCACGTGCGTGGGCCGTGGCTCGGGCCGCGTGTCGCTCCTGCCCAGCTCCCGCAGGATCACCTCCCGCGCCCCGACCGCCCTCTCCAGTAACACCGTACGGGCAGCCGCAAGCCGCCGGTCGACCTCAGTGATCTGCTCGCGGGCCCGGGCACGGATCTCCGTCACGTACGCGGGCTGGTAGTCAGGATCGGTGAACTCGCCCAAGGGATGTCGGCGGGCGTCCCGCATCCCCTGCCGGCGGGCCTCCTCCCGCTCGGCCGGCGGATCGCCCCGCTTGAACAGCCGCGACAAGAACGCCATCCGCGTCTCCTGGCTCCGGCCGGACCGGAACCCGGTCCGGGTGTGCCTGAACCCCAGACTATGTGCTCCCTTCCCGAGCCGGGATCTGGAATGAGGGCGCCGGTGGGGCTAGTCGGTGGCTTCTGTCTTCACGAGGAGTTTCTTGAGCAGGCCGTCCAGGACGGCCTGATCGGCCGGGGTGAGGGCGCCCACCATGTTCGCCTCCACCTCCGCCCGGATCGTCATCGCGTCCATCCACAGGTCGTGGCCCTTGGGAGTGACCTCGACGTCCACCCGCCGGCGATCCTCCGTGCTGCGCACCCGGCGTACCAGGTCCGATCGCTCCAGCGTGTCGAGCCGGCCGGTCATGCCCGCCGGGGACAGCAGGAGGTCCGTGGCGAGCTCGGACGGGGTGGCCGAGCCGCCGCGCGCCACCAGCCGGTGCAGCGTCTCGAACTCGAAGTCCTGCATGCCCACCTCCCTCAGCGCCGCCTCCTTGGTGTGGGCCAGGTGCTTAACGAGGACCTGCAGCCGCGTCACGATCGCCTCCACCTGCTCGTCGAAGGGCGCCTTGCCGCGCCAGCGAGCCAGGTGACGATCGACCGAGTCCTTCATGCAACGGATCATACGGTAGCAAGTATTTTGTTGACGAAACATTCGCTGGCGAAATACTGTGCCTCCTCGTGATGAATCGACTGCTGATAGGGCGATGCCTGTCCGCGCTCGCCACCGCTCTCATCCCCACGACCCTGACCCTCGCGGTGCTGCGGACGACGGGGGACGGCGCGGCGCTGGGCGTCGTGCTGGCGAGCGAGATGGTGCCGCTGCTGCTGTTCCTCCCCGTGGGTGGGGTGCTGGCCGACCGGATCCGGCCCCAACGGGTCGCGTTGCTCGCCGACCTGACCCGGTGCCTGTCGCAGGCGGCCATAGCCGTCGAGCTGTTGCTCGGAGTGAACCGTCTCCTCGATCTGGCACTGCTGTCGGCGGTGGCGGGGGTGGCCATCGCGTTCGGCAGCCCGGCCGTGCCGAGGCTGGTGGTCGCGGTGGTGCCCGGGCCGGACCGGTTGCGGATGAACGCGCGGATCGGCGTGGCGACGAGCCTGTCCGCGGTGGTGGCTCCGGCGCTGGCGGGCGCTATCACGCTGGCCGCCGGTCCGGGCTGGGCGGCCGCGCTCACGGCGGTGCTGTTCGCCTGCTCGGCGCTGACCCTTGGCGGTATCCATACGGCCTCCGCAGGCGCTCGTACGTCTGGCCCAGGTCGTACGTCCGCCGCGTCCGCGAGGCGTCTTGTCGGGCGGGGTAGTGCGGCCTCCTCCTTCGGCAGAGATCTGGTCGAGGGATGGCGGGAGATCAGGGAGCGTCCGTGGTTCCTGGCGTGCGTGCTGGGGCACGGCGTGTGGCACTTCATGGCCGGGTTGTTCCTCACGCTCGGCCCGGTGACCGCCGTGCAGGAGCTGGGTGGCGAGGCGAGCTGGATGGTGATCCTGCAGAGCGGCACGGTCGGTCTGGTCCTGGGCGTGTTCGCGGCTCCTCGGCTGCCCATCCGGAGGCCGCTGGCAGTGGTGCAGCTCGGTGCCGCGTGTTACGTGCTGCCCATGGTGGCCCTCGCCGTGACGGCGCCCGCCCCGGTGACGGCGGGGGCGTACTTCGTGGCGATGTTCGGGCTGGGGGTGCTCAGCCCGCTGTGGGAGACGGTCGTGGCCGATGAGATTCCGGAAGCGGCGCTGGGGCGGGTGCGGTCGTTCGACCAGCTCATCTCGTTCGCGTCCAGGCCGTTCGGGCTGGCGGTGGCGGCGCCGCTGGCCGGCCTCACCGGGGTGACGGCGCTGGCACTGACGGGCGGCGTGCTCGTCGCCGCCGCCAACCTGGCCGCGATCGTCCCGATGGCGCGCTCTCGCAGAAGGCGCGCCGCTCCTGAGCCCTGCGTCACAGAAGGAAAATTGCGGCGCCGCTAGAGATCAGCGGCGCCGCACAAACGAGACAGAAAGGAAAATTATCCCTTCTCGGCCTCGCCCGTGGCCTGCTCCATCGCGTCCTCCGGGGAGGCCTCCAGGTCCTGCTCGGCGTCCGCGCCTGCCTGGGCCGACGCCTTGTCCAGGCGGACCCAGCTCGTCACGCTCTCCACCGCGAACAACACGAACAGGTACGCCGTCAGCACCGCCAGCACGGGCGTCACGATGCCGAGCGCCGCGCCCACCCCTATGATCAGCAGCCGCACCTCCCAGCCGAGCCCCGCGTGGAACACCCAGGCGGGCGGCCAGATGCTCTGCCGCGTCCGGTAAACGGTGTCATAGGTGTGGTATCCCACGACGTACACCAGCACGAACAACAACCACTTCGGCGCGTCGGCGGCCAGGCCGATCGCGATGATGGCGAGGAACTCGGTGCCGCGCAGCAGCGGCGGCGTCAGCCAGTCGAAGCGGCCCAGGTGGTCGCTCGGCGCCGTGGGCAGAATGAGCAGCAAGCAGATCGCCACGGGCACCAGCAGGATCGGGCCGGGCTGGAGCAGCCCGGTGACCGCGAGGGCGGTGACGGTGAGGAGGGCGGCGAGCGTGGCGGGCACGGGCGGCAGGCCGCGGCCCAGCCGGGGCGCCACCATGTGCGTGAGGGGACCGTCGTCGCGATAGGCGAGCAGCCGGGCGGTCTGGATGCGCCGGCGCTCCTCGTCGGGGTCCGGCGTGGGGGTGGCCATGGCCTGCGGTGCGGTGATCATACGAGGGACCTCATCAAGCGACCGGTGAGGGTGTAGGCGGCGGCGAGGGAGCCCCAGATCACCAGCGTGAGGAAGGTGATCCGGGCGTCGAAGAGGGCGGCGGTGATCGCGATGGCCGCGAACCGCTCGCCGATGGGGAACACGATCATCTTGCGCGCCCAGTGGACGGCCCGGAACTTGCCTGCCTTGGTCCACATCTTGAGCAGGCCCCGCAGCCCCTGGCTGCGTTCCACCTTCCGGCGTACGAGGGCCTGGCGCAGGGCGCGGTCGTCGGGCGCGTTCAGCGGCAGCGTGGGCAGCTGGGCGGCCGGCTTGCGGCGGTTGGAGATGCCGAAGGAGAAGTCGAGCAGGTGGCGCACCGACTGCAGGCTCAGCGCGGCCAGCGCGAAGATCCAGATGTCGTCGCCGTGGCCCGCGACCACGTAGCCGACGGCCAGGCCGGCGAAGACCACGTATTCCTTGAACCGGTCGAACGTGGCGTCCAGCCACGCCCCCAGCACGCCGAACTTGCGGGCATATCGGGCGACCTGCCCGTCGACGCAGTCGAAGACGAACGCGAAGTAGATCAGCACGCCGCCCAGCACCATCCACGGGCGGTCGCCGGTGGCGAAGCAGGCGGCGGCGGCCACGCCCAGCGCGATCGAGATCAGCGTCACCTGGTTGGGCGTCAGCCCGCGCCGGGCGGCCCAGCGGGCGATGAAGCGAGAGTAGGTGGAGACGAAGAACGTGGTGAAGAAGCCGTCGGCGCCCTTGACCGCGTTGTTGAGCCGGGCGCGGTCCTCGTCCATGCCGGCCATCTCGGCGCCGGCCTCGTTGACTTCCTCCTGGGTGGTGACCCGGCGGTAGAACAGGTCGCGGCGGCCGCGGATGCCGACGGAGACGCCGTTGCGCACCAGGCCGAACACGACGAGCTGCACCAGGTCGTCGTCCGGGCCGAACGTGTGCGCCATGGCGGCCAGCTCGCGGCAGGTCTGCGCGAGGACGGGGGCGTTGCGCGCGCTGAGGTGCAGGGGACCGAGCATCACCGCGTTGGGCCTGGTCACGGCGTGGGCCGCGGTGCCGACGGACACCACGCGCGATTTGCCGACGCGGGAGCGCACGGGCAGTCCCTCGACCCGGCTGAGCCCGATCTCCGGCTCGGCCTCGTCGATGGGGACGCTGTCCTCCTGAGCCTCCTCCTCCGCCGTGTCTGGTCGCGGCTCTTTCGCGACGAGCGCCAGCGCACCGCGCTTGGTCTTGGTGATCTGGTAGATCAGCTCGTCGTGGACGACCGAGTTCTCCGGGATGATGAGCAGGCTCTCCGTTGCGGTCTCTGCCACGTCGGCCAGGTTGCGCAGGGCGGTGGCCACGTCGTCGGAGGGGATGACGGCGAGCCGTGGATCGAGGGGGGTGAGCTGGCTGCGCAGCCGCTCGGCCACGGTGGGTTCGCCGGGCAGCGCGGCCAGCCTCAGGCCGGTCGGAGAGGTGTCGGGGCCGGGCGAGGCGCCCAGCAGGACCACGCGGGTCATGACTCCCTTTCGAGACGGTAGCGGGGGGTTGAACAACGGGTAATGCGGGGACAGGCGTCAAAGTCTAGTGAGGGTCACGTAAAGTCGCGTCATCAGAGCATGCCCGTAATTAGATCCGGGTCCGGCCGTAAGATGTCCGAGTGAGTCTCTACCGTGACGAAGGCGTAGTTCTGCGTACGCAGAAGCTCGGCGAGGCCGACCGCATCGTCACCGTGCTGGCCAAGCGCACCGGCAAGATCCGGGCGGTGGCGAAGGGTGTGCGCAGGACCACGTCCCGCTTCGGGGCGAGGCTGGAGCCGTTCACCCACGTCGACCTGCAGTTTCACACCGGCCGCACGCTCGACGTCGTCACGCAGGCGGAGACGATCAGGCCTTATGGCGAGGTGCTGGCCGCCGACTACCCCCGCTACACCGCCGGCACCGCGATGCTGGAGACGGCCGACCGGCTGACGCACGGGGAGAAGGAGCCGGCGCTGCGGCAGTTCCTGCTGCTGGTGGGCGGGCTGCGCACACTCGCCGACCGGGAGCACGAGCCGAGGCTGGTGCTGGACGCCTACTTCCTGCGTTCGCTGGCCGTGGCCGGCTACGCGCCCGCGCTGGACGCGTGCGCCAAGTGCCAGGCGCCGGCGATCAGAGCGTTCGCCATCGTCGCAGGTGGCGTGGTGTGCGGGGCGTGCAAGCCGGCCGGGTCGGCGGTGCCCGCGGGGGAGACGATCGGGCTCATGACGGCGCTGCTGCGCGGCGACTGGGCCACCGCCGACGCCTCCGACTCCCGCCATCGCAACGAGTGCAGCGGGCTGGTCGCCGCGTATCTGCAGTGGCACCTCGAACACGGAATACGCTCTCTGCGACACGTCGAAAGGGAGCTTGCGTGAACGTACGACCTCCGACCCCGCATCCGTCCGGCGCCACGCCGCCGCCGATCCCGCGCGAGCTGGTGCCCCGGCACGTGGCCATCGTCATGGACGGCAACGGCCGCTGGGCCAAGAGCCGCGGGCTGCCGCGCACCGAGGGCCACAAGGCAGGCGAGTCCTCGTTGTTCGACGTCATCGAAGGTGCGCTGGAGCTGGGCATCCCCTATCTGAGCGCGTACGCGTTCTCGACGGAGAACTGGAAGCGCTCGCCCGACGAGGTGCGCTTCCTCATGGGCTTCAACCGGGACGTGATCAGGCGGCGGCGCGACGAGCTCAACGCCATGGGCGTGCGGGTGCGCTGGGCGGGCCGGCCGGGCCGGTTGTGGAAGAGCGTGATCTCCGAGTTGCAGACCGCCGAGGAGATGACCGTCTCCAACCGCAAGCTGACGTTGCAGTTCTGCGTCAACTACGGCGGGCAGGCCGAGATCGTCGAGGCGGCGGTGAAGCTGGCTGAGGACATCGCGGCCGGGCGGGTGAAGCCGTCCAAGGTCAACGAGAAGGTGTTCGCCCGCTATCTGGACGAGCCGGAGATCCCCGAGGTCGACCTGTTCGTGCGCTCGTCGGGGGAGCAGCGGTTCTCCAACTTCCTGCTGTGGCAGTCGGCCTACGCCGAGATGGTGTTCCTGGACCGGCTGTGGCCGGACTTCGACCGCAGGGACCTGTGGGAGGCGTGCGAGATCTACGCCAAGCGCGACCGGCGCTACGGCGGCGCGATCCCCAACCAGGTCTAACTCAGGAACTCCGCCACGTCCGCGGCGAAGCGCGGATGGCCGAACGTCCCGATGTGGCTCGTCCCGGAGTAGATGATCAACTCCGACTCCGGCAGCCGCTCGGCCGTCTCCTTGAAGAGCTCCACGGTGTAGGCCAGGTCGCGCTCGCCGCCGACGATCAGCGTGGGCGCCGTGATGCCGGCGAGCCGGCGGCGTACGTCGAAGGTGTCCTCGGCCTGGGCGAAGTGCAGCATGTCCAGGGGGTTCGCCGGCCGCATCAAGGGGTCGGCGAGCCAGAGCAGGGGGCGGAACAGCGCCCTGGTGAGCGCGGTCCTGCCGACCACGGGCGCCTGATGGTGCGCGCCGCGCCGCCCGGCCGCCACCGCCTCGGTGTAGCGCCGCTGGACCTCGCGGGTACGAGCGGTCAGCGTGTACGCCGCCCCGGCCACCACCAGCCGCCTGACGACCTCGGGATGATCGGCGGCCAGTTGCAGCGCCAGGGACCCGCCTGAGGACATGCCCAGCACGTCCACGGGCTCGCCGAACCGCTCGGCCAGGGCCTCGGCATGCTGAGCGGCGATGTCCGCCATGGTCGTGCCCGCGGGCGTCCCCGGCGCCCGGGTGACCGCGTAAACGTGGAAATGCCGCCCGAGCGGGTCCATCGCCTTGCGCTCCATCCTGAGCGCCCACCCTGTCGGATTGGCGTGGTCCGGCGTGAACCACCGCAGCACCACCAGCGGCTTCCCCGCACCGACCGTGTAGTACGGCAGTCCGTGCGCGAGCGTGCCCGTATCCATCATCACCCTGCGTCCCTCATACACGGGGTAACGACCGGGGGCGGTGCCGAACTCCCGCCAGGGGACATGATCTCCGGATCCCGGGAAAACGGAGCGGGCCTGCCCGTCCTCGCTGCCGCCTTCGACCGCCGACACCGCGTCCCGGGCGGCGCCCCGGGCAACGTAGCCGGCGCCGCCCTCCTCGCCGAGGAATCGGCGTGCCGCCTGGGCCTGTACCTGCACCATGCCGGTGACCTCGATGATCGAGACTCGGCCGCGAAGCAAGAGCACCTACGCGAGGCGTCCCAGGCACGCCGCCACTCTCTCTTCCGGCCGGTCACCTTCAACGGGTTCGACGTCAGGACAGCAGCTCATAGACCTTCGCGTGGAGATCTCGCAGTCGTAGACGAGGGGTGTGCGCCAGAATCGCCGCGGAAATTCCTGTGTCCTCCTGTCGAATCCGAGCCGGCCCGGTCGACGCGTCAGCAGAGACGGAAACAACGTGGCAGGAAGGAACAGACCATGAGGAAGATCATCGAGCAGGGCGTGGTGACGTTGGACGGCCAGATCAGCACCCCGCAGAACTGGCTGGGCGGATTGTGGGCCGGAGAGTTCGAGCAGCGCTCGCGGGACCTGTTGTTCTCGGTGGACGCCCTGTTGTACGGGCGGGTCAGCTACGAGCAGCACGCGGCGATCTGGCCGCACATGGAGGAGCAGTTCGGCGACTACGCGGTCAGGATGAACACCATCCCGAAGCACGTCGCCTCCACCACTCTGAAGCAGTCCACCTGGAACGCCACCCTCATCGAGGGGGATGTGGTGGAGGAAGTCGCCAAGCTGAAGAGCCAGCCCGGCGGCGACATCCTGAAAGTCGGCACCGGCGGCCCGCTCAGCCGCACCCTGCTCCAGCACCGGCTGGTGGACGAATACCTGTTCTGGCTCGTCCCGGTGATCGCCGGCAGTGGGGCGCGCCTGTACGACGGCATCGACACGACGTTCCTGACACTCGTCGACGTCGTGCGGCTGGAGAACGGCGTGCTGGGCCTCACCTACACACCGAAGGTCACAGCGAGCGCGTGAGCCGGACGGCTTCTTCGCGATAGCCCAGTGCGGCGTAGAACCGGCGAGCGGTCGTGTTGGCCGCCCCCGTCTCCAGCGTGAGGTGACGCAGGCCCTGTCGCCTGGCCCAGGCCTCGGCCGCCGCCATCAGCCGCCGCCCTGCACCGGCGCGGACGGCGTCCGGGGCCACTGCCAGCTCACCCACGTAGGCGTCCGTCACACCCGTGAAGTGGCGCTGCTGATTGACCGAGACCACGCCGACGACCCGCTGTTCGTCGCCCTCCACCGCGACGAACACCTCCCCGCGCCGTTCCCGTGTCGCGTCGAGGGATCCGGCGAGCCACTGCCGCCCCGCGTCCACCGCGGCCTCGGGATCCCGCCAGGCCGCCACCCCTTCGGCCAGCCGAGCCGCCAGCGCCATGACGGCCTGGCGGTCCTCCTCCAGGGCGGGCCGAATCCGGATCTCCATGCGAGGCAGCATCGCAGACCGGATCGCGCCGAAAAGACCAGCCCGAGCGGGAAGACCCGTTCCGCTGTGATCCGCAACTCGGGCAGGGTCCACCAGCGGAAGGTGTCGAGCAGAGACCGCTCCAACTCCTCCGTCTCCGAGACGTCCACCTCGACCTTGCCCGCCCGCAGAAAGAAGTACCTGTCCACGGACCGGTAGAGGGTGCGATCGTCCGGTCCCCAGAGCCCCGAGCAGGTGGCCACCACCTGTCCGACCTCGCCGGGATCCACCCAGTGCCCGATCTCCTCACGCAACTCCCGGGCCGCGGCCATGGCCGGCGTCTCGCCGGCCCGGACGCCACCGCCCGGCGTGAACCACGCGTACTCGCCGGTCACCGTCGACATCCGGGCCCGATACAGCAGGATCCGGTCGCGCCCGTCCACCAGCAGGACCCGCGCGGACGCTCGCACGACGGCATCAGCCATGACCATCATGATTTCCCGCCACGCCCGAGTCTCCATCCACTGACAAGGCGCATCCGACCAGCTGAAGGGTTTACCCCCACAGGGCGCTGCCCGGAGCTCCCATGGCGCGAAGCGCCCCGGAGGACCATGCGGTTCCCCCGGGAAGGGGCTCGTTAGGCGCGGCGGCGGGCGCGGTAGGCCGCCACGTGCATGCGGTTGCCGCACGTCCGGCTGTCGCAGTAGACCCGCGACCGGTTCCGTGACTCATCCACGAAGACCCTGTCGCAGTCCGGGGCCGAGCAGGTCCGCAGGCGTTCGGCCTCGCCTTCCACCAGCAAATGCGCCAGGGCCACGCCGCAGTCCGCCGCCACGTGCTCGGCCAGCGTCGCGTCCGCGGCGAAGTAATGCACGTGCAGCGGGTGGCCGTCGTGTTCGGTCAGGCGCGGGGTGATGCGGGTCTCGGCCAGCAAAGCGTTCAGGGTGCGTACGGCGGTCGCCTGGTCGGTGGCCGTGAAGACGCGGTGGAACGCCTCGCGGACCATCCGCACCTGGCCCAGGTCACGGGGCGTGAGCTTGCCCACGCCGCTGATCTGGCGGGAGTCCACGAACGTCTGCAACTCGGCCAGGCCGGACAGGCGCTCGTCGCCGCCTGTGGACGGCGAGGTGTTGACCAGCTCGACAACGGTGGCCAATGAATGCACCATGTCATGGCCAAACGGCATGTTGACTCCTGTCCGCGCCGGGTTCTAGCGTGGTCGAACTGTATCTCTTGCGTGGGCATCGGGGGGTTTCTGTGAGTGCACATCGCCGTATCGTGCTGATCGCGATCGTGGGCGCGCTCGTCATCTCCACCTCCGGTCCCTTGGTCCGGCTCTCCGATGTATCCCCGGCGACGTCTGCGTTGTTCCGATGTGCATACGCCATCCCACCCATGCTGATCCTGGCCTGGCTGGAGCGGCGCAGGCTCGGGCCGTTGCCACGCAGGGCCCTGATACCAGCCTGGCTCGCCGGCGGGCTTTTCGCGCTCGACCTGCTGTTCTGGCATCACGCCATCGACTACGTGGGTGCCGGGCTGGCCACCGTGCTGGGGAATCTCCAGGTGTTCATCGTGGCGTTCGCGGCGTGGGCCTTGTTCAAGGAGCGGCCGTCCACACGGTTGATGGTGGCGACGCCCGTGGTGTTCGCCGGGGTGGTGCTGATCTCCGGGGTGTTCGACAGCGCCGCGTACGGCAGCGATCCGGTCATGGGGGTGCTCGCCGGAGTCGCCACGTCCATCGCGTACGCGGCGTTCTTGTTGTTGATGAAGGGCGGCTCCGACCGGGCGGCGGGGCCGCTGGCGCACGCGACCGTGGTCGCAACCGTGATGATCGCGGTGCTCAGCCCGCTGTTCGGGGGTGCCGACTTCGTGCCGAGCTGGCCGGCGCACGGGTGGCTGCTCGTCCTCGCGCTGGGGCCCCAGGTGCTGGGGTGGTCGCTGATCACGTTCTCGCTGCCGCGGCAGCCGGCCGCGCTCACCGCGTTGTTGCTGCTCATCCAGCCCATGACGACCGTGGCGCTGTCCGCGATGGCGCTCGGCGAGCGGCCGTCGGCGTGGCAACTGGCCGGCTGTGCGGTGATCGTGCTCGGCGTCCTGTACGGCTCCCGCCGCGCTCAGCCGCTCTTGGCCGGCGCCGAGGAGCATGAGGAGCAGGTGCCGAAGACCTCGACCGTGTGAGTGATCTCGGTGAAGCCGTGCTCACCGCCGACCGCTTCGGCCCAGCGCTCGACCGCGGGCCCGGCCACCTCGACGGTGCGCCCGCAGCGGCGGCACACCAGGTGGTGGTGATGGGCCTCACTGGCGCACGCGCGGTAGACGGACTCGCCCTCGTCGGTGCGGAGCACATCGACCTCGCCCCTGTCGGCCAGCGCCTGCAGAGCCCGGTAGACGGTGGTCAGGCCGATCTTGGCGCCGTGCAGGCGCATCTCGGCATAGACGTCCTGCGCGCTGCGGAAACCCTCGCTCCTGCGGAGGGTGTCGTGCACGGCATCGCGCCTCGTCGTCATGCGACCTCCTCGACGCGCATCCTTGGGCTCACTCTCGACTCCTCGTTGCGGCCTCGCCGTACGAATTTACCGACACCGAGGGCAAGGACGAAGCCGGCTAGAGCAAGAAGCACGATAGCGGCACCGGGCGGCACTTTGGTCGACACGGTCGAGGCCAGCAGCCCGCCGACCGAGGCGAGCACCCCGAACACCATGGCCAGCGCCATCGTCGTACGGAATCCACGGGTCAGCTGCTGGCTGGTGGCCACCGGGATCACCATGAGCGCGCTGACCAGCAGCAGCCCCACCACCCGCATGGCGATGACGACGGTGAGCGCGGCCGTGACGGCGATGAGCAGGCTGAGGAAACGCACCGGCAGCCCGCTGGCCCTGGCCATCTCCTCGTCCTGGCAGAGCACGAACAGCTCCCTGCCGAAGATCACGACCACCCCGATGACGGCGGCGGCCAGCGCGGCGATGACCCAGATGTCCAGCGGTGTGACGCTGGCGATGGCGCCGAACAGGTAGGAGTTCAGCTTGGCGTTGCTGCCGCCCGGCGCGATGGCCATGAGCATGACGCCGCCCGCGATCCCCCCGTAGAACAGCAGCGCCAGCGCGACGTCACCGCTCGTCCGCCCGCGCGCCCTGACCAGCTCGATGGCCACGGCCCCGGCGACGGACACGAGCACGGCGGTCAGCACCGGTGCCGAGCCGGTCAGGAAGCCGAGCGCCACGCCGGTCAGCGCCACGTGGCCGATGCCGTCGCCGAGCAGCGCCAGCCGGCGCTGCACGATGAACGTTCCCACGGCAGGCGCGCAGAGCCCCACCAGCAGCGCCGCGACGAGCGCGAGCTGGAAGAGTTGCTCCTGCAGAAGCTCGAAGATCACCTTGGTTCCCCCTGCCACCCGGTGAGCGGCCCCCCGACGGGCTCCACGGCGTGCGGATGCTGATGCTCGTGGCCCGGCCGCGCGCACTCGCCCTCCGGGCGCGGCGGGCGGCCGTCGTGGGCGATGACGCCGTCACGGATCACCACGCCGCGCGTGATGATCGGCTCCAGCGGGCCGAGCTCGTGCGCGACCAGCACCACGGTCTTGCCGTCGAGCACCAGCCGGGACAGCGTGGCGGCGAGCAGTTGCTGCGTTCCCGCGTCCACGCCGGCGGTGGGCTCGTCCATCACGTACGTGTCCGGCTCCCCGGCCAGCGCACGGGCGATGAGCACACGCTGCTGCTGGCCGCCCGACAACGACTGGACGGGGTCACTGGCACGGTCGGTCAGCCTGACGGCCTCCAGCGCCTCGGCCACGGCCGTCTTGTCGGCCGCGTTGGTCCGGCGCAGCCGGCGTTGCCTGGCCACGCGGCCCGAGGCCACGACCTCGCGGACGGTGGCGGGCACGCCGCCGCCGACGTGGAGCCGTTGCGGCACGTAGCCGATGCGCCACCAGTCACGGAATCTGCTGGGCGGCGAGCCGTAGATCAGAGTCGTGCCGCCGCTCAGCGGCGTGAGCCCGAGCAGTGCGCGTACCAGCGTCGACTTGCCCGAGCCGTTGGCGCCCAGCAGGGCCACGACCTCCCCGCGACAGACGGTCAGGTCGATTCCCCGGAGGATGGGCTTGCCATCGTAGGAGACCTGGCCGCCGGTCATCGAGAAGGCCGTTTCGCTCATGCCGTACACCCCAGTGCTGTTTGTAGGGTTTTGAGGTTATCGCGCATGGCGGACAGGTAGTCGCCCGAGGGCTTGCTCTCGAGCGGGTCGAGCACGGCGGTCTTGGCGCCGACCTGGCTGGCGAGCACCTCGGCCACCTTCGGGCTGACGAGAGCCTCGGTGAAGATCGTGGTCACGCCCTCGGCCTTGGCGACCTTGGCGACCTCGGACAGGCGGGCGGGGGAGGGCTCGGTCTCGGGGTCGAGCGTGATGCCGACCTGCTTGAGCTTGTAGCGGTCCGCCAGGTAGCCGAACGCCTCGTGCGCGGTGACGATCGTCTTGCTCTTGCACGTGGTCAGGCCCTTGGTGAACTCCTGGTCCAGCGTGCCGAGCGCGGCCGCCGTCTGGGCGGCGCGGTCCTTGTACGCCTGCGCGTGCGTGGCGTCCGTGGCGGCCAGGCGCTCGCCGAGCTTGGTGGCGACGGTGGCCAGGCGGGACGGGTCGAGCCAGATGTGCGGGTCGTAGCCGGCCTCCTCGTGGCCGTGCTCCTCCTCGGCGTGACCCTCTTCCTCGGCGTGGCCCTCTTCCTCGGCGTGCTCGCCGGCCGGGAGCGTGGTGACGGCGGTGGCGGCGTCGAAGCTCTTGTCCGGGGTCACGGCGTCGTCGACAGCCGGCTGGACGCCCTTGATGTAGACGGTGAGCGCGGCGTTCTGGATGTCGGACACCTGCTTGAGGCCCAGCTCCAGATCGTGCGGCTCGATGCCGGGGGCGGTCAGTGTGGTGAGCTGGACGTCGGGTCCCCCGACCTGCTCAGTCACCCACTGGAGCGGATAGAACGCGGCGACCACCTCGGGCTTGGCGCCCGAAGCGGAAGTCTGGGCCGAACCGGAAGCGGTGGTTTCGGCCGCGCCGGATCCGCAGGCGGCAGTGGTGAGCAGCGCGGCTCCGGCCAGCAAACCGGCAGCACGCGACCGGGAAAATCCTGACATCATGTGAGTCAGTATGCGCCAAAATGAAAACGGTTGTCAAAATCCGGGCGCGCACGATCCCGGCGACGGCGTGTGGCGACCGAGCCTGCCTCACGGAGTGAGGCCGATGAACACGGCGCAGCGGGGATGCCGGACGGCGTACCGGGGGCTAAGCGGACGCCGTCCGGTGAGCCGCATCAACGCGGCCCACCGCACGTGACGTGCGGCATCCCGCTCCGTCACCCCGGTAGGCGCGCGCCGGCAGAGCCATTGCCGGCGCCCGAGGTGAGGTCCAGCCGCCGCTCGCCCGCGTAGACGTTCATCGAGGTGCCGCGCAGGAACCCGATGAGCGTCAGCCCTTCCTCGGAGGCGAGTTCCGCCGCCAGCGAGGACGGCGCGGAGACGGCGGCGAGCACCGGCACGCCACCCATGACCGCCTTCTGCACCAGTTCGAACGACGCCCGCCCGGACACCATCAGCACGGTGCCGCGCAGCACGTTGAGCCCCAGCCACAGGTCGTCCCACTGGGCGGTGCCGGTGCGGCGCGGGTCGACGGCGAACATGCGCACGCCGTTGTGGATGCCCTTCAACACGTGCTGAAAGAAGATGGGGTGGGCGTTGCGGGCCGCCGAACCCCACATCACCATGACGTCAGTGTCCTCGACCTCCTGATAGGAGGAGGTGCCGCCGCCGCTGCCGAACACCGCCGACAGCCCCGCCACGCTGGGCGCGTGACAGGTGCGGTTGCAAGAGTCCACGTTGTTGGTTCCGATCACCACGCGGGTGAACTTCTGCCCGATGTAGTTCATCTCGTTGGTGGAGCGAGCGCACGACAACATCGCGAAGCTGTCGGGCCCGTGCTCGGCGACGTTGCGGCGGAAGCTCTCGGCCGCTCGTTCCAGCGCCTCTTCCCGTGTCGCCCGGCGCAGCACGCCGTTCTCACGCACCAGTGGATGGGTCAGGCGGCCATAGCTCACGATCCCTCCATTCTGTATACAGGCTACGGTATGCCGAACTAAACCACGCGGACAAGGTTCTCGTTGAGCAGGTCGCTCACCGCGTGGATGGCGCGCAGCGTCGGGACCTCGGCGCCGGTCAGGTCGGCCAGCTCGACCACTGCCGCGAGCAGCACGTCGAGCTCCAGTGGCTTGCCCTTCTCCAGGTCCTGGAGTGTGGACGTCTTGTGCTCGCCCGCTTTCTCCGCGCCCCTCAGCCGGCGCTCGATGGAGATCCCCGGATCGCAGCCCACCCGCCTGGCCACGTCCACCGTCTCCTGCATCATGGCCACGACCAGCTCCCTGGCGCCGTCGTGGCGGCAGATCCCGGCCATCGTCGCCCTGGCCAGCGCGCTGATCGGGTTGAAGGCGATGTTGCCCATGAGTTTGATCCACACGTCGCGGCGCAGGTCGCGCTCGACGGGGCACTTGAGGCCCCCGCTGATCGCGGCCTGGCTGAAGGACAGGCACCGCTCGCTCAGCTCGCCGTTCGGCTCGCCGATGGAGAAGCGGGTGCCTTCCAGGTGGCGGATCACGCCTGGACGCTCGATCTCGGTGGCGGCGTACACGACGCAGCCGATGGCTCGGTGCAGGGGGAGCGCGGCCGTCACCGCGCCGCCCGGGTCGACGCTCTCGATGCGGTAGCCCTCGTAGGGGCCCTTGAGCCCGTGGAAATACCACCACGGGATGCCGTTCTGCGCGGCGATGATGCTCGTGGTCTCGTGCAGAAGCGGCTGGATCATGGGGCCGGCCGAGGCGTAACTGTTCGCCTTGAGGCCCAGGAAGACGTGGTCCACCGGCCCGACCTCGGTGGGGTCGTCGGTGGCATGGGGGTGGGCGGTGAAATCGCCCCTGGGGGTGAGCACCCGCACACCGGCGCGACGTATGGCCTGCAGGTGCTCGCCTCTCGCGATGAGGTGCACCTCGACTCCCGCCCTGTGGAGGGCGGCCCCCACGTATGCGCCGATGGCGCCGGCGCCAAGAACAGCGACCTTCATGCTCGCGCTCCGTTCTCGCGTCGGATTGTAGGGAGGGGTCCGTCACCTGCGGTGGGCCGCTGAACGCGGCCCACCGGTAAGTGCGGAATCCGCTACCTGCGATGACCCGTCTGGACGCTGGGCCATCGTGCATTCGGTATACAGTATGGAAAAACGCGGGTCAAGAAGTGTGCCGGTGACCGTTGTGCGGCATGGACCAGTGGTGGAAGCAATGTCATGGGAGGCCGCGCGGGTCGTGGCGGCCGGCGCGGCCCGCCCGCTCGGGCCGTTGTCGGTGCCGTTGTCAGAGGCGCTGGGATGCCGGTTGGCGGCGCCCTTGACGGCGCTTGTGGCGATGCCGGGCGTGGACGTGGCGGCGATGGACGGCTACGCGGTGGCGGGGGACGGCCCGTGGCGGGTGGTGGGGCATGTCCTGGCCGGGGGCACGTTTCACCCGGGCGAGTTGCGGGCGGGGGAGGCGGTGGAGATCGCCACCGGAGCCCCGGCGCCGGCGGGGGCCGAGGCGGTGCTGCCCTACGAGCAGGCGGACGTGGGGCCGCCGCACACCGGGCCCGTGACGGTGCCGCGGATGCGGGCGGCGCACGGCGTGCCCGCAGAGGTGTGGGTGGACGGGCCCGCCGAGCCGGGCCGCCACATCCGGCGGCGCGGTGAGGACATCGCCGAGGGCGCCGTGGTGCTGGGAACGGGCGCGGTGGTGACGCCGGTCGCGCTCGGCCTGGCCGCCGCCCTGGGCCATGACGAGCTGCTGGTACGGCCCAAGCCGCGCGTGACGGTCCTGGTCACGGGAGACGAGGTCGTGCAGCACGGGCTGCCGGGGCCAGGCCGGGTGCGCGACGCGATCGGCCCGTTCCTGCCGGGCCTGGTGGAGTGGGCCGGAGGTCGCGTGACCGGCGGCGTCCGGCTGCCCGATGGCGCCGCCCCGCTCCGTGCCGCGCTTGCCGCCTCGGCTGACGTCATCGTGGTGTGCGGGGCCTCGTCCAAAGGGCCCGCCGATCATCTCCGCGCCGTGCTCGGCGACCTCGACGCCGACGTCTTCGTCGACGGCGTCGCCGTGCGGCCCGGGCACCCGCAACTGCTCGCCCGCCTCCCGGGCGGCGCGCTGGTGGCCGGCCTGCCGGGCAATCCCTTCGCGGCGCTGGCGGCCTCACTCACCCTGCTCGCCCCGATCCTGCACGGTCTCGCCGGGAGGAGAGGGGGCGCCTCGTCACGGCCAGTGGAGACCAGCGCGCTGGCCGGGACCGTGCGAGCGCATCCCCGCGACACCCGCCTCGTGCCGGTCAGGAGAACCGGCCGGGGAGCCGTTCCCGTTGGGCACGACGGGCCGGGATCGCTCTGGGGAGCGGCGCTGGCCGAGGCCCTGGCCGTGGTCCCTCCGGGGTGGTCCGGCGAGCAGGTGGAGCTGATCGAGTTGCCCCCAGGGGACTAGACAGGCCGATCGGGGCGGAGTAACTATTGCCTTCATACGGTATGCAGTATGCGGAAGACAGCGAGCTTCGTCGCCGGAAAGGGTGGCACAATGTCGGAAACGATCTCTGGCGGTCATCTCGTAGCCAAGGCACTCAAAGCCGAGGGCGTGGACGTGATCTACACGCTCTGCGGCGGCCACATCATCGACATCTACGACGGCTGTGTCGATGAGGGCATCGAGGTCATCGACGTACGCCATGAGCAGGTGGCCGCGCACGCCGCCGACGGCTACGCCCGTATCACCGGCAAGCCCGGTTGCGCGGTCGTCACCGCCGGACCCGGCACGACCGACGCGGTGACCGGCGTGGCCAACGCTTTCCGCGCGGAGAGCCCGATGTTGCTCATCGGCGGCCAGGGCGCGCTGAGCCAGCACAAGATGGGCTCACTCCAGGACCTGCCGCACGTGGACATGATGACCCCGATCACCAAGTTCGCCGCCACGGTGCCCAGCACGGAGCGGGTGGCGGACATCGTGTCCATGGCCTTCCGCGAGTGCTACCACGGCGCGCCCGGCCCCTCCTTCCTGGAGATCCCGCGTGACGTGCTCGACGCGAAGGTGCCCCTGGAGAAGGCACGCATCCCCAAGGCGGGGCACTACCGGGCCTCCACCAAGCAGCAGGGCGACCCCGAGGCGATCGAGCGGC